>JALWJZ010000020.1 GCA_026996855.1 Anaerolineales bacterium
ACCAGCGGGGCGAAACCGTGATTCGAGGCACATGGACGGTGCTGGTGGCCGCACGGCCCCAGTCCGAAGATGCGGAGGCATAATGTTCCCTCCCCTTCCCTGGCGGGACGAATCGCAAAATCCTGCCTCGCAACCCAACGACTCGACACCCCCTCCCGACGACCCCACCCCTACGTCCTCGCGGGAAACGCCTCCGGTGCGACCGCCTCAACGTCTGGATCCGCGAGGGTTCCCCCGGCCGGAACAAGGCGTTCGCGCCCGGCCTTTGGCCAAAGGGAGGGGCACACCTGTCTCTCCGCCCTCGCCTCCACGGCCGCCCTCCGCGCGCGCCTTCTTTGCCAGGGCCGCACGGTTTTGGCGCTATGGCCTGGGCTGCTTTTTACGAGGCTGTCTGGTGGTGGCCATTCTGGTCGTGTTGGTCATGGGGGGTGTGGCCGCCTGGGGAGTGTACCAGTATCGGACCATCCTGGCCACCCTGCCCCCGGTGGACGATTTGAAGGCCCGGGCTTCTACCTTCGAGACCACCCGCATCCTGGACCGCAACGGCGAATTGCTGTACGAGATTCTGGACCCCAAGGCCGGACGTCGGCGCTATCGGCCTCTGAAGGAAATTTCCCCCTACCTGGTAGCGGCCACCATCGCCACCGAGGACGCCAACTTCTACAAGCATCCGGGGTTCGACCCCATCGCCATCCTGCGGGCCTTGTGGGCCAACTACACCGCGGGGCGCATCGTGACCGGCGCGTCCACCATTCCCCAACAATTGGCGCGCATGTTGCTCCTTTCCCCAGAGGAACGTACCCAACGAACCTACGAGCGAAAAATCAAGGAAATCATCCTGGCCGCGGAGATTTCCCGCCGATACTCCAAGGACGACATCCTGGAACTGTACCTGAACGAGGTGTACTACGGAAACCTGGCCTACGGTGTAGAGGCCGCGGCCGAAACCTACTTCGGCACCACCGCGGACCAACTCACCCTGGCCCAGGCCGCGTTTCTGGCCGGGCTTCCCCAGGCCCCGGCCCTGTACGACGTGTATACCAACCGGGAAGCCGCGCTGGAGCGCGCCCGCCAGGTGCTGGCTTTGATGTACATTGCCAGCCAGGAGCAGGGGTGCATCTACGTGAGCAACAGCGAACAACGGGTATGCGTCACCGAAGAGGACGTGGCCCGCGCGGTGGCCGAACTGGAAAACTATCCCTTCAAGCCGCCCAAGATTCCCATGAAGTTCCCCCACTGGGTGACCTTTGTCCGTCGCCTGCTGGAGGAGCGCTTGGGGCCGCAGACCCTGTACCGGGCCGGGCTCACGGTTTACACCACCCTGGACCCCAAACTGCAAACCCTGGCCCAGGACCTGGTGCGGGAACAGGTGGAGCGGCTTGGTCCCAGGCACCACCTGACCAACGGCGCGGTGGTCATGATACGGCCCTCTACGGGGGAGATTCTGGCTCTGGTGGGCTCCGCGGACTTTTACAACGAAGAAATCGACGGTCAGGTCAACATGGCCCTGGCCCCCCGACAGCCCGGCTCGGCCATCAAACCCTTCACCTATGCCGCGGCCTTTGAAAAGGGATGGACCCCGGCCACCTTGATTTGGGACGTGCCTTCGGAATTCCCGCCCTCCGGCGATCCCAACGACCCCCGTCCGCCCTATAAGCCCGTCAACTACGATGGCAAATTCTGGGGTCCCCTCACCGTGCGCTACGCGCTGGGGAATTCCCGCAACGTGCCCGCGGTCAAGGCCCTCCAATTCGTGAAAATTTACGATGACCCGGCCACCCCTTACGAGGACGGCCTGATAGCCTTTCTGCGTCGCCTGGGCATCACCACGCTCAACCGCCCTGATTACGGGCTTTCTCTGACCCTGGGCGGCGGCGAGGTCACCCTTTTGGAAATGACGGCCGCGTACGCGGTCTTTGCCAACGGTGGACGCCGCGTGCCGCCGGTGGCCATCTGGCGCATTGAAGACCGCAACGGCCAGGTGGTGTACCAGTACACGCCCCCACCTGGGGACCTGGTGGTACAGCCGGCCCACGCCTTTCTCATCAGCGACATCCTGGCCGACAACGACGCGCGCAAGCGGGCCTTCGGCCCCAACTCGGTGCTGCGGCTTCCTTTCCCTGCCGCGGTGAAGACGGGCACCACCAACGACTGGCGGGACAACTGGACCATCGGCTACACTCCAGACCTGGTGGTAGGTGTGTGGGTGGGCAACGCGGACAATTCCCCCATGGAAAACATCAGCGGTGTGACCGGGGCCGGCCCCATCTGGAACCGCCTCATGCAGATGGCCATCCCTTACCTGGTGGGGGAGGCCACCCCCTTCACCCCACCCGACGCGGTCACCCGGATGGAGATTTGCGCGATTTCGGGCACGGAGCCTTCTCCCTGGTGCCCGGAGCGTCGGAAGGAGTGGTTCGTGGTCAACCAGCCGCCCTTGCCCGCTTCAGAGGACCTGTGGCAACGGCCCTTGCTGGATTCCTGGACCCTGCTTTTGGCCTCCGAGGCCTGCCAGGATTTCACCACCGACGAGTGGATGGTCATCAAGGTGACGGACCCCTGGGCGCGACGCTGGCTGGAGGAAGACAAGGAAGGCCGTCAGTGGGCGCGTAAGATGGGCTTCGACCCCTTGATTTTCTACCCGGAGCGGGAGTGCCGGGCCGACGACCCCCGCCCCCGGGTGGACATCGTGGAACCCGCGGATGGCGCAACCATTACCACGCCGAACGTCACCATTCGGGGCGTGGCCGCGGGCGAGGGCTTTCGGCGTTTCGTGCTTTGGTACGAAACGGGCGACCAGAAAGGCGTGATTGCCCAGGGGGAAACCCCGGTAGAAAGCGTCGATGTGCTGGCCGAGTGGAACCTGCTGGATGTGTGGGAGTGGGGAACCTTTCCCCCGGAAGTAACCCTGGTTTTGCGCATCGAGGGCCGGGAACCGTCCTATGCGGAAAAAGGCATCACCGTGCGCCTGGCCGTACCGACACCCACTCCCACACCGACCCCAACGCCCACAACAACGCCCACGCCCACAGCGACGCCCACGCCCACACTTACCCTGACCCCCACGGGCACCCTAACGCCCTCGTCCACACCGACCTCTATACCCACGCCCACGCCAACGAATCCTGCAGCCACGCCCACGCCCTCTCCGTCCCCCACACCTTCCCCAACGCCTACGGCAACGCCCTGAAGGTTCGCAACGTGTGTCGCAGTTTGTCGGAGCATACGTGGTCTATCTCACGCCTTGGCTTCAGCCGCGGCCCGCACGATGGCCACGAAGGCCTCGGGAATCAGGCTGGCGCCGCCCACCAACGCGCCGTCGATGTCGGGCTGGGCGAAGAAGCCTGCCGCGTTGTGGGGCTTCACCGAGCCGCCGTACAGGATGCGAACTTGTTGTGCGGCTTCCTCTCCGAAACGTCGGGCCAGCACCGCGCGGATGACCTGGCCGTGCACCCGGTTGGCCTCCTCCGGGGTGGGGGTCAGGCCGGTGCCGATGGCCCATACCGGCTCGTACGCAATGATGACCCGGGCGACTTCCTCGGGCCGCACGTCGGCCAGGGCGGCCAGCACCTGGCGTTGCACCACCGGGTCCGTCAGGCCCGTTTCCCGCTCGCCGATGGTCTCGCCCACGCACACGATGGGCACCAGGTCGTGGTCCAGGGCCGCGCGTACCTTCTTGCGCACGGTTTCGTCGGTTTCCCCAAAGAACTTGCGCCGTTCCGAATGGCCCAGGATGACGTACCGGGCGAACTCGGCCACCATGCGGGGCGAGATTTCACCGGTGTACGCGCCCTCCTCTTCCCAGTGCATGTTCTGCGCGCCCAGGCCGATGTCTGTACCCATGAGCATGTTGGCCACGGCCAGCAAAGCGGTAAAAGGGGGACAGAGAACCCGTTCCACCTGGTTGATTTCCTGAAGGGGCTGCAGCATGTCCCATACCCGATGCCGCGCTTCTTCCACGGTGCCGTGCATTTTCCAGTTGCCTGCAACAAAAGGCTTCCGCATTCGTCTTCCTCCTGGGGAAAGTTTTTCGTCATCCGGCTCAGGAAGCGCTCTCTTGCGCTCTTGTTATACCAGGTTTTTGGGCAAACCCCTCCCACTCCGCAAGAAACCCCTGACCAAGCGTAGAAGATGCGTTTTATTTGGTACAATCAAGTCGCCGCCGGAACAGGATGAGGGCGTCCGTGGTCACCGAGGGACGGAAGGCACCTCAAGCCACCGAAGAACGTCACGTTGTGAGGAAGACCGTCTTTTTCCGCTCGGGATGCCCTCGGAGGAAGGAGGATAAAGTGGTCCGGGACTTCGGCCTTGGGAGGAGGTGGGTCCGGGTATTTGTGATATGGTTGGCCTGTCTTGGGCTGGGGTTGCCGTTATCTGGGGCACACACACCGCAAGAAACCCTGCCAACGCCCCCGGCCGAGGAGCAAGTCGCGCAACTGTTCCTGGTGGCGCTCCCGGGAACCACGTTGGACGATGAAGCCCCTCTGGCGCAACTGCTCAAAACCTGGCCCCTGGCGGGGGTGGTGTTGCTTCCTTCCGAACAGGAACCCCTCCTGGAACGAGACCGCGTCGTGGACCTGGTATGGAAACTGCAAAGCCAGGCCTTCGATGTGCAAAAACCGCAGGAGGTCCGCTCCCCCCATCGGGAAAGAAGCGAGCCTTTCGTCCCCCTGCTCATCGGGGTGGAACAGTTGGGCAATGGCGTGCCTTACGACACCCTGGCTTTTCCCGCGGCCCTGCCCAGCCCCATGGCCGTGGCCGCCACCTGGAACCCCGACCTGGCCCGCGCCGTAGGGCATATGATGGGCCGCGAATTGCAAGCCTGGGGGGTGAACCTTCTTTTGGGGCCGTATTTGGACGTGCTGGACCCCACCTTCCTGAGTCAACCCGGCGATTTGGGCATCCGCTCCTTCGGCGAAAACCCGTACTGGGTCAGTCGCATGGCCCGGGCTTATATCGAGGGACTGCACCAGGGTGCGGAGGGCCGGCTTCTGGTGGTGGGCCGCACCTTCCCCGGCTACGGCGGCGCGGCCCGGCCTCTGGAAGAGGAAATCCCCAGCGTCCCCCTCACCCGGGAGCAGATGGAAGCCTCCCTGCTCGCGCCCTATTTACACCTGGCTCAGGCCGTGCACCAGGCCCCGGGACGCGGGGTGGATGCCTTTCTGGTGGGCCACATCCGTTACGCCGCGTTCCAGGGCACAATTCGCGCCGAAACCCCGCCCCTCAGCCTGGATCCCCAGGCCCTGCAAGGGTTGCAAAACCATTACGCGCCTCTGAGGGCATGGTACGAGGAACCGTATCACGTGTTCATCAGCATGGACCTGGGCGCGCCTTCCCTCAAGCGTTATTACCAGGCCCAAGACGCGATTTACGACCCGGTTCAGGTGGCCCTGAGTGCGTTCCTGGCCGGCAACGATTTGTTGTATCTGGGACCTGGCTTCCACGCCGCCGGCGAAGACTATGCCGCAACGGTCGAAGCCATTTTGCAAGCCTTCGCCCGTAAGTACAGGGAGGATCCCCTCTTTCAACAACGGGTGGACGCTTCTGTGGAACGCACACGCCAGTTTCGCTTGCAGGTGGGCAATTCGTTGAGCGACGTGCTGCCGGATAGGACGACCGAGGTCACCCTCACCCCCCAGGAGGAAAACGTCCTCCTCCAGGTGGCCCGCTCCAGCGCGACGTTGCTGGTGCCCGCGGATGAGGAAGCCCTGCCGCCCCCACCCAGTAAAAACGAAAACATCCTCATCCTGGTAGACCCCGCGCCCTGGTCGCCCTGCCCCGAATGCGAACCCCTTTCCACCTTTTCCGGGCAGGAATTCCGCACCACCTTACTCCGGCTTTACGGCCCCGAAGGTCGGGATCAGGTCCTTCCAGGGAGGGTGCAGACCTTCACCGCGTCCCAGGTTCGGGCCTGGATGGAAGACCCTCAGGACCCGGCCCTCGAAAACTTGGACCGAGCCTTGCGCACGGCTCCCTGGGTGGTGGTCCTGCTGGCCGATGTGCAGGGGCCCAATGCCCAGACCCTGTTGCGCCTTTTGGAAGATTTCCCCGAGTTGTGGCGGGACCGGCGGGTAGTGGTCTTTTCCTTCCACGTCCCGTATGCTTTGCAGCCTTCCCATCTGGCCCACGTGAGCGCGTATTATGGCCTCTACAGCAAGGGAAGACCTTACCTGGACATTGCCGCCCGGTTGCTGTTCCGAGAGTTGCGTCCCGAAGGGGCCTCGCCCGTGTCCATACCCGCGTTGGGGTACAACCTGAACGAGGTGCTGCAACCCAACCCCGCCCAGAACATTCCCCTGGTGTGGAAGATGCCGGGACAAACGACGCCTCCAGCCGAGAAAATTCAGGTGGAAGCCGGAACCACCCTCACGGTGGAAGCCGGGCCGATACTGGACCACAACGGACACCCTGTACCCGATGGCACCCTGGTTCAATTTGTCCTTTCTCTGAAGGGGAGCGATGCTTTCTTGCAAAAGTTAGAAGCCCTCACGTCCAACGGCTACGCCCAGGCGGCTTTCATTCTGGACCGCCCCGGCACCTTCGTGGTGAAGGCGCAAAGCGGCAAGGCCACGGAATCCGACCAACTCGTGGTGGAAGTCGTGCCGACGCCCACGCCCGCGCCTACGCCCTTCCCCTCACCTTCACCCGTGCCCACGCCCCAGCCTACGCTCCATCCCCCCCTGGTCGCTACGCCACCGGAACCGTCCGACGCTGGTTGGGGCACCACGCTAAGCGCCTTGGGATGGGCTTTCAGCTGGAGCCTGGCCATGGCCTTGTGGCATTGGTTCCGGCATCGCAAGCCGCGCATGGCCCTTCGGAGCGGTCTTTTCGTTCTGACCTGCGCCCTTTGGGCCTATAATGGATGGTATTGGTGGCAGGGGCCCCTTTCGCCCACCGCGGGCGTCGTTGTGGTAGCAGGGGCTGCGCTGTTGGCCGGACTCGTGTTGTATCTTCTGGAACTTCGCTATGCTTTCCGCTCCTGAGAAGGTGTTTGAGAAGGTGCTTCGTATTTTCTCAAAAAAATCACAAAATACGCTCGTGGACTGCAGTTTGCGCTTTCGTATGGTGGTGACTTCTTGTTGCAACGTAGAAGTTATTGAAAACCCTTTGGGTTTTCAAACACCCTCTGAACCGTTGCGCCCAGGCACACATGGACAGGGCCTCCTGGTCGCGCCAACTCCTGTTTCACCTCACCGTTGACCTGATTCCTGGGCCGCATCGCATTCCAAGCCCGCTTTTGTTACGCATTCTTGCGAAATGATGCCATCTCATGAAAACAGGGGAGGCAGCCATGAGCACCCCTCTTCAACCCTGGATGCGCCCTGAAGTGCTTACGGCCCTTTTGGAGAACGTGAGCGACGGTCTCGTCCTGTTGGACGATCAAGAACGTTTGCAGGCCTTCAACGTCAAAGCCCAAGCCTGGTTGGGCCTCAAGACCGAGGACATCGGACGGCCCTGGACGGAAGTGCTGGAAAAACATCCGCAAATGTACCTGGCCTATCGTCAACTCAAGGCCCAGCACGACGTCTTCGAAGCCACCGTGGCCGGAGGCCAACCCAACACCCTGGAGATGCACCTGGTGCCTCTTGCCAGCGGCACCCTCATCTTGCTCAAAGACGTGACCTTGCTTCGGGACGCCGCGTTGCGCATTCGCCAGGCGGAAACCTATTTGGACCGACAAATCAAAGAAATCGAGGACATCTGGCAGCGGCTCGTCCAGGAAATCTACCGGGATGCCCTGACGGGCGTGTACAATCGCCGCTACCTGGAAGAAAAACTCTGGGAAGAAATCAACCGGGCGCGACGCCTGGGGGAACCCTTACGTGGACGGCCTGAAGTACTGGAACGACCAGCACGGCCATCTGTCGGGGGACATGCTCCTCATCAGCGTGGCCCGCATTTTACAACAGGTGTTTCATCCCTTCCCCGTCACCCGCTACGGTGGTGACGAATTCGTGGTGCTTCTACCCGGAGCCACCCCGGAAAGCGTTGAAGAGCGCTTCATGCGGTTGGAAGACATGTTGCAACGGGCGTGGCCGGCGCCCTTCCGGGGAAAAATCTGCTCCCTTTCGGGTGGTCTGGCCTTTTACCCCTGGCACGGCCACGACCCCCAGGCCCTGCTCAAAGCCGCGGACGCGGCCCTGTACCAAACCAAACGCCAGGGGAAGGGCTTTTTGACCCTGGCCGACTATACCCGTGCCAAGGCTTTGAACCAGGTCTCCCCTTCTCAAGAAGGCCGGTGATTCCGGGAGCCCCCGGAAACATGATGGCAGACACAAAAAAGGCGCAGCAACCATGCTGCGCCTCTTTTTTGCATCCATCCCCTCGAGGAATTGGTATACTCACCCCTGGCTTGGTATCGGTCGGTGGGCCATGCGAACCGGCCAAGCAGGGAGCGGGTATGGCTTCGTGGTTTCGGCGTAAACGTGCCAGTTGGTGGCTCCAACAGCGTCTGCAACGCCTGACCCGTCAGGTGGCGCGACGGGCGCGGCCTTCGCCGGAGACGCCTCCGGTGCTTTTTTTCAACGCCTCCACCCGTTTGTGGGGCCTGAGCGAAAACGCGGCCTTTCAGTTGTTGACCGCGTGGAGCCTGCGCCTGGCCGGGGTGCCGGTGGTGCATGTGGTCTGTCGGCAGGGGCTGCCCCACTGCCTGCTGGCCGCCGCTCAGGACCCTCAGGGCCGGCCACCCTGCTCCCTGTGCACGGCCTGGTCGCAGCGGCTGTACGCGCACGCCCGGGTGGAAGAACTGACCCCTTTGCCCGCAGCCGACCTGGAACGCCGTTTACAGGGGCTGAAGGTGCCGGACCTGCAGGACTTCACCTACCAGGGAGCCCCCCTGGGCGCGCTGGTCACCCCCAGCGTGCGGTGGGCCTTGCGCCGCCATCACCTGCCGGACGACGAACCCACGCGCGCCCTGTTCCGCCGCTTCCTCCTGGGGGCCTGGACGGTGCGGGAGCGCTTTCGCGTGTTGGTGGAATCCATCGCGCCCCAGACCGTGGTGGCCTTCAACGGGCTCTTCTACCCCGAAGCCGTGGCCTGTTGGGTGGCGTCTCGCCGCGGCATCCCCGTGGTGACCCACGAAATCGGCTTACGTCCCCTGAGCGGTTTCTTCACCCACGGCCCCAACGCGCCGGCCTACCCCATTCACGTGTCCCATACCTTCGAACTCACGCCGGAGCGGGAAGCCCGACTGCAGGCGTATCTGGCCCGCCGGTTCCAGGGGGCTTTCACCATGGCCGGGGTGCGCTTCTGGCCCAAAATGCTCCCCCTGGACCAAACCTGGGAGCAGCGCCTGCGCCGCTTCCGGCAGATGGTGCCCGTGTTTACCAACGTGGTCTTCGACACCAGCCAGGTGTACGCCAACATCCTGTTCTCCGACATGTTCGCCTGGCTGGAAACCGTGCTGGACATCATCCGGGAGCACCCCGAAACCCTTTTCGTGCTGCGCGCCCACCCCGACGAGCACCGTCCCGGCAAGGCCGCGCGCGAAAGCGTGCGGGATTGGGTCCGCGCCCGAGGGGTGGACCGCCTGCCCAACGTGGTGTTCGTGGATTCCCACGAGTACCTGAGTTCCTACGCGCTCATCCAGCGGGCCAAGTTCGTCATGGTGTACAACTCCACCATCGGCCTGGAGGCGGTGCTTTTGGGGAAGCGGGTGCTCTGCGGCGGCAAAGCCCGGTTTTCTCCTTATGGCATCGGCAAGTTGCCCCGTTCCGCCCGGGATTTCCGGCGCATTGCCGAAGCATGGCTGCGCGCGTCCCATCTGGAGGTTTCCCCCACGCAAATCGAGCGGGCGAAAAAGTTCCTCTACTACCAACTGTACAAGGTTTCCCTCCCCTTTGGGAAATTCCTGGAACCCTTCCCCGGCGTTTCGGGCTACGTGCTCCTGAAGGACGTCAAGGTGGAAGACCTGTACCCGGACCGTTCGCCCACGTTGCAAACCCTATACGAAGGCATCGTCCAGGGCCGGGAGTTCGTCCTGCCCGAGGGGGCCGAAGTGGAAGAGATGCGTCAGGAGGGAATCGGTTCCGCCCCCGGGCCGGTTTTGCTCCCTGGGTGAAGGGGGAAAGGGCCTGAAGACCCGCGAAGCCTTCGACGCTCCCAGTGCCCGACCCCCAACAGACCCGTCAGGAAAGAGCCCGATGGCACCACAAACGCCCATGCGTCCAGAGAAACGCTCGGTTCGGCACGTCCTGATCCTCTGGTTGCGCCGCGACGGTCAATATTGGGGCGCGATTTTGCTGTTTCTCTCCCTGGCCCTGCATCTGGCCTGGGCTTTGGCCGACGGTTACCGCCTGCTCACCTGGTTCCACATCGACGATGCCTTCTACTACTTCGCCATCGCCCGCAACGTGCTCCAGGGTCACGGGGTCACCTTCGACCATCTGGGCCCCACCAACGGCTTCCAACCCCTGTGGATGCTCCTTTGCCTGGCCGTGTTCACCCTGGAGCCCCTGGGACCCCTGGTGCCCCTGCGGGTGCTGGTGGTGCTGGTGGGACTTTTCCACGGCCTGACGGGCTGGGTGCTTTACCGCGCGGCGCGAAAGGTGCTCTCCTCCCCTGTGGCCCTGGCTTTGGGGGCGTCTTGGACCCTGGGCTACGCAGCCTGGAGCACGGTGGCCGTGGGCGGCATGGAAACCTCCTTGGCGGCCCTGGCCCTGGCGGGGCTTTGGTGGGTGGCGGTGACCATGCATCGGGAGGGGGCCTATACCCACCCCCGTCACCTTCGCCGGCTGGGTTGGGCCATGGCTTTCCTGGTGTTGGCCCGGCTGGATGGCGTGTTCTACGCCCTGGGCTTTGGCCTGTGGTGGCTGGTACATGCCTGGCGTGAGGCCGGACCGACCCTTTCCCCGGCTTCGTGGCCACGGGAGCGGCTGGCCCTGCTGAGCCGGTGGCTGGCCCGGGTACTGGCCCCCGGGCTGGTGTTGGTGGGCCTTTACCTGGCCTGGAACGTGTTCTACGTGGGGAGCCTCATGCCGGTGAGCGCGCGAGTGAAGAAGTGGTGGGGCACCATGGGCGCCTCCCCGTACGGCTCCCCCTGGGGCGGGCCGCCTCTGCTTCGGGCCTTGAAGGGCCTGGTGGACCCCCGGCCCAAAGTCGGCCCCTGGGCCTACGCCATGCACCCCTGGACCCGCCTCTACGAAACCGTCCTCGCACCCCGGCTTCAGGGATATGGCTGGTTCCAGGAAATGGGCCGCAGCGCCCGCCTGGCCGTGGGATACGCGCCTTTCTTCCTGCTTCTGGTTGGCGTGCTATGGGCCACCCGGAAGCGCTGGTGGCCCTCCGTGCGGGCAGGGGTGCTGGTGCCCTGGTGGCTGGGCGCGTTGCTCCAGGGTGGCTATTACGATGCCGTCAACCACCTGGCCCAGCGCTTCTGGTACTGGTACGGCCAGATGATGTGGACCCACGCCTTCCTTGCCTTCTGGGCCGACGCCGTGCTGGTACGCCCCCTGCTATCGGCCTTCGGAACGGCTCGAAACCGCCGTTGGTTGTGGGAAGGGCTGGTTCTGCTCCTGTTTGCGGTGCCTTTCTTTGGGAAAGCCTGGCCCACGCCGGCCCCCTACCCCGTAGAACGCCACATGTACCTGGAATACGCCCGGTGGATCGAAACCCACACCGAACCCGGCGCCATGGTGGGCCTTACCGGCGCGGGGGCCATGGGCTACTTCGTGCGGGGCCGGCACATCGTGGGTCTGGACGGCCTGGTGGGCACGCCGCAATACGTGGAGGCTTTGAAACAGGGCCGGATGGTGGACTACTGGAAGGCCCACGGCCTGGATTACGTCCTCATCAACAAGGGAATGCGCCTTTCCCCCATTTACCGGGTGCTGGAGCCGTGCCTGCAAGGCGACGAATGGTTCCACCACGACCTGGAAGGGTGGAGCATCAAACTCTGGCGCTTCGTGCCGGAGAGGTGCCCATAAACGTGCCTGAAAAACGAAACGGCCCTGCCGTGCAGGGCCCTTCCTGGTATGCCCCCACGGGGATTCGAACCCCGGTCTCGGCCTTGAGAGGGCCGCGTCCTAGTCCTCTAGACGATGGGGGCGTGGCGCCCCACATTATACCAGAGGGGAAAAACCCGTCAACGGTGCGCAACGCTCTCGCACGAATCGGCTTTCCTCCACGAGCAACTTCTCTTTCCATGCGGGGTTATATAAATGACCGAAGCGGTCACCTTTGAACGAGCAGTCTATCCGAGGGAACGAGGTGCATTGGGATGAAGTCGAAGCACGAAGACCTGGAGGCCCTGGAGGCCCTTCTGGCCCGGGAACTGGTACCCATGCAACCGGACAGCGCCTTTTTGGAGCAGGTGGAGGCCCGGCTGCAGGAGCCGCGAACCTTCGAAGTGGCCGGCACGGATGCCACCGAGTGGCCTTCGCATCCCGGCCCCTGGTTTCTCATGGGCATGGGCATTGCTTTGTTCCTGACCGGCCTGGGCCTTTGGTTTTGGTGGAAGGTGCGGCAGAAACAATAGGACGTTTTTCTTTCCCACGAAAGGCGTAAAGCGACCGTCTTTGCGGTCGCTTTTTGCTATATTGAAGGCAATGGCATTTCGCCCCTGGAGGAGTGAACCATGACCACCAAAAACAAGAAACGCCGCATAGCCATTCTCACCGGTGGGGGAGATGCGCCCGGCCTGAACGCGGTCATCCGCGCGGTGGTACGCAGCGCCATTTGGGAACACGGCTGGGAAGTGTATGGCGTGCGCAACGGGTACGATGGCTTCCTGGAGCCCGACGGGGTCTATCCCCTCACCCTGGAACACGTGTTGGGGATTCTCCCCCGCGGGGGCACCATTTTGGGCGCGGCCAACCGGGGTGACCCCTTTGCCCGGAAGGAAATTCGGGACGGTCGGGAAGTGCTGGTAGACGTTTCCGGGAAAATCGTCCAGCGGGCCAAGGAAATGCATCTGGACGCGGTCATCGTGGTGGGCGGCGACGGCACGCTGAAAGCCGCGCTTCGCCTTTTTGACATGGGCCTGCCGGTGGTGGGCGTCCCCAAGACCATTGACAACGATGTGAACGGCACCGATTACACCATCGGTTTCGACACCGCGGTTCAGGTGGCCACCGACGCGCTGGACCGCCTCCACAGCACCGCGGAGGCCCATCACCGGGTGATGGTGGTGGAACTCATGGGCCGCCATGCCGGCTTCCTGGCCCTGCACGGTGGTCTGGCCGGTGGCGCGGACGTCATCCTCATTCCCGAAATCCCCTTCCATTTCGAGGTGCTGGCCGAAGCCGTGCGCCAGCGGGTGTACCGTCGTCGTCAGTTCAGCATCTTCGCGGTGGCCGAAGGAGCCTACCCCGTAGGGGGCCAGCCGGTCTATCGCCGCAAAGGCGACGCGTTGACCGCGCCTCGGCTGGGCGGCATCTCGGAAGTGGTGGCCCGGTATATCGAAGAGGCCACGGGTATCGAAAGCCGTTTCCTCATTTTGGGACATCTTCAACGGGGCGGCTCGCCCAGCGCCACCGACCGGGTACTGGGAACCCGTTTCGGCACTTTTGCCGTGGAATTGATTGCCCAGGACCGGTTGGGCGTGATGACCGCGCTGCGGGGGGATGCCATCGTGCCCGTATCCCTGAAGGAAGCCCTGTCCCAACACCGCAACGTGGACCCCAACGGCCAACTGGTGCGCACGGCCCGACAAATCGGCGTGTACTTCGGCGACGAAACCTGGCTCCTCCAAGAGGCCTCCTCCGGGTAGCACCCCACGAACCTCGGGATGGGGATTTTGGAAAGCACGCACGTCGTTCCCTTGTGATGGGCCTTTTCCCAGGGGCGCATCGTGGCGGCACTTTATGACGAGACAATCCCAAGACATCGGGAGGCATCATGCGACGTTTCAAAACCCTGGACGCAGTCTTTCAGGCTTTGAAGGAGCACTTTCGGCCCGAGATGGCTCAGGGGGTTCAGGCTGTGGTCGCCGTCCACGTGGAAGGCGACCACGGCGGTTCCTGGTACCTGCGCTTCGCCAACGGCCGGATGGAAGTGCTTCGCGAACCCCCGGAGGAACCCATTGACGTGGAAGTGCGCACCTCGGAAGAAGATTACTGGGCCTTGCTTTACGGCGAAATGGACCCGGTAGGCGCTTACATGCGGGGGCGTTTGCGCATCAAGGGGGACCTGCGTTTGCTCTACCAATTGCAATACCTGTTCCGCCTTCCCGATACCATGGAATCGTGATATGGTTTTTGAGGAAGCAAACGGGCAACCCCTTTCGCCAGGGGCGCAGGTTGCTGAGGTCCATTGGGGCACCTCGGCCCCGGCCACGACGCACGTAAAGGAAGGCTGCCTCCCTTCCGACCGCACTTCCACCAGGAGGGTGACGCATGGTGTACACGCCCGTTCCCGATGAGGTCTTGCAGGAGTTGCTTCAGCCCAGCAATTCCAAAATCGTGCTGCTGGTCATGGACGGCCTGGGCGGTATGCCCCTGGGGCCGGCCGGGCCGACGGAACTGGAATACGCCCACACGGTAAACATGGACACCCTGGCCGCGGACGGCGTGTTGGGGTTGCACGTTCCCCTGGCACCGGGCCTGGCGCCAGGCTCGGGCCCCGCGCACCTGGCCCTTTTCGGTTACGATGCCTTCCGCTATCGCATCGGCCGGGGCGCCCTGGCAGCCGCCGGCGTGGGGTTGGACCTGCAACCCGGCGATGTTGTGGCCCGGGGCAACTTCGCCACCCTGGACGAAGCCGGGCGCATTCTCGACCGCCGCGCCGGACGCATTCCCACGAAGGAAGCCGCGCCTCTGGTGGAGAAACTGGCCCGAATTCGCATCCCCGGTGTGCAAATCGACGTGCGCCCCGTGCGCGATTATCGGTTCGTCTTGCGCCTGCGGGGCGAGGGGCTTTCCCACAAATTGAAGGACACCGACCCTCAGCGGGTGGGGGTTCCGCCTTTCCCCGTGGAACCCGCGGAGCCGACGCCCGAGGCGCAACGCACCGCGGAAATCCTGAACCGCTGGATCGAGGAAGCCCGCAAGGTTCTGGCCGGGCACCCCAAGGCCAACGGTGTGCTGTTGCGCGGGTTCGCCACCGACCCGCAACTGCCCAAATTCGGCGAACGGTACGGCCTGCGGGCCGCGGCCGTGGCCGAATACCCCATGTACCGGGGCGTGGCCCGGCTGGTGGGCATGGACGTACTGGACCTGGTGGACACCACTCCCGAGGGACTCTTCCAGACCGTGGCCCAGCACTGGCAGACGTACGACTTCTTTTTCGTCCATTTCAAGGAAACGGACAGCCGGGGCGAAGACGGCGATTTCTTCGCCAAGGCCCAGGCCATCGAAAAGGTGGACCGGGCCCTGCCCATACTCATGGACCTGAAGCCCGACGTGGTGGTCATCACCGGCGACCATTCCACCCCTTCCCGCTGGCGGGCGCATTCCTGGCATCCCGTGCCCGTGCTCCTTTGGGCGCCCGACAGCGTGCGAACCGACGACCAGTACCGCTTTGGAGAAAACGCCTGTCAACACGGCGGCCTGGGTACTTTTCCCGCGGTGCATCTCATGCCCCTCATCCTGGCCCATGCCGGACGGTTGAAGAAATACGGCGCGTGACCAAGACCCATGGCTCCTGCTACATCCAAACCACGCATCTACGTTTTTTACGGCACCCACCACATCCGTCGGAAGAAACTGGTGCAACGACTTTTGGAAAAAGCCCAACAACAAGGGGGACAGGAATACCTGGATGTGGTGCTCTTCGATGTTGAAACCCTTACCGTACAAAAACTGTATCAAGAAGTGCTCACCCTGCCCTTCCTGGCCTCTCGCCGCCTGGTGGTGGTGCGCGACCCGCTGGCCCTGGTGACCAAAACCGAGGGAGGCAAGGCCTCTGCCACGGCCAGGTCTCGGGGCCATCTCTCCCAACAGTCCTTCCTGCGCTTGTTGGAAAGCGTGCCCGAACACACCGCGTTGGTGCTGGACATCCCGCAGGACTTGCCCGCGGACCATTGGTTGCTGGTCTGGGCGCGCAACCGGAGGGACCGGGTGTACCTGCGCGGGGTTTCCGTGCCGCGCACCATGGGCGAAATGATGCGCTGGATGGCCCAGGTGATGGAAGAAGAAGGCGGTCGGGCCACCAACGAAG
Source organism: Anaerolineales bacterium (assembly GCA_026996855.1). Classification (GTDB taxonomy): domain Bacteria; phylum Chloroflexota; class Anaerolineae; order Anaerolineales; family DRMV01; genus S139-71. The sequence goes on from JALWJZ010000020.1 coordinate 16,096, forward strand.
CCCTGGCCCTGCTGTACAACCTGGTGGGCCACGACGTGCAACGAGCCTACCAGGAACTGCAAAAACTGGCTCTGTACAGCCAGGCCCAAAACCGCCCGGTGACCGGTGAGGACGTGGCCGCGCTGGTGCTGGAAGGCCCGCCGCCTCGCGTCTTCGCCCTGGGCCACGCGCTGGCCGGCGGCCAGCCGAGCCGGGCCATGCGCATCCTTCACGAACTTTTGCAACAGGAGGACCCCCGCAGTTTGTGGAACCTGGTGGTCAACCATTTTCGCCTGCTGTTGCAGGTCAAGGAACTGCAAGAGGAAAAGGCGAACCTGGAGGCCTGGGCACGAAATGAACGCGTGCCCAACTTCCTGCTGGACCGATTGGCCCGGCAGGCCCGCCTCTTCACTCTGGAACAACTGGAAAGTCTGTACCATCGGCTGGTCGAATTGGAGGACCGCTTTCGCCGCTTTGAAATCACCCCGGCGGAAGCCCTGGAAACCGTGGTGTATTACTTCGCGCGTGCCCACGCCCGGCAATAGGGCGCCAGGGCATGGAAAACCCACCGCCATGAAAAACCGGACAGAAACCATGAAGGAGGACACCCCCCACTACCGCATCACCGATTGGGCGGAAGAGGAACGCCCCAGAGAACGCCTGGAGCGTTTGGGGCCGGAGCACCTGAGCACCGCGGAATTGCTGGCCATTTTGCTGCGGGTGGGCGCGCCGGGGGAGCACGCGGTGGCTCTGGCGCGCCGCCTGCTCCAGACCTTCGGCGGCCTCAGTGGGTTGCGCCGTGCCCCCTTCACCGAGTTGAAGGCGGTGCGGGGCATGGGCCGGGCCAAGGCCGCCCAGGTAAAGGCCGCGCTGGAACTGGCCCGCCGTCTGAAATGGGAACCCGACCAGCGCCCCCAAATCCGAAGCCCCGAAGACGTGGCTGCACTGCTCATGGACGAAATGGCCGCGCTGGAGCAAGAGGTGCTCCGAGTGCTACTGTTGGATACCCGCCACCGCCTGCTTCATATCCACGAGGTGGCGCGAGGCTCGGTGAACCAGATGACCGTGCGGGTGGCCGAACTCTTCCGGGAAGCCGTGCGCCACAACACTGTGGCCCTGCTTTTGGTGCACAACCACCCCAGCGGGGACCCTTCCCCCAGCCCCGAAGACGTGGCTTTCACCCGACAGGTGGTCGAGGCCGGTCGGGTGTTGGAGATTCGCGTCCTGGACCACATCATTCTGGGTCGGGGACGCTTCGTTTCCATGCGCGCTCGCGGCCTGGCCCCTTTCCCGGACTGAAACAGGGCTGGGGCCGCAAAACCCGACAGAAGCCCGTACCAAAGCTCCGTTCCCGGAGGGAACGCCATGCCTCGCATCAAACGCATCGCGCACCTGGCTGTGGTCACCGACGACCTGGAGCAGGCCCTGCGCTTCTGGCGGGATGCCCTGGGTCTGGAACTGGGTGGCCTTCACGACGTGGCCCACGAGGGCGTCCGGGTGGCCTTTCTCCCCATCGGCGACAGCAGCCTTGAAGTGGTGCTTCCCACCCGAGAAGACACCGGCGTGGCCCGCTTTTTGCACAAGCGGGGGCCGGGAATGCACCACATCTGTCTGGAAGTGGAGGACCTGGAAGGCCTGCTGGCCCATCTCAAGGCCCAGGGCGTGCAACTCATTCACGAGGAACCGCAAACGTCGCCCACGGGCCGACGTTACGCCTTCATCCATCCCAAAAGCGCGGGCGGCGTCCTGGTGGAGTTGTACGAAGCCCCGTCTTCGGTTTGAAAAGGTCGGTGGCATTCGAGTACAATCATAAAATCAAGCGCCCGGCCTGATGGGAACGAGGAGCGAGAGCCGCCCTGCCCCTGACGTTCGGAGGTCGCCTATGGCCCTTTGGGTACTGGTGCCCGTAAAACCCTTTCGGGAAGGGAAAAGCCGCCTGGCTTCGGTTTTGAACCCTCAGGAGCGGGAACGCCTGAACCGCTGGCTGCTTCGGCATGTACTGGAAACCCTGCGGCAGGTGCCCGAGGTGTTTCGGGTGCTGGTCATCAGCCGAGACCCGGCCGTGCTCAGCATGGCGCGCGAACTGGACGCGCAAACCCTGCAAGAAAGCGGTGCGCCCGGCCTCAACGAAACCCTGACGCGCGCGGTGCACCTGTTGGAGCCGCGCGGGCTGCGCCGTGCCCTGGTGCTGCCCGCGGACCTGCCCCTGCTCACGCCCCAAGACGTCCAGGCCCTCATCCAGGCGTTGCATGCGTCGCCCCTGGCGGGCGAGGCTCCGCTGATGGTCATCGCGCCCGACCGGCACCATTCCGGCACCAACGCGCTGCTTTTGGACCCGGTTCAGGGTCATCGGTTTGCCTTTGGCCCGGGTTCCTTCATCCACCACATTCGCCAGGCGCGCCAGCAGGGGCGCTTCGTGCAGGTGGTGGAGCGCCCAGGGCTGAGTTACGACCTGGACCACCCCCACGACCTGGACCTGGTTCGGCATGTCTTTCCCCAATGGGCCGTTCGGGCGGTGGTCGGGTCCCATTCGTAACCGGAGGAGGCACGTCATGGCGTTGCACGGAAAAGGCATGTTCATCTGGAAGGTGCGGCGGTGCGAAGGGGGCGACCCCGAAGCCATCGCGCGGGTGGCGGCGCAGGCCGGCCTGACCCACATCCTGGTCAAGGTCGCGGACGGCATCTACAAGTACAACGTGGTCCGGGGCCGGGACCTGGTACCGCCCCTCATCCAGGCGCTGCACCGTCGCGGCATTCAGGTGTGGGGCTGGCACTACGTCTACGGCAACGACCCCATCGGTGAGGCCAACCGGGCCCTGCAACGGGTCCACGAATTGGACCTGGATGGCTACGTCATCAACGCGGAAGACCACTACAAGGGCAAATTCCGCCAGGCCCGCATCTTCATGAACCGCCTGGTGGGCCGGCTTTCCCTGCCGTTGGGGCTGAGTTCCTACCGCTTTCCCGAATACCATCCCGATTTCCCCTGGCAGGAATTCATGCCGCCGATGGACTACGTCATGCCCCAGGTGTACTGGCTGCTGGCCCACAACCCCGGGGAACAACTGCGACGCAGCCTGCGACAACTGCGCCGCTACAACAGCCGGGCGATTTACGTACCCACCGGCTCCATGTATCGCATTACCAACTGGCGCCCTTCGGCGGCCGAAATCCGGGAGTTCATGCAAACCGCATTGGAGGAAGGGCTGCCCGCGGTCAACTTCTGGGAGTGGTATTGGGCCCGCACCCAGTTGCCCGACCTGTGGCGGGTCATGGCCGAATTCCCCTGGCCGCCCCCCGATGCCGTGACCCCGCCGCCGGGCATGGACCCGGTGGACCGCCTGGCCTGGCTGTGGAACCGGCACGATGCCCAGGCTGTGGCTGCACAGTACCATCCCGGCGCGGTGTTGGTGACGGCTTCCCGGGTCTACGTGGGCCGGGAAAACATTCAAGGGTTTTATACCCAATGGTTCCAAAACACCATGCAATCGGCCCACTTCTCCGTCATCACCAAAACCGGCCATGAAGACCGCTACCGCTTCCGCTGGATTGCCCAACGTCCCGGCGACCGCTTGATGCGCGGCGAAGACACCCTGAACATGCGCGACGGCCTCATCGGTTACCACTACCACTTTGAGACGGTCATTTGAGCCGAGCCCTTGTTTCGCGACCCGATTCGGTTCCTTCCCGCGGCGTTCCTTCTGAAAGAGGGAAAAGCGGACCCCCACGGCCCGCTTTTCCCACCGTCGTGGCTGGTCGTCACAAAGTCAAATCCAGCGCCCGTTTCGCCCGTTCCAGGTCCTCCCACGAGGGGAGGCGGTCTGCCGAGAAGAGGCGGGTCATCTTGGCCAGGGCCACCATCAGGCCTCCGGCCACCTTGGGCAGTTCCTGTTCCAGTTCGGGGTCGTAAGCCACCCGCAAGGGCGGCAGCGAGGCGACGAAGCGCATTACGTCTTCCACCGGTACTTCTTCCTGAAGGGCCTCGAATTCCTTCATGGTTTGTCGCAATCCTCGGGTGAGGGGCAAATCCCACATCACCAGAACCTCCCGCCCATTGTACAGGGCCACTTCTTCACCGGCCAAGAGCAAATCGTGCAGTTTGGACTCTACCACGTCCAGGCAAAAGGCCACCTTGTTCTTGTCGTCCAGGTCCAGCCCGGCGCTTCGTCGGAACAGGGCTTCCACCTTGGCAACGCCCATGACTCGTGCCATCGCTCGCCTCCTTTTGTCAAGTTGGTTTCGTACTCATTTTGACTGCCCCGCATGAGAAAAGCATCAGGGAAGTGTTAGCGTGGGCTAAGAGGAAAACGCCAACACCGCCCTTCCATCCCCCCGGTCAGGGAGGGTTCACGCCGAAGCCCGGGATGCCTGAAGTTGGGCGCGGGCTGCATCGAACAACACGCGCGCCCGAACGTGAGACGCCGCCAGATGGGTCAGGGTGGAGGAAAGGTGGGCCAGGGCCACGCCCGGGGCCGCCTCAAGCCAGGCCCGATACACCCCTTCCACCGCGCTTTGACGCGCACTGGCTACGGGGAGGTTGCACGCGGCGCGCCATAAAGGAGGCAGCCTTTCGGCCATGCCGTGGTGCGCCCATGCCCGGGCCACCAGGACCAGGGCCTGTGCCCGATAACGGGGCACGGCCAGCCCCAGGGCCAGAACCGTGGCCCGTTCCAGCAAAGCATCCGGGGGCAGAGCCTCTACCACGGATTGAAGCAGGATTACTTGCTTCCACACGTGGGTTTCGGTTTCGGCTCGGTCCAGCACTTCGGTCAGAATTTGACGCGCCAGTTCCGGACGGTTCAAAGCCTGCCATGCCTCGGCCAGGCGTCGAGCCAGGGGGCCAAAGAAGCGCGGATACCCCATGGGCCGGGTCCATTTCCACACGCGTTCCAGGCCCTGAGCGAAACCCAGACGCTGATACCCTTCCAGGGCAGGGTGCAACACCCGGGTACGGTCGTCCATGTAGCCGATATGCGCGGCCAGGTCCACGGCTTCGTCCAGCGCCTTGCGGGCCTCCCGGCGCCGCCCCACCACAGCCCAGGCCCGGCCCACACGCGCCAGAGCCTCACCGCGGCGAGTTGGGTCCTGGATTTCCCCAGCCGAACGCTGTGCCTGGGCCACCCCCTGGTAAGCCCGCTGATGTTCGCCGTGGACATACCAAAGCCGCGCGCCCTCACTCAAGGCCACCGCCCGGTAGAAGGGGTCATCCAGGGCTTGCGATTGGAAACCCAGGGTCTGCACCAACCCATACGCCCGGGGCTGAGCAAGGAGGGAAAAGTTCTCGGCCAGGGCCTGGGCCAGAAAGGGTGCCTCCCAGGAGCGCACCACCCGCTGCAATTCCGAAACCAAGGTGGGCGCATTCAGATCCAGCGCGGGGAAAAGCAGCGCCTGCCACCCATGGTATTGAGCCCAGGGGTCGTCCCAGGTGCCCAACGCGCGGGCCATGGCCGACAAAGGTTCCACGGCTTTGAGGCTGTGCCACCCGCGCGCCAGGGGACGCCAGGTTTCGCTCTGCATCCAGGGGTCCTCTACCTCCAGGGCCGCCGTGTGGGCCTGTTGCATGGTGGCAAAGGCCAAGTCGGAGCGGCCCAGGGCCAGGGCTTCCTCGGCGGCCTGAGCGGCGATTTCCACCCGACGCGCCGTGGGCGTCGTGTTTTCCAGGCTTTCCACCACCTGACCCAAAAACGCGCGCGCCGCGTCCCTTTTACCCAAAACCCGCCAGGCCCGCACACCCCACAGCAAACCCTCCAGGATATAATGCTGCGCCACCCGGCCCACGGCTTGGGGCAGGGTTTGCAAAGCGCTTTCAATCAGGGAAGTTTGGGACATGAGGAACTCCTGGGTGCCGAGAGAAGAATGAAACGCCGTTTAGAAGGGAAGCCCCGAGGCGGGGAGGGCATTATACTATGCGTAAGAACAGAAGAGAAACATGCCCCTGGAAGCGTATGTTTGCATTGAGTCAACTTTAGTTTTGGAGATAAAGGATGGAACGCTCTCTTACTCAAAAAGACATTGAAAGATGGGCCGGGGTACGCAATTTCTCGCGAGGATGGGCTTACTACCAGGAAAGGCGGATTAAAAGCGTGCAGGTCTTCGTCTCGGACGAGGGGGATGTTTGGTGGGCGGAAGCCGTGGTGGCGGGCACGTTTGACAATTATGACGTATTCGTTGAATAGGATGCCCGACGAGGTCTCCTGGACGGCGAGTGCACCTGCCCTTTCGCCAGTAAATCCCCGGTTTGCAAACACATGGTAGCCGTGGCCCTGGCGCTGCGGGACGTGATGGAAATGCATCGGAATGCAGAACCCGCTCCGCCGTCGGCAGAAGAAGTGCTGCAAATTTGGGAAACCAACTTGAAAGGGGCGTTGCGTCGGTTGCGCCAGGCGATGCCCCAAAAAGCCTCTCCTTACGTGCTGGCCTTCGCTTTGGCTGCCCTTTCCACGTCGCCGGCCTCCGGCGAAGATATGTTAATTGTGCCGCTGTACGTGCCCTGGGAAGAAGGGGCGCCTTTCGGCCCCGAACACTTACCCAAGGACCCGAAGCGATGGCAGTTTCCGAAACAGAGACTCCGCCCGGAACTTTGTGTGAATCTGCCTTCCGAAGCCGTGGAAGCGGCCAATTTGTTCTTGGGCATCCAACCCTTGATGCAAAACCGGTTTGTCTTGGCCATGGGGATGTCCCCTAACGTGCTGAAGGAGTTGTTGGACGAGGCCTGGGCGTTGTTGTTGCGCGCCGCTTCGCAAACCGATGTCTATTTACTGGGCAACCCGGGCGACGAAATCGTGCCCCTGCCTTTACGCGCACCCGAAGACGTGGACCTGGATGTGGGCCTGCGGATTCATCGCCGGGAGGAGCAAGTGGTCTTGGAGCCCGCCCTTCGCGTACGCGACCAGGTATACGGCCTTCTCGATATTCCGTGGCTCCCTCTCGTGCGCGGGTATATGCTGGCCTTGAAGGAAGAGGTCGTCCCCGTGGTCCAGGAACCCTGGATTTCTCGCGTGGAAACCTTGATGGACCTTCCGCCCCTTCCCCTCACCGAAGCCACCCAGGAACGCCTGGCCTCTATTTTTGTCCCGTTGCTGTCCATGCTGCCCGTATGGTTGGGGGAAAAGCCGGTTTCCGCGCTGGAAGACCTGCGCACCCCGCCGGAACCGCGGCTGTACATCAAAGAAGACCCGGGGAAAGGGCTGGTGGCCGAGTTGCGCTTTGGCTACGGCCCGGTGGAGTTTCCCTACCAGGGACAGAATGCCCGCCCGGTGGAAATCGTGCCGCGGGGCACCGAGCCGCGTTTCTGGCGGGTCTTCCGAGATGTGGAGCAGGAGCGGGAATGGCGCCGCAAAGCCGCCAGCGCGACCTTCGGCCTGAAGCGCGGGCCGGGGGCGTTGCTGCTGCTGCGGGCGCGCGTGCATCCCGTGGACTTTCTGCTGGACAAAGTGCCCAAACTGGCCCAGG
>JALWJZ010000021.1 GCA_026996855.1 Anaerolineales bacterium
GCCCGCATTCGGGTGGAGGGGGACAAAATCGTGGGGCCGGTGGAGCCTGTGGCGGCTCCTGGGGGTACGTTGGTGCGGGTGGAAGACCTCTTTTACAACGTTCCAGCCCGGCGCAAATTCCTCAAGAGACCGGCCACGGAGCGTCGCCTCATCGACGAAGTGGTGACCCGTTACGCCTTGGCTTATCCGCAAGTGCGCTTTCGTCTGGAACACGACGGCCGGTTGACCTTGCACACCGACGGCTCCGACGATTTGCACCGGGTGTTGGTCGCTTTGTATGGCCCCCAAGCCGCCTCCCGCATGATTCCCGTGCTCCATGAAGACCGGAACTTGCAGGTGCACGGCTGGATTGGTCTGCCTGAACTCACCCGGAGCCATAGCCGGGAGATGCGCTTCTTCGTGAACCGCCGTCCGGTGCAGGACCCGGCCTTGTTGCGGGCCGTTTTGCAGGGGTATCACACCTTTTTGATGAAGGGCCGGTATCCGCTGGTGGTGCTCTTTTTGGAACTGCCGCCCCAGGCCGTGGACGTCAACGTGCATCCTACCAAGGCCGAGGTGCGCTTCCGCAATCCCGATGCCGTGTTTCGGGCGGTGCAACACGCGGTGCGCAAGGCTCTGCTGGCCCACAGCCCGTTGGCGGCCCGGTCCGTCACCGAATGGGACCTGTTGGATGCTTCAGGGCGTCCCCGGAGCATCCCCTGGGGCGCGGAAGGTACCGAAACCGAAGAAGCGCGTTCGCCTGCAGGGGGCCTGGCTTCTGCCCAGCCCTTCTTGGTCTCCTCCCAGGAGACCCCCACATCCGAGCCTTCCCAAGCGCCCTCGTCGGTGGACGAAGGGACCCAGGCCTCGCTGGTGGAAGCCCCCTTGTTGCGCCTGGTGGGCCAGGTGGCGGCTACCTACCTGGTAGCCGAAGGCCCCGATGGCCTGTACCTCATCGACCAGCACGCGGCCCACGAACGGGTGCTCTTCGAAAAGATGATGCGCCAACAACGGCAGGGCCCGGTGCCCAAACAGCCCTTACTGACCCCGTCGGTGGTGCATCTGCCTCCGGCTCAGGCCCGGCTCCTGGAAACGTACCTGCCAGTGTTGGAGCGCTGGGGGTTCGAGGTGGAACCCTTTGGCCCCAACACTTTCCGGGTAGTGGCCATGCCCGCGGTGCTGGCCCACGGCGATGCCGAAGCCGCACTACGGGTGTTGGTAGAAGATTTCGAGGAAAACGAGGAACCCCTGGCCCGGGACCTGGAAGCCCGTTTGGTAGCCCGTATTTGCAAACGTCTGGCCGTTAAGGCCGGACAGACCCTGGCTCGCGAAGCCCAGGAGCGGCTCCTGGCGGACCTGCTGGCCTGCGAAAACCCCCGGACCTGCCCCCACGGTCGTCCGACCATGATTCACATTCCCGTGGACGTGCTGGAAAAACGCTTCGGAAGACGCGGGCCGGGGTAGGACGGTATCGAGCCACCCTCCCAAAAATCACCGGCTTCCCAAATACTGCAAGGCCAGGCGCAGGCGCTCTTCCACTTGAGGAGGGGCATCGGGGGGAAGGTGCTGGAGCGCGGTCTGGGCTTCTACCAGGCTGTACCCCAGGGCCACCAGCGCGTCGAACACCTCCGCGTTGACCTCATCCGTGGGTGGGAGAGGGATGGGCTCTTCTTTGCGCCATTCGTCTTGCAAAGCCAGGATGATGCGCCGGGCCGTTTTCTTGCCCACACCGGGCAGGCGCTGCAACAGTTCGGGCCGTTCTTCCACCACGGCACGGCGCAGCGCGTCCGGAGTCATGAAGGAAAGCATGCCCAGGGCCAGCCGGGGGCCGACGCCGTTCACCTTGAGCAGGGTGGCAAAGGCCCGTTCGGCTTCCGCGGTGGGAAAGCCGTACAGGGTCCAGCCGTCGTCCCGGACGACCAGGTGGGTGTGCAATTCCATAGTCTGACCTTCCCGTGCCTGGTCCCACACCGGCAGGGGCACCAGAACCCACAGACCCACCGGCCCCACCTGCAGAAGCAGGCGGCCGCCCTGGTCCTTGCGCATCACCGTGCCACGAAGCCAACCGAGCATGGGTGTTTCCTGAAAATGGGCGTCTCAAATCTCCCCGAGGTCGGCATGGGTCTCGGGGAAGCCAGGGGTCATTGCACCTGTTGCAACCACCGATGTCGGGCATGGCACAGGGCCACAGCCAAGGCGTCTGCGGCGTCGTCGGGACGGGGGATTTCCGGGAGATGGAGCAGGGCTTGCATCATGTACTGCACCTGGGCTTTGGTCGCTCCGCCGTAGCCCGTCAGGGTTTGTTTCACCGCGGTGGGGGTGTATTCGCTCACGGGCACGCCCTCCTGGGCCAGGGCCAAAAGCACCACGCCCCGCGCCTGTCCCACCTGGAAAGCCGTCCGTACGTTCTTCTGGAAGAAGATTTGCTCCACCGCGGCTTCATGGGGGCGATGCTGGCGCAACAGGGCCAAGGTTTTCTCGTACAACTCCAGGAGACGCTGCGCCAGCGGGCGTTTCCCGGCCGTACGCAGAACGCCGTACGTCACCGCCCGCCACCTCTCGCCTTCCGCTTCCAGAATTGCGTATCCCGTCAGGGCCAGGCCGGGATCGAAGCCCACGATGCGCAAGGGTGGCATTACACCGCCTCGAACTGGGCCACGGCCTCTTCGGTGATGTCCAGGTTGGAGTAGACCTCCTGCACGTCGTCCAGATCCTGCAGGGCTTCGATGACTTTGAGCACCTGCGCGGCCTGATCCGGGGGCAGGGTGATTTTCTGCTTGGGGATGAGTTTGAGGCCCGCCTCGTCGGGTTTGATGCCGGCCTGCTCCAGCGCGTCGCTGATGGCCTTGAAGGCCTGCACTGGACCGTAGATTTCGATGAAGTCTTCGTCGAAATTCACGTCGTCTGCGCCGGCTTCGATGGCAATTTCCAGCACCTCGTCGGGGTCCAGGCCCTGGGCGGGAATGGAGAAGTAGGCCATGCGCTCGAACTGCCAGGCCACGGAGCCGCTTTCGCCCATGCTTCCGCCGTATTTGGAGAGCAGATGGCGAATTTCCGACACCGTGCGGTTGCGGTTGTCGGTGACACAGTACAGCATGAGCGCGATGCCGTGGGGCGCATAGGCCTCGTAGTACACCTCTTCCAGGCGTTCACCCTGTTCCTCACCCGTGCCGCGGCGAATGGCCCGCAGGATGTTCTCCTTGGGCATGTTGTGGGCCTTGGCCCGCTCGATGGCCATCCGCAGCCGCGGGTTGTTGTCCGGGTTGCCGCCCCCTTCCCGCGCGGCGATGATGATTTCCCGGGCCAGGCGGGTGAAGAGTTTCCCCCGCTTGGCGTCCATGGCCGTCTTACGGCGCTGGATGTTCTTCCATTTGGAATGACCTGCCATCGTCCTTTTCCTCCGTTGGATGTTCCCTTATTGCATTTTGACCGGGGTCCGTCGTCTTCGATTATAGCCCAAATTGGGGAAGGTGGGACCGGGGTGCAAGTCGGGCGTGGGCCGGCGCGTCCTCATGCTTCGCCGGATGGAGGCACCATGCCGCGCGCCAGGTGTACATACCCCAGGCGAAAGGCCCTTTGGAGCCGTTCCCAGTCCTGCAGGGCGCGACGCCGTTCCTCCGGGGACAGGTCCAGATGTTCGAACGCCTCCCGATCCAGTTCCACCATGTCGCCGTGGGGATGCACCACCAGGTCCAGGTGCAGGTCCACGTATTCCAGTCGGTTGTCGGGAAGCCTTCGGGCCGGCCGGGACAGGTTGGCGTACCATCCCTTGAGCGGCCCATGCGAGCCTTCGTACAACTCCAAGATGTTGTACCAGCGGTCGGTGAAATAGGCTTCCAGCACTCGGTCGCCGTTTTCCATACGCAGGCCCCCCACCCACATGGGGGAGCGGGGCAACACCAGGTGAGCCTCGAACAACCACAGGGGGCTGTGTTGCAGCACCAACCGGGCCGACCATTGGAAGAGAACCCGTCCCATAGGGTCTCGTTTGACGATGCGCCAGGTTTCTCCGTCCCTCATGGTTCGTCCGTTTGCGTTGGCTCTGTCCCCTGGCCTTCTACCTGGCGGATGATTTCCCGGGCCAGTTTTTGCAAGGGGGCGTACTCCTCGGGGGAACGCCCTTTGCTCTGCCAGTAGAGTTCCAGGAGTTCCAGGGGAGAATACTGGGCTACGGGCACGTCGGGCGGCAGGCGCAGCCGCTGAGGGTCCTGAAGACGTTTGGTCAGGTGAAACTCCAGCGCGGCCCGGGTGTGGCGGTACACGCGGCGTTCGTCCAGGGCCTTTTCCTTTTCCCGGGGGAGTTCGACGACCAGGCGGACGACAGCGCCTTCCAGGTTTTCCTCCGGCCCCAAGGTTTCCAGTACCCGGGCAGTGGGGTCGGGTTCGTTTTCGGAAATGCGCACGTAGAAAGTGCGGAAGGGACGCAGATGCTGGAAAAAGCGGGGGGTGACGCGCGTACCTTCCGAGGATATTTCCACCAAGAGAAAGCCTTTCTCTTCCTTGGCTTCGTCAAAGGACACCCGCTCGATGGACCCCGCGTACCACACCGGTGGATGCCCGCCGGGGTTCAGATCCTGCTGTTTGTGCACGTGGCCCAGGGCCACGTAATGCAGGCGGGGGTCTCGCACCAGGGAGCCGGGCAGGGTAAAGGTAAAATCCAGGGACATGAACTTTTCCCACCCGGCCTGGGCGCCCGGCACCATGGCGTGGGCCAAAAGCACCGCGGGCACGCCATCCGGCTTCTGTGCTAGCGCGTTTTCCACGAACCGGTACAGCAGGCGGTGGATTTCCTCCTGCCAGGCCCGAGGGTCCGTCAGGGAGAGGCCCCGGGCCATGAGGGTGGAGCGGTGCACCCAGGGGATGGCGATGAGGTACAGGGGCAGCCCCAGGGTTTCCGGGGTGAGCGTCTGCAGACGGTCCACCACGTGGATGTTGGGCACATCAAACACCCGGAAGAGTTCCAGGGTGTGGGCCCGTCCCCAGGATGGGGACAGGTCGTGGTTCCCCACCAGGAGCACCGTGGGTATGCCCGCTTTGGAGAGCCGGAGGATGCGTCTGGCCCACTCCCGTTGAATGGTGGGGGTGGGATGGCGGTCCTTGAAAGCGTCGCCGGCAAAGAGCACCAGGTCCACCTTTTCCTCGATGGCCGCCTCCACGATTTCGTCCAGGGAACGGAGGAAATCCATGACCCGGACGGGCAGGCCGGTTTCCGGGTCCCGTCGGCCGTAGTTGGCCACGTCGATGTGAGCATCCGCGAAATGCAGCAAGCGCAATGAGTGGGGCATGGGCTGAAGCCTCTCCGAAGAAGGAATCTTGGGTTTCGCGATCGTCGCGGTTTACACTGCCGGGCCTTGGAGGTCGGGGCGATGGGCGGTCAGGCCGCCATCATCCAGTTGGCGAATCACCAACACCGCAAGCCCTTGGAACCGGGCCTGCTCTGCCGGTACTTGGATGGGCGTTAGGCCCTCGGCGCGGTTGGCCGGGTTTAGGATAACATAACCATTCCGAACGCCGTTGAATTCTTTGAGGGTCAACCACTCGTCACCCTCTACATAGACGGCCACCAATTTCCCGCGGATGGGGGGCGGTTCTTCGGTGTGACGAAAAACCACGATGTCACCGTCGAAAATGTGGCGGTCCTCCATGGAGGAGCCTTTGACCTGCAGGGCAAAGTAGCGTTTGTCGTCGAAATGCAGTCCTTCCAGGCTCTCCAGTTCCACCCAGCCTTCCACATATGCCGGGTCAAGGGGGATGCCGGGTTTCCACCCCTCCCTCATGGCATCGTTGTACACGATGGTTTCCTGGCCACTTGCGGTGATGTACCCTAAAATCGGTAGCACGGGGTGGGTGGCCGGTTCGGACCCCGTTTCCAGGGGCAGGTAGTACGCGCGTGCCGAGCGTCCACTGCCTTGAAACCGCCGGAGACGGCCCAGGCGGACCAATTTGTCCAGGCGGTATTTCACCGCGGAGGTGGAGTTCAGTTCGCGAATGTTGTGTTGGATTTCTCGAATGGAGGGTGGACGGCCGTGCTGGATTTGATATCCCCGGAAAAAGTCCAAAATGTTCCGGTCGGTGGAGTCAAGCCCGCCACTGGAGGGGAAACCGTGTTTTCGTCGAGGCATGGGTAACCTCCCGAAGGGTGGTAAGGGAACGGACACGAAGGCCCTTTGGAAGGGTAGGGTGCTTTTATTTTATGCGAACATGTGTTCGGAGTCAAGGGTCGCTGTTGACTCAGATTTGGACAGGAGTTTGGACAGCGGGCTGAGCCAAGAAAGTGGGCCACTGCATGAGCAGGCGACGCCAGCGACGTCGTAACGATCCGGCAATGGTACATTTGAGTTTCTGGATCACGAAA
>JALWJZ010000022.1 GCA_026996855.1 Anaerolineales bacterium
GTGCCCGAGGAGGAACTCCTCACCAAACCCGAGGAGCGCCGGGAAGAGGTGCCCACCGAGGCCCTGGCCGCCGCCGGGGAAGAGGCCCCCGAGGCCGAGACTCTGGAAGAGGCCCAGGTCCCCGAATGGCTTCAGGAAGCCGCACCCGAGGCGGTGGCCGAGACCCCCGAAGCCGAGGCCGAGGCCCTGGAAGAGGCCCAGGTCCCCGAGTGGCTTCAGGAAGCCGCACCCGAAGCCGAAAAGGAAGCCCCTCCGGAGCCGGACGTGGAGCCTCCCACCTGGATTCGGGCCGAAGAAGACCTGGCCGCCACCGAACGCCTGACAAAGGAGACCCTGCCTTCTTGGGCTCTGGGAGAAACCGCCCCCCTGGACCCCGAAACCGTTCAAGCATGGCTGGAGAAGGAACTGGCCCCCGAAGCCGAAAAGGAAGCCGAATCCGAAGCCATTGCATCGGTCATCGAAGCGCCCGAGCGGGAAGCCGGTGAAAGCGTCCTCAAAGCCCAAGAACCGCCCACCTCGCCTCTTCTGGAAGAACTTCCCCCTGGCCCGGAGGGAGAAATGTTGCGCGAAGCCCGCGCCGCCTTGTTCCAGCGCGATTTGGACACCGCTCTTCCCCTGTACCGGAAACTCATCCGACGCAAGAAACTTCTGGAATACGTCATCGAAGACCTCTTCCAGGCCCAGTACGATTATCCCATGAACGTGGACATTCTCATCCTGTTGGGGGATGCCTACGCCAAAGCCGGACGCTTGCAAGAGGCGCTGGACACCTACTGGAAAGCCGAACAACTGGTGCGCTAACCCCTTGCCCACCAGGGAGGAGCCGTGAAACTTCGCTCCTTCGATGCGCTGGCCTTGGCTCTGGCCCTGGGCGCCGTGCTGGGGGGATACCTGGTCGCCTACCGCATTTTCGACCGCATTCCCCACCTGGAAGACGAAGTGGCTTACTGGTGGCAGGCTCAGGTGTTCGCCGAAGGAGAAATCACCGTCCCCTCGCCGCCGGAACCCAAAAGTTTCCTGGTCCCCTTCGTGGTGGATTACCAGGGCCACCGTTTCTCCAAATACCCACCGGGATGGTCCGCCCTTCTGGCGCTGGGCATGGCTCTGGGCATGCCCTTTTGGGTAAACCCCCTGCTGGCCGGCGCAGCGGTGTGGCTGACCTACAAACTGGGCGCACGTTTGTGGTCCCCTCGAATAGGCCTGCTGGCCGCGAGCCTGACCCTCACGTCCCCCTTCTTTTGGCTTCATGCCGGGTCGCTGCTTTCCCACATGGCCACCCTGGTTGGCTTCGGCCTGTGGGTATGGGCCTTCCTGAAAGCCGACGCGTCTCCCCGGCTCCCACGATGGGCCTTCCTCACCCTCATGGGCGCGGCTACCGTAGGCCTGGTCCTGACCCGCCCCTGGACCGCGGTGGGCCTGCTCCTGCCCTTCCTCCCCCTTTTGTTGCATCGTTGGGGAAAGGGGCAATGGCCGATGCGCGCCCTGGTCTACCTGGGCCTCTGGGCCGTGCTGGCCGCGATGCTTCTTTTGGGCTGGCAAAAAATCCTGACCGGCAACCCTCTCCTCAACCCCTACACCCTGTGGTGGCCTTACGACCGCCTGGGCTTTGGCCCCGGTCACGGTCCCAACCCTGAAGGGCATACCCTTCACCAGGCGTGGATTAACACCCGCTTCAGCCTGCGGGTGGGCGCGGCCGACCTCTTCGGGTGGTTCACCGTGTCCTGGCTTTTCCTCCCTCTGGGCCTGCTGGATTTGCTCCGGCGCCCCGGAACCGCGTGGGCCCTGGTCGCGGTTGCTCCCCTGCTGGCGGTGCTTTACCTGGCTTACTGGGTGGGTGCGTGGCTCTTCGGCCCCCGCTACTACTTCGAGGGGTTGTACGGGCTGACCTTGCTCACCGCGGGGGGAGTGGCCTGGCTGGCTCGTCAGGGGAACCGACTGGAAGGACGCCTGGGGTGGTCCCGGGCCTGGTCTCCGGCCCGGGTGCTGGTGGGCACCCTGTTGGGGGTGCTGGTGGTCCTCAACCTTTGGGGCTACCTGCCCCAGCGCCTGGCCATGATGCAAAACCTGTACGGCTTCTCCCGTCGGGCCTGGGAACCTTTCCTGGTCGAGGAGCATCGGGCCTGGCAGCCCGCGTTGGTCTTGGTGGACACCCCCCGCTGGATGCCTTACGGGGCCTTGCTTCCCCTGCAAGACCCCTGGCTGACCACCCCCTGGATTTTCGCCTGGAGCCGCGGCACCGGGCCGGATGCTCGCGTCGCGGGCTGTTTTCCCCATCGCACCGTGTTACGCTACCGGCCGGAAACCCGCCGCCTGACCCTCTGGAACGGCCCACGACGGCCCTGTCCGGGTCCAGTGCTGGGGCCGGAAGGCCTGTGGAGCCTGGAAAGAGATGCTCCATAAGTGCATAAATGCGAAACCGGGCAGGCACCCCGACGGCGCCCGGAGACATCGCCTTAGGGCTGCTTCCTTTCGGACCTGACCCGGTTCGGCGCGCTCCGCCGCGTCGGACCCACCCGGCATTTCATAGCATAGGCAGGAACCCAACCCCTGTCAATCCCGACCCCGCAATTTTCCATTGCATCGCACCCTTTGGTAGGATAAAGACAAACGACTTGCCAATCGTTGGCACCCTGGCCCATGCTTCGGGAGGCGGACCTCATGCTGTACGACATTTCCCTGCCCCTTTCACCCCGTTTGCCGGTGTGGCCCGGAGACCCCCCCATCCAACTGGAACGCATCCTGCGCATGGACGACGGGGCCCTGGCCAACGTTTCCCACCTGGCCGGTACCGTGCACATCGGCACCCACATCGACGCGCCGGACCACTTCTTGAACAACGGCATCACCGTGGACCGGCTTCCCCTGGAGGTCTTCTTCGGCCCCGCGTGGGTCGTGGGCATCCCGGAAACGGCCCCGGCCATCACCGCGGACGTGCTGGAACAACTGGAGTGGCCCGAGCAGGCTCACCGGGTGCTGTTCCGCACCCGCAATTCCCAATGGTGGAAACGGGGCGACTCCCAGTTTCACACCGACTACGTGGCCCTGACCCCCGACGGTGCCCGCTGGTTGGTGGCGCGCGGCGTGCGCTTGGTGGGCATCGACTACCTCTCCATTGCCCCTTACCACGACCCCGCGCCCACCCATCGCATTCTCATGGAAGCGGACGTCGTCATCGTGGAGGGGCTGCGGCTGGACCACGTGCCCCCGGGGCAGTACGTGCTGGGATGCTTCCCCCTGGCCCTGCAAGGGGCCGAAGGCGCGCCGGCCCGGGCCGTGCTGTGGAGGCCCGAAGATGCACCTGCACGGTGAACCTCCTCCTCCCGAGTGGCGGCAGGCCCTCCGGGGGCTGCCTCTGCCCGCGTGGCGCTATGTCTCACGGGTGACTTCCACCCAGGACGCGGCCCAGGCGTGGGCCGAAGCCGGTGCCGGCGAGGGCTGCCTGGTGGTGGCCCGGGAACAAACCCGTGGTCGCGGTCGCGGGGGCCGGCCCTGGCTGGCCCGGCCCGGGGCCTCCCTCACTTTCACCCTGGTGATGCGCCCCCTGCCGCAGGAAGGCCCCTGGCTGAGCCGCGCATCCGGATGGGCAGCCCTGGCCATCTGCCGGGTTTTGGAGGAAGCCTGGGGATTGCACCCTCACATCAAATGGCCCAACGACGTGCTACTGCAAGGGCGTAAGGTCGCGGGTATCCTTATCGAGGCCCCCTGGAAGGGGGCGAAAGTTCCTCGCTACATGCTGGTGGGCATCGGAATCAACGTCAAAGTCGAAGCCATTCCCCCGGAGGGAAGGGTGGATTTCCCCGCCACTGCGCTGGAAGCCCACACCCCTGCGCCCGTATCCTTGCCGCGTTTGCTGCGGCAATTGTGGAAAACCCTGTACCGGTGGCGGTATCGCCTGTCCCATCCCGACCTGCTGAAGGCCTGGGAAGCGCGCCTGGCCTACAAAGGCGAGGAGGTCTGGATTTCCCCGGACGAAACGCACACCTTTTCCGCGCGCCTGATGGGCCTCACCGAAACGGGTGCCCTGCGCGTACGTCTTTCCTCAGGCGAGGAACGCGTCCTGCCCTCGGTGCATCGTCTGCGTCCAAAGCGGGAGGCCCTGCCTTGAAAGCGAAACCAGCCAAGCCTTCCCTGCACGAGGAAACGGGCACGGTCACCCTGAGCGAAGGCCGCACCGCCTATGCCTGGGCCGGGCCGACGCAAGGACGGCCCCTGGTGTTGCTCCACGGGTTCGCGCTGGCTTCGTGGATGTGGAACCCCGTCTTCGAGCATCTGGCCCGGTCGGGTTTTCGAGTGCTTCGATACGACCTGTACGGAAGGGGCGCATCCGACGCACCGCCCGGCCCCTATCCACCGGAACGGTTCGTGCGCCAACTGACGGAATTGCTCGAAGCCCTGGAGTGGCCCTCGCCCACGGGGCTGGTCGGGCACTCCCTGGGCGGTGTGCTGGCGGCCCACTTCGCGGCTCGCCATCCCGAAAAGGTGGTGGGCCTGGTGCTTATGGGCGCGCCGGCGCGGCCGGTCCGGCTGGGCGGCATGGCCGAACTGCTCCGGGTGCCCTGGTTGGGCGAATGGCTCTTCGTGCGCCTTGGCGGCCCCCGCCTGCGGCTGGGCGTGCAAAAGGACCTGCAAGCCTGCCTGACCGATGCCCCACGCCTGGCTGACGCCACGGCCTTCCTGGAAAGCCCCGCCCACCTCAAGGCCCTGTACGCCACTCTGCGCGATGTGCTCTGGCGCGACCCGCTCCCGGCTTACCGTACCTGGGGCCGCCACGGTAAGCCTACCCTGGCCCTTTGGAGCGCTCGGGATACCGTGGTTCCACCCGAGCACATTGCCGACCTGCGCCGGGCCATTCCCCACCTACAGGTGCACCTCATCTCGGAGGGCCGCCATTTGCTCCCCTGCCACGCGCCGGAGCAGGTGGTGGCCCACCTGAAAGCCTTTTTCTTCCGCCTGCCGAAAGACTGAACCGCATCGAACGCGGCCATGTATAATCGGGGCAGTCCATCTTCCGGGAGGCAGGAAACATGGCACGGGAAGGAAGGACCGTCTGGCTGGCCGCAGGAGCGCTCATCGGTGCGCTGCTGGGTCTGGGCGTGGCGTACACCCTCTGGCAGCAGTACGAAGAACAAGGGCGCAAGCCCCAATTGGATGCCCGCCGCGGGTTGCGTCTGGCTTTGACCTTGTTGCAATCCGTGCGCAAGGTAACATCCCTGTTCGAAGCCGAGTGACCCTTTCCGACCATGCGCGACCATCCGTCCCTCTACGCCCTGGAAACCTGGGAATACCGGTCGGGGCGATGGCAACGGGCGAACCGTTTTGCCCCAATGGAACGTCCCCTGGCCGTGTTCGTGAACGGGCAGGAAGCCGCCACCCTGATGGCCAGCCCCCACGACCCCTTGAGCCTGGCCCTGGGTTTCGTGGCCAACGAGGGCTGGATTGCCTCCCTGGAAGAGGTCGAAATCCATCGGGTATGCGAAAGCCAGGACTGCGTTGACCTGTGGCTGACCCATGAGGTACCGGGACCGGTACGGCGGGTGTTCACCAGCGGTTGCACCGGCGGCCAGACGCTGAACCTGCCCAGCCAGGTCGAGGTTCCCCGCCCGCCGGAAATCGCCCCCCTGGCTCCCGACGACCTTTTTCGCTGGCTGCGGGATTTGCAACGCCCGGAACGCGCACCCCTGTACCACGGGGGACGCGGCGTCCATGCCGCGGGGCTGGTGCAGCAGGGTCGCCTGGTGCTCACGGCCGAAGACGTGGGACGCCACAACGCGCTGGACCGGGTGCGAGGGCTGGCTTTGTTGCAGAAGATGGACACCCGGGGCGGCATTCTGGTCACCACGGGTCGCATCTCCGCGGAAATGGCCTTGAAAGCCGCGCGCATGGGCTGCCCCGTGGTGGTCTCCCGCACCGCGGCCACGGGCCTGGCCGTAGACCTGGCCCAGCGATGGGGCCTGACCCTGGTGGTCTACGTGCGCGGCGACCGGTTTTGGGTGTACACACATCCCCACCGCATCCACGGGGAAGGCATGCTGGCGAGGTGACATGCGGCGCGTTTTTGTTTTCCTGCTCCTGAGCGGGTTGCTCCTGGCCTGTTGGTGGGTATGGCGCGCCCAACCCGCCACACCGAAGAAGGCGCTTCAGGCTTCCCGAACGCCCACATCGCCGGCGTTGCCCACC
>JALWJZ010000023.1 GCA_026996855.1 Anaerolineales bacterium
GCTCCCGCCACGCTGGAAGAGCTCTTCGAACCCTTCTGGTTCACCTGGGAACTCATCCACAAGAAATACGTAGAACAACCGGTCAACGACGTGGAACTGGTTCGGGGGGCCATCCGGGGTATGATCGAGGCCCTGGGCGATCCCCATTCGGGTTACATGGACCCGCAGGAATTCAAGGATGCCCAGGCCCCTCTGGAAGGCGAGTACGAAGGCATCGGCGCGTGGGTGGACGTCACCGGTGAGTATTTGACCATCATCGCGCCCATTCCCGGTTCCCCCGCGGCCAGGGCCGGGCTGAAACCGGGCGACCAAATCGTCGGCGTGGACGGTGAAGACGTGACCGGCGTGCCGCCGGAACTGGTGCGGCGCCGCGTTCTGGGCCCGGCCGGGTCCAAGGTACGGCTCACCATCCGCCGGGTGGAAGACGGCCAGGTCAAGGAATTCGAGGTGGTCATCCAACGGGCGCGCATCCAGATACCCAGCGTGGAATACCACCTGGTGGAAGAGGACGTGGGCTACATCCGTCTCATGATGTTCGGCGAAAAGACCAGTGAAGACCTGGCAAAGGCCATCAAAGACCTGAAATCCCAGGGGGCAACCCGCTTCATCCTGGACCTGCGCAACAACGGCGGCGGCTACCTGGTCACCGCGGTGGAAGTGGCTTCCCAATTCCTGCCCGAAGGCGAGGTGGTGCTGTACGAAAAGTTCGGGGACGGCAGCGTCGAGACGTGGAAGACAGAAGGTGGCGGCCTGCTTCTGGAAGAACCCCTGGTGGTGCTGGTGAACGAGGGTTCGGCTTCGGCCTCGGAGGTGGTGGCCGGTGCTTTGCAGGACCACCAACGCGCGCCTCTGGTGGGCGAGGTCACCTATGGGAAAGGCTCGGTTCAGCAGTGGATTCCCCTGCCCAGGGACGGCGGCGCGGTGCGCATTACCGTGGCCTACTGGTTGACGCCCAAAAAACGCCTCATCCACAAGCAGGGTTTGGAGCCGGACTATCTGGTTCCCCTGGACGAAGACACCATTGACTGGGTGCAGTACGAACCCGACCCGACCAAGGACCCTCAACTGGCCAAAGCCCTGGAAATCCTGAACGGGACGAAATGACGCGGTGTCGGAGGGTCGCGCGACCCTCCGACACCACCAGGACCGGCTCTTCCAACGGGGTGCCTCTCTGGTACAATGCCCCCGTGGATGACCCTGTCCACACGCACGCATGGACGCATCCGGACCCGTCGAAACAACCCGGATTTCGAACTTCGGAAACGCCCGTCATGAAAGGCAAAGACTTCGAGGAATTGATGCAATGGATTCGCTGGCTTCAACGTTTAGGGGGCCTGACCTTTGCCGAAGACGAGGATGAGGCCATGCCCTTGCGCGGCAAAAAACTCATCGTGGGACTGGGCAACCCCGGCCCCGAATACGCCAATACCCGGCACAACATCGGTTTCCGTGTGGTGGACATGCTGGCCCGCCGCTGGGGTGGACGCTTTCGCCCCCTGGAAAACGCGCTGGTCAGCAGCGTTTCCATCCACGGTGTGCCCGTGGTGCTGGCCAAACCCCAAACCTTCATGAACCTTTCGGGCAAGGCCGTGGCGCCTCTGGTGCGACGCCTGGGCCTTCCCCTGGAAGACGTGCTGGTGGTTTACGACGACATGGACCTGCCCTTCGGCACCCTGCGTCTGCGGGCCAAAGGCGGCCACGCCGGGCACAAGGGCATGCGCTCCATCCTGGAGGCCCTGGGCACCCAGGCGGTGCCGCGGCTGCGCTTCGGCATCGGGCGCCCGCCGGGCAACATGGACCCCGCGGATTTCGTCCTGGACCCCTTCTCCCCGGAAGAGGGCCAGATGCTGCCCCAACTCCTGCAACGGGCCGTTCAGGCCGTGGAACTCTGGGTACAAGAGGGTTTTCCCAAAGCCGCCCAGTGGTTGCACACCACGGTTCAGGAGACATAACGGGGCTTTCACCGCCCGTTTGCTGGAAAATCGCCCATGCCCTCACCCTCACGCGCTTCGTCTTCCACCACCCTTGCACCGGGCGCTCTGGTGCTGTACCGCGGGCGCCCGGCCCGGGTGGAACAGGCCCGGGGCAAAATCCTTCTTCGCCTCCCCGGTGGCGAAGAGCGCCGCGTGCGGGCCAAGGACGTCCAGGTGTTGCATCCCGGCCCGGTGGAACACCTGGACCGGCTGGCCCAAATCGCCCCCGCCGACCTGCAAGAAGCCTGGGAAATCCTGCAAGGCGAACCGCCCCTGAGCCTGGCCGATTTGTCCGAGTTCGTTCTAGGAACCTACACCCCGGAAACGGCCTGGGCCGTGTGGCAGGGTGCCCTGCAGAGCGGATACTTCGAGGGTACACCGGAAGCCCTCCAGGCCCGTTCCCCAGAAGCATGGCAAAAATGGAAAGCCCGCGAGGAAGAAAAGGCCCGGCGAGAACGCCAATGGGCCGACTTCCTCCGCCGTGCCCGGGAAGACCGGGTGGACCCCGAACGGGACCGGGCCTTTTTGCAAGACGTCATCGCGCTGGCCCTGGAGCGCAGTCCGCGAAGCCGGGTGCTCCAGGCCCTGGGCATGAAGCAAACGCCCGAGCAGGCCCACGAGGTGCTGCTGCGGTGGCGCGTGTGGACGCCTCGTTACAACCCCTACCCACGGCGCCTGGGCCTGCCCTTGAAAGCCCCGGACCTTCCCTTCCCGCCCCTGCCCCAGGAAGACCGGGAGGACCTCACCCATCTCCCCGCCTTTGCCATCGACGACGAAGGCAGCCAGGACCCGGACGACGCGCTGAGTTGGGACGGGGAACGCCTTTGGGTGCACGTGGCCGACGTGGCCGCATGCGTCCCGCCGGATTCGCCCCTGGACCTGGAGGCCCGTCAGCGGGGTAGCAGCATCTACCTGCCCGAAGGCGTGGTGCCCATGCTGCCCGAAGCCGCGCGCGAACGCCTGGCCCTGGGCCTGCAAGACCCTTCCCCCGCTCTTTCCATCGGCATCCGCTTGAGGGAAGACGGCTCCATCGAGGAGGTGCGCATCGTACCCTCCTGGGTGCGGGTAACCCGCTGGAGTTACGAAGAAGCGGAAACCCGCATGGAGGCCGAAGCGACCTTGCGGGTGCTGGAACGGCTCTTGCAGGCGTTCGCCCGCCGACGCCGGGAAGCCGGTGCCGTGGACCTGGCCCTACCCGAGGTCAAAGTGGTAGTGGAGGAAGACGGGCGCATCGCCCTGAAGCCCCTGGCCCGCCTGCGCAGCCGCAACCTGGTGCAGGAAGCCATGCTCCTGGCCGGGGCCGCGGTGGCCCAATGGGCCGAAGCGCGCGGGATCCCCCTGCCTTACACGGTGCAGGCACCTCCGCGGGAGCCTCCTGAACCCCTGCCACCGGGCCTGGCGGGCATGTACGCCTTGCGTCGCACCCTCTCGCCCAGCGAATACAAAGCCCACCCCGAACCGCATCACGGCATGGGACTGCGGGCCTACGTGCAGGCCACCAGTCCGCTGCGGCGCTATCTGGACCTGGTGGTCCATCAGCAAATTCGGGCTCATTTGCAAGGAAAACCCTTGCTGGACGAAGAGGCCCTGTTGGAACGGGTGGGCATGGCCGAAGCCGCGCGGCGCACCGTCCGCCTGGCGGAACGCCTCTCTCGCCGGCACTGGATTGGCGTTTACCTGCTAGAACAGGAGCCCCACTGGCAGGGGGAAGGCGTGGTGGTGAAAACCGAAAAAGGACGGGTTACCGTATTGGTTCCCGCCCTGGCCGTAGAAGAACAGGTGACCCCACCCCACCCGGTGGAATGGAACCAGGTGCTGCGCCTGGAAGTGCGCGGAGTAGACCTGCCCCGTCGGCGCATCCACTTTGGCGTCCTCGGGACCTCATAAGCCAACGGGTAAACCTTTTGCTAAAACCACGCGTGGTGCCGTCATGAAACGCCTTGCTCGCCTCTCGAAACGCTTCCCCCGGCTGGTCTTGCATCGCCGCATCTGGGCCCCCTGGGCCGCGTTGCTCGTGCTCGTAGCCGGCCTGGCCCTGCTGGTGGCCTTCAACCACTGGCTGGCCCTGAGCCACACCCGACCCTGGACCTTCGGCCTGGCCTGGGGCGGTCTGCGGGCCTGGCTGTTCCACGGGGCCAGCCCATACGACCTGACCGCCATTCGCCGCGAGCTCACCCCCTGGCTGACAGGAACCCCACCGCCCTGGGCGTTGCCCACACCCTTGATTTCCGCCTGGTGGTACTTTCCCCTGGCCCTCATCCCCAGCGGCCCCCTGGCCTATGCCTTGTGGCTCACCGGGCAGCAAATCCTCCTCCTGCTCTGGGCCGGGGCCATGGTGCGCATGCTGGCCCATCGTTCCTGGGCCTGGGCACTGCTGCTGGGGTTGAGTTTCCTATGGCCGGCCACCTGGGAAGCCTGGCGCACTGGAAGCCCCCTCTTCCTGGCTACAGTGCTTCTGGGCCTGGCCTGGACCGCGTTCATGCAAGAGCGGGACGCCGCGGCCGGCTTCCTCTTCCTTGGCGTGACCCTGGACTGGCCCACCCTGGCCCTGCCTTTGGTGGCCTGGGGCATGTGGGCCCTGGGCCGTGGACGGCGGGACGGCCCCCTGACCTGGGGCATGGTCTTCGTGGCCGTGGGCGTGGTGGCCCAGTGGCTGCAACCCCGGTGGTGGGTGGAATACCTGCTGGCCCTGCGGCAAT
The DNA here is from genome assembly GCA_026996855.1 of Anaerolineales bacterium. Classification (GTDB taxonomy): domain Bacteria; phylum Chloroflexota; class Anaerolineae; order Anaerolineales; family DRMV01; genus S139-71. The sequence goes on from JALWJZ010000023.1 coordinate 4,673, forward strand.
GGGGCGGCGCCAGCCTCACGGGCCTCCCCGCGCTGGCCCTGGCCATCCCCCGCATCTTCCCTGGCCTGGGCCTGCGGGTAGGTCTGACCCTCAGCCTGGTGCTCTTCTTATGGATGCTGGTGCACTGGGGCCGCGCCTGGGTAGGCTCCCCCTGGACGGCCTACTGGACCTGGTTTTGGACCCTGACCGCGAGCGCGGGGCTGGCCCTGCGCACCGGTCCCGACCTGGCCGTGCTCCTCCTGCCGGGTCTTTTCCTCGCCCTGACCGCCTGGTGGCACCGATGGCGTTACGGACGCTACGCGGGCCTGGGTCTGGTACTGCTAATGTGGAGCGGCGGTTGGGGACTGTACCAAAGCACAACCCCTGAAACCTTCACCGCCCTCGCCATGTTGGCGGGACTGCCCCTCACCCTCTTGCTGTTGGCCTCGGTCCGATGGTGGTTCGTACGGCCGGAACCCTGGTGGACGGTGGAAGTGGAATGGTCCTGACCTACTTGCTTCAAGCCGCGGCCCTGGGGGTTTCCGCGGCTTTGCTCCCCGGCGCGCTTCAGGCCTTCTTCCTGGCGCAAACCCTGCGCCTGGGTTGGAAACGCAGCCTTCCCCTGGCTCTGACCCCCTTGCTGAGCGATGGGCCGTTGGTGGCCGCCACCCTCTTGCTCCTGCCCCGCCTTCCCCCGACTTGGTGGCGGGGGCTGGAAATCCTCGGGGGGTGCTATCTCCTCTACCTGGCCCTTTCGCTCTTCCGCCAGCCCGTATCCGAGCAGACCACCACCTCCCAGGGCCGGATACGCACCCTGTTCCAGGCCGTCACCATCAACTGGCTCAATCCCAACCCCTACATCTTCTGGGCCACGGTGCTGGGGCCCCTGGTGCTCCAGGGCTGGCAAAAGCAACCCGGGCTGGGCCTGGCCTTCATTGGGGTTTTCTACGCGGTCATGGTGGGGGGAAACGTATCCCTCATCTGGCTGTTCGGACGCCTGGGAGGCCTTCCAGCGGCCTGGCGGCGGCGCACCCTACGGTTGGTGGCCCTGCTCATGGCCCTCTTTGGCGTGCGCTTCCTTTTGGCCCCCTTCCTGCCCTGAGCAGAACGGGCATGACGCCCCCGAAAATCCAACGGGCTTCGCCTCCAGACGCCCTACCCAATGGCTGGCGTTTTGCATGTTCTCATAAATGCTCACACAGAGCCACGGAGAACGCGGAGTATTTGCTGGAGAAGGCCAAAAATTTTCTCCGTGTTCTCCGTGCCTCCGTGAGAAAATGCCATGGCTTTTGCCGCTTTTGTCGGATTTTGAAAAACGCGTGACCCAACGGGCCACGTGTTGCAAGGGTCCAAACCAATCACCTTCTTGTCCGTTGGGTAAAGGGGCATTAGCGCTTTTCCTGATAGCGCAAATAGGGCAACTCCGTGTATTCTCGCACCCGACCCGGCCCCAGGCTCAACACCTTGGTGCTATACGAAACCCCCGGTTCCTCTCGCAAGCCCACCAGGTACAGCATGATGAGATCCAGCGTCTCCGCATTCACCAGGCGACCTTCGAAAGCCCGGGCCAGAGGGGCCAAATCCTCCTCGTAGGTGGACCAAAACACCAGGGGAATACGATACTCGTCCTGGAACACATTGGAAAGGGCGTGAAAGGCCCGATTCTCTTCCACGTATTCGCCATGGTCGGAGAGGTACACAAAAAGCATCGGCTCTCCTTCCGAACGGAAGCGGTGGAAAATCATCTCCAACACCTGGTCGGTATAGTGGATACTGTTGATGTAGTGCTCCATCAGGTTCTTGGGCTGGGGAATCAGCGCTTTTTCCGGTGGGTAACGGTCCTGAACCACGAAATGAGAACCCAACAAGTGGAACACGAACACCTGTTTCCGGCCCGGCACCACGTCCTCCGGGCGAAGGAGTTCCTTCACCAAAATCTCGTCGGGCGGACCAAACCCCTCCACATCCAATTCCTCTACCACAAAGCGCACCACGTCGGCCTCCGAAGCGATGGAAGAGACCGAAGACGTGTACGGGCTGTAGCGCAACTGATTGGAAAGCCAGAACACTTGGTAACCGCACTTGCGCAAGTAAGAAAGGAAACTGGGCTCGGTGTAGAACGGCTCGTAGTTCAACACCGTGGCCGGAGTCATGATCACAGGCACCGAGGTCATGGTCTGGTTGACCGGCGAAATGGCCCGGGCCACCACCTTCCCTTCCAGAGCATCCAAGAAAGGCGTGGTGGGCATGGGGAAGCCATACAGGCTCATAAATTCCCGATTGGCCGTTTCCCCCAACACGAAGACGATTTTCTCGTAACGGTCGTTGCAGGTCTGCGGGGGCATGGCCGCGACCTTTTCCTTGACGACGCGCTTGCGTTCCAGGATGCGATGCACCCGCCGATACACTTCATACGTGGTGGTGGCAAGGTGCACCGCGGGGTAGCGGTAGAACCCCTCGTGCCGGTACAGGGCCGCGACCATGCCCACCAGGACCAAAAGGGTCACCGCGCTCCGTGCCCAAAAGGGCCAGCGGGGCCAGGGCCGACGATGCCGCCAGGCCCAGGCATACAGACCGGCCAGGGCCAAACCCAAAGCCAGGTAGCCCATGAGGAACCAGGCGAACTTGGACCGCAACACGAAGGTGCGGAAAAAGGCCGCGGTTTCCCCAGGCGAGGAATCCAACGCGGTTTCCACCCGGATGGAGAGGTCGCCGATGCGCCAAAAATGGGCCGTGTGCGCGTACGCGGCGTCGAGCAACCCCACCAGCAACAAAAGGGGGAGGAAGAAAAGGGGATGCCACCAACCCAGCACGACCAACATCAGGGTGAAGGCCGCGGCCCCCCACAACATCACCCCTTCGTAGGTGTGACCTTCCCACAGAAGGCCGAAGACGATGGGGAAAAAGGGCACCCACAAGGAAGCCAAAACCAGCCAGACCCAGGGCCAACGCCGCAAAACGTCCACCCGAAACCGATCGCCGAACTTCTCGCCTCGCATAAACACCTCCACCACCAAACGAGCAGGCCGCTTTGGGGTATTATACGGAGGCCTCCAGGCTTTGAAAGGGGCAACTCAACCATTGCCCGGCCTTCGACGGCCCAAATCTACCTGAACGCAAAAACCCAAGCGGGCGGCAATCCTTTGCTACCGCCCGCTTGTTCCCACTCCAGGACCCGGCCGTCATTCAGCACCCGGTCTCAAGGCGCCACCACGATGAAGGGCGTGCGCTCGACGCAGGCATCGGTGAAGTCGTTCCCGGTGCAGGCCTTGGCCGTTACTTCCAGCGTCTTGCCCGAAAGGTCGCTGGCACCGGTGATGACCCACACCTCCGTGGTTTTGCCTGGGTCCAGTTTTTCCAATGCACCGCCACACCGAACGAATTGGTTCCGCTGAAAGGGGGGATTTTCATAGACGTCGCCCGAACCCCGCACTCGAACTTTGATGTAAATGGATTCCAGGGCCTTCGGGCCACGATTGGTAACCGCAAACACCACCGCATGCTGGCCACCACACGTGGCCGTCTTCTTCACGCCGATGGAGAAGGCGCCCGGTGGCGGTGGCGGAGCCGTGGGTACGGGCAGGCCGGCCACGTCTCCCTGAACCTCCAACCAGCGTCCCCACACCCAGCACAGGGTGCCGTCTTCCAGGCGCAGCAACCAGTAGTCGGGGTCTGCGGTCTGGTTCCGGCCCACCACGGTCACCGAGGAACCTCGGGGAACCAGGCCCAGGGAGGGATAGTAAGGCGCCGGGCCGGATCGGCAGAACAAATTGCCCCGAGCATAGCCCGGCACACCCGGCATCTCCCCTGCTGGGACCACGGTGGGGGTGGGCGATACCGGCGTCGCCGTGGGCAACGACGCGGTGGGCGGAAGCGGCGTAGGCGCCGGCATGGTCGGCGCGGGCACGGCAGGGGCTCCTGGTGTGGGCTGAATCGGCACCGCCTGGGTCATGGCCTGCACAGTCTGCTCCAGGGCCACCTGGGTTTGAAGCAGACTCTGCGCGGCCGCGGTCAGGGCCGCCGCATCCGGCGATTCGCCGCCTTGAAACGCAACGGTCAACGGACAGACACCGGCCAGCAAGAACAACCCGGCCAGCAACATCCCCATCACAGAAAACGAACGAAGTCGCATACGTTCCCCTCCTCAGGGGTGGGTAAATGCGGTTTTCCTCTCTTTTCATTTTACTCTCAAACGACTTGATGCGACGGACCAATACCCGGTGGGTTTCCCCAACCGAACCGGTTCCAAGGAGCCTCGCCCCTCCAGGAAAGACAAACGCCGGGGCCTTATGCCGCCCCGACGTCGGGCAAGGATGCCGGTTGTTGTCGCGCGGGTCTCTGGAAGACCCCTTGGGAGTTCAAAGACCCGCTAAACCCGAGGTCAACAGGCGCAACGTATGGAGCCAATCTTCCAGGCGCATCAGGGCCACGGGACCGTGCAAGTAACGCGCCGGAACCGAGATGGAAAGCACGGGAATGCCGCCCACCTGGCGGTGAATGGCGCCGGCATCGGTGGCTCCGCGGCCGGCCTGGCGCAACTGGTAGGGAATTTTCTCCCGCTCCGCGGTACGCCGAAAATGTTGCAACAGGCCCGGGTCCGAAACCGTCATCCGGTCGGCCACGTACAGGGCCGGGCCGTGGCCGATGCGCACATTGTAGTCTTCGGGAACCCGCCCATCCGGGCCGGGCACGTCGTTGGCCGGGGTGCAATCCAGGGCCAGGGCCACGTGCGGACGCACCTTGCGCGCGGCCACCGTGGCCCCTCGCAAACCCACTTCTTCCTGCACGGTGAACACGGCCCACACTTCCAGGTGGGGTGGAAGGAAGTCCCACAGAGCCAACAGAGTCGCCACGCCCACCCGGTCGTCCAACGCCTTGGCCTGCACTGCGGGGCCGGAGCGACGGAACGGCGTGGCAAAGGTGGCCCGCATCCCCGACTTCACCGGTACCTCGGGGGAAACCTGGATGCGCAGGTCATCCAAGGAGGGCCAGGTCTTACGGACCGAACGGCCCTCCAGATGCACCGGCGTCCAACCGATGACCCCGGGAATGCGCTCCGGCCCCACCCAAACGGGCTTCCCCAAAAGGTTGTGGGGGCGCAAGCCGCCCACCGCCGCGAAGCGGAAGAAACCCTCGCCCTCGTCCCGGGTGAGCATGAAGCCCACCTCGTCCATATGGGCCGCCAGCATGACCCGAAGGGGCTCGCGACCGCGGGGAACCCGACGCGCGCGACGCAGCGCGTACAGGTTCCCCATCACGTCCACCTCCAGATGGTCTGCCCGGGGAGCCAGCACCCGGCGGACGTACGCCCGGACCGGGCCTTCTTCCCCGGAGACGGCCACCATCTCCGTAAGGTCCCGTAGCCATTCCTCGTATTGGTAGGACCAGACGAACTTGCCCAAAGCCATCACCCGGACCTTCCGATTTCAGGAAAAACTCCGGGGAACGCCTTTGGGGTTCTCCCGATAATCGTAGAAGCCCAGGCCGGTTTTGCGGCCCCATTGCCCGGCATGTACCAACTGGCGCAACAAGGAGGCGGGACGGTACTTGTCCTCACCCAGGTCTCGGTGCAGCACCTCCAGAATGAAGAGCACCACGTCCAGGCCGATGAGGTCGGCCAGGGCCAGGGGACCCATGGGGTGATTGAACCCCAGTTTCGCCACCGTGTCGATGGCCTCCACCGTGGCCAGGCCCTCCTGCAGGGCGAAGATGGCCTCGTTGATGAAAGGCATGAGGATGCGGTTGGCAATGAAACCCGGCGCGTCCTTGACCTCGACCGGGGTTTTGCCCAGCACCCGGGCCAGTTCCACGACCAGCGCGGCGGTTTCGTCGGAAGTTTGCAAACCGCGAATCACCTCCACCAGCGCCATCAAAGGCACGGGGTTGAAGAAGTGCATCCCCACCACCTTGTCCGGTCGCGAGGTGACCGCGGCCAGGCGGGTGATGGGAATGGAAGAAGTGTTGGTAGCCAGCACGACCTCGGGTCGGGTGCGGGCGTCCAGTTCCCGGAAGATGTTCTCCTTGATGTCCGGCCGCTCCGTGGCCGCCTCGATGCAAAAATCGGCCTCGGAAGCCGGTTCCAGCGTGGTCACGTACTCGATTTTCAACGCCTGTTCCCGCTGTTCCGGAGTCAGTTTCCCCTTTTCCACCAGTTTGGCCGTGGAACGGTCAATGACCTTCCGTGCCCGCTCCAGTTGTTCCGGGTCCACGTCCATGACGGTCACCCGGAAACCGGCGACCGCGGCCACCTGGGCAATGCCGCTGCCCATGGTACCGGCACCCACCACGAAGATGTGACGAAGGTCCTCGACTCGCATGGTTGGCCTCCTGCACGGGTGTTGAACGGCCTGGCGCGGCCCATCATACCATGAGGAGCCGAAAGGCCCCGGCTGCGGCTACGCGTCGTCCAGCGCTTCGAACCGAGCGGTGAAGAAACGCAGCGTGGGCGGCTCGTACACCATGCGCAAACCCTTGACTCGTTCCCTGCGTTTCCATACGCCTACCACACCTTCTACCACCACGTCCATGTGGCTGCGGGTGTACACCCGGCGGGGGATGGTGATGCGCACCAGTTCCAACTTGGGATAACGATGGTCGCCGGTTTTGGGGTCCCGCCCTGCGGAAACCGTGCCTCGTTCCATGGTGCGCACCCCGCTTTCCACGTAAATTTCCGCGGCCAGGCGCTGAGCCGGGAATTGGTTCTGAGGAATATGGGGGAAGAAGGCCCGGGCATCCAGGTACACCGCGTGCCCACCCACCGGCACCACGATGGGAATGCCCTCCTCGTGCAAACGTCGGCCCAGGTAGCGGGTTTGCTCCACCCGCGCCCGAATGTGGTCGTCGTTGACCATCTCGTACAGCCCTTGGGCCATGGCCCACACGTCGCGCGGCGCGAGGCCGCCGTTGGCCGCTTCCCCTTCGAAGTGGCGCATAAAGCCCACCATACGCTCGTACCAGTCCCGGTGACGCACCGCGATGAAACCACCGATGTTCAACAAGGGGTCCTTCTTGGCGGAAAAGGTCAGCCCGTCCGCGTAGGACATGAGTTCCAGGAGAATGTCGGCCACCGGGCGGCCCTGCTGGCCCGGTTCTCGCTGCTGGATGAGGTAGGCGTTCTCCGCACATCGGGTAGCGTCGAAAATCAAAGGCACCCCATACCGCCGGGCCACTTCGGCCAGGCGCCGGGTTGCCCGCAGAGACACGGGCTGACCGCCTGCCATGTTCACGTTCATCTCCAGGCAAATGTAGGCAACGTTCCCCGGCCCGTGCTCCTGGATGAAGCGTTCCACCGCCTCCACGTCCAGGTCTCCCTTGAAGGGGTAAGGGTCCCGGGGGTTGTGGGCCTGGGGCACGATGAGGTCCACGAAAATCCCCCCGGCCCGCTCCTGGTGCTCCCGGGTGGTGGTGAAGTACATGTTGTTGATGACGTACTGCCCGGGCCGGATGAGGGTTTGGGAAAGCACGTGCTCCGCGGCCCGCCCCTGGTGGGTGGGGATGACGTACGGGAAGCCCAGCACCCGGGCCACTGCCTCCTGGAGGGCTTCATAGGCCCGGTTGGGCGTCATCCCCTCGGGCGCGGCCATGAGGCGCGCCCACTGTTCGCTGCTCATGGCCGCGGTGCCGGAATCGGTCAGCAGGTCCAGGTACACGTCTTCCGAGCGGAGCAGGAAGGTGTTGTAGCCCGCCTCGCGAATGGCCCGCTCCCGCTCCTCACGACTGCGACGGATGAGCACCTCCACCATACGCGCGGTGTAGGGCGGCGTCGTCGCCAGGGCCAGGGGTTCCCCATCCAGTTCGGGGAAATAAGGCGCTTCCGGCTCGAACTGCCACCCTTCGGGGAAGGACCGGTTCGCGCCCTCCACCGGGTTGAGGGCCGGCACGGTGCGGCCGTATTCCGCCAGCATGCGCAGGGCTTGCAAGGCAAAATCCAGGTGCTCGTTCAAGTGGCGGCGCAGAGGCAGGGCCAAGAACAGGTCTCGCCCCAGGACCCCTGCCCGCACACCGGTCAACACGTACAACCCCGCGGCCAGTTCGTATCCGGCCCAGGGCATCTCACGGCCGGAAAGGGCTGCGGCGTCCAGGCGCAGTCCCCACAGGCTTTCCCCGGCCACGGGCAGCCCGGCCTTCTGGGCTTCTTCGCGCCAGGCCTGCAAACGGCGCAAATGATGGGTGAACCATTCCCCATGCGCCACCTCGTCCAAACCCCGGGCCAGGGCTTCCATGTCCCGACCCGCCAGACCACCGTAGGTGTGCAGTCCCTCGAACACCACCACGTAGGTGCGGAACTTGAGGTAATCCTCTTCTTCCCACCCCATGATGAGCGCGCCCGTGTGGGTGAAACCGTCTTCTCGGGCATTCCACACCACCACCCGGGCCTGCTCGGCCAAGGCCCGCACCTGGTCCAGAGCCTGCTGCGCCGGCCAGACCCGATGCGCCCACAGGAACAAACCCGAGGCGTTCAGCAAAACAAAGGCCCCGGCTTCTTGGGCCAGGGCCAGCAATGCCTGCAAATTGTCCGGGTTCCACGTGCGGTAACCCAAGGCTTCGCTCACGGGGCGAAGGTAAACCAATGGGTCGCGATGCGTCTCCAGCAGATGCTCCCACGCATCCAGGTCGGCTTCCAACCCCTGCGGCCCCTCCCAGACCGCCACGGTGTGCAGAGGCGAGCCGAATCGGCCTAAGTGGAAGCGTTCCAGGTCGGTCAAGGCCGGAGCCACCACGGGACGGCCCTCTTGCAAATAAGCGTGGGCCACCAGGTTCAAAGCGCCCCGACCTCGATGGGCCGGTACCACCCAAGAAACACCAAAACGTTCCCGGGCACGCTCCAGGATGGCATAGAAATTGCGACTGCCCGCGTAGGCCTCGTCGCCCAGGAGCATCCCGCTCCACTGCCCATCGCTCATGGCATGGTGGCCGCGGAAATGGATGAAATCCAGAAACACGGCCTCTTCCGGCACGCGGTACACGTTGCAGGCGGAACGGAGCAAAACGGCCCGCCGCTCGGCCAGCGGGGGCCTCGGACGCACTTCCACGGTTTTCAAACGAAAACTTTCGGGAGGATAGGACATCGTGGGCCTCCTGGAAACGAAATCGAACGATGCGGGCCGAAAAGGCATGCTTGTGCCCACAAACCACGACCCGACACCGGTTTCCTTTGGGATTATACCCAAGGAAACCTCTGGGCCGAGACCCGTAGGTGGACACCCCGTCTTTTTCAAACCCTTGACAGAACGCTTCCCCTCGCGTATAAGTGAGGGCGCTATGGTGAAGCAAGGCTTTTCCCCGCGCACGTTCTCCAGGCCCGCCCCTACCCGCACCACGCAGGTTTGGGGCCGGTAGGGCGTGGGAAAAAGCCGTTTGTTCCAACCCCGACGCATTGTGTACCAAATTCGCAGCGCCCTCCCCCCGGAGGGCGGTTTTTATTTGTCCAAACTGTGCGAAACCAACATAACCCCATCTTGCTCCTGGAACGGAGGTCCAACATGTCCAAAGGAAAACCTCGCAAAGACGTCAAAAAGGTGGTCCTGGCCTACTCCGGCGGCCTGGACACTTCCATCATCGTGCCCTGGTTGAAAGAGAACTACAACTGCGAAGTGATTTGCTTCACCGCGGACCTGGGCCAGGGCGAGGAACTGGAGGGCCTGGAAGAGAAGGCGCTCAAGAGTGGCGCCAGCAAACTCATCATCAAAGACCTCAAGGACGAATTCGCGGAGGAGTACCTCTTCCGCCTGCTGCGCTCCGGCGCGGTGTACGAGCGCAAGTACATGCTGGGCACGGCCATTGCCCGGCCCCTCATTGCCAAGCACCAGGTGGAAATCGCCTGGCAGGAAGGCGCGGACGCGGTGGCCCACGGCGCCACAGGCAAAGGCAACGACCAGGTCCGTTTCGAACTCACCTACATGGCCCTGGACCCCCGGCTGAAAATCATCGCGCCCTGGCGGGAGTGGGAAATCCGTTCCCGGGAAGATGCCATCCGCTACGCCCGGGAGCGGGGCATCCCCGTGACCGCCACCGAACGCACCATCTACAGCCGCGACAGCAACCTGTGGCACCTCTCCCATGAGGGCGGCCCCCTGGAGGACCCCTGGCTGGAGCCGGACGAGTTCGTGTGGTTGCGCACCGTTTCTCCCCTCAACGCGCCCGACGAGCCGGAATACGTGGAAATCGAATTCGAAAGCGGCACCCCCGTGGCCGTCAACGGTCAGCGCATGAAGCCCGCGCAACTCATCGAATACCTGAACACCCTGGGCAGCAAGCACGGCATCGGCCGGGTGGACATGGTGGAAAACCGGCTGGTGGGCATGAAGTCCCGGGGGCTTTACGAAACCCCCGGCGGCACCATCCTTATGGCCGCCCACAAAGAACTGGAATCCCTGGTACTGGACCACGCCACCATGCAATTCAAGGACCTGGTGGCCCTGAAATACGCAGAACTGGTGTACCAGGGCTTGTGGTTCACCCCCTTGCGAGAGGCCCTGGATGCGTTCATCGACAACACCCAGGGACCGGTCACGGGCACGGTGCGGCTCAAACTCTACAAGGGCAACGTCATTCCGGCCGGCCGCCAGAGTCCCTTCAGCCTCTATCGGGAAGACTTCGCCACCTTTGGCTACGAAGACGTGTACGACCAGTCCGACGCGGAGGGCTTCATCCGCCTCTTCGGCCTGCCCTTGAAAGTACGGGCGCTGAACAACCTCCCCGTCGCGGGGCTGGACATGCCCAAACCCGACTACTCCCGGTTCAAGCGAGATTGAGGGGAGAATGAGCGAATTTGCGAATGAGCGGATATGCGAATGAGCGAATGAGCGAATGTGCGAATGTGCGAATGTGCGGATGTGCGGATTTGCGGGAAAGTGGGAAGGCGGATATACGAATCAACGAACGACCAACAACGAACGGCCAACGGCCAACGGCTAACGACTGACGGCCAACGGCTAACGACTGACGGCCAACGGCCAACGGCTGACGGCCAACGGCCAACGGCTGACGGCTAACGACTGACGACCATCGACCACCCAGGGCAACGACCCATGACCAACAACCAACGACCATCGACCATCGACCACCGACCACCGACCACCGACCATCACACCCTCTGGGGCGGCCGGTTCGGAAAGGGGCCGGACCCTCGCTTCTGGGCGCTGAACGCCTCCCTGGAAGTGGACCGCCGACTGGCCCTGCACGACGTGGCGGGCACCCGGGCCTGGGTGCGGGCGCTGGGCCGCGCCGGGGTGCTCACCCGGGAGGAAGTCGCCGCCCTGCTCCAGGGCCTGGACCGGGTGGAAGCGGAATTCCGCGAGGGCACCTTCGCCTTCCAGCCCACCGACGAAGACATCCACACGGCCCTCGAGCGTCGGCTCAAGGAACTGGTGGGCGAGCCCGCGCTCAAGGTACACACCGGCCGCAGCCGCAACGACCAGGTGGTCACCGCGTTTCGGCTATGGATGCGAGAGGCCCTGGCCCACCTGGAGGAAGCCATACGCGACTTGCAGGAAGCCCTGCTCCACCGGGCAGAACAGGACCTGGACGTCATCGTGCCCGGATACACCCACCTGCAACAGGCCCAACCCATCCTCCTCAGCCATTGGTGGCTGGCCCACTTCTGGGCGCTGCAACGGGACCGGGAGCGCCTGGGCGACCTCTTTCCCCGGGTGAACCGCCTGCCCCTGGGTGCGGCCGCGCTGGCCGGTACCACCGTGGCTGTAGACCGCCGCGCCCTGGCCCGGGACCTGGGTTTCGACGCGCCCCTTCCCAACGCCTGGGACGCGGTTTCGGACCGGGATTTCGTCGCCGAGTTCCTCTTCGTCGCGGCCCTGCTGGGGGTGCACCTCAGCCGCCTGGCGGAAGGCATCGTCCTCTTCACCAGCCGGGAATTCGGCTTTCTGGAACTGGACGACGCGTTCGCCTCCGGCTCCAGCCTGATGCCGCAAAAGAAAAACCCCGACGCCTTCGAACTGGCCCGGGGCCAGAGCGGCGTCCTCATCGGGCTGCTTACCGGCCTGCTGGCCACCCTCAAGGCCCTGCCCTCCGCCTACGACAAGGACCTGCAAGAAGACAAGGCCCCCACCTTCCGGGCCTACGACCTGCTCACCGCGCTGCTCCCCGTGCTGGCCGATGCCCTGCGCACCTTGAAAGTGCGCCCCCAACGGGCCCTGGACCTGCTGGACCCGGGCCTGCTGGCCACGGACCTGGCCGACTACCTGGTGGCCCAGGGGGTGCCCTTCCGGGAGGCCCATGAAATCGTGGGAAAGGCCCTGCGCCTCGCGGAGGAAAAAGGCCTGGCCCTGCCCGACCTGCCCCTGGAAGACTTCCAGCGCCTGCACCCGGCCTTCGGAGAGGACGTCTATCGCGTTTTCGACCCCAAAGCCGCGGTGGCCCGTCGCCGGGTGGAAGGCGGCACCGCGCCCCAGGCCCTGCGCGTGCAAATGGAACAGGCCCGCCAGGCCCTGCAAACCGCCCGGATTTCCCCAAGCCCAACCCAAGCCCAAGGAGGTGCGTCATGATTCAAGTCGTCTGCCCCGAGTGCGGTGCCGAATTCGAACTGGAACCCGGCACCGAAGTGAACGAAATCGTCGTGTGCCCCGAATGCGGCGTGGATTTGGAAGTCGTTTCCCTGGAGCCGCCGCAACTGGACCTGGCCCCCATGGAAGAAGAGGATTGGGGCGAATAACCGGGGGGTGGGGAAGGCGCACGCCTTCCCCGCACCCCATCGTCATAGGAGGTTCCCCATGAGCCAACGGCCCCGCATCGGTGTCATGTATTCCCGGGTACGGGTCGAAGAAAAATGGATTTTCGCGGCCCTGGAACGTCGCGGCGTGGATTACGAACGCCTGGACGACCGCACCCTTTACTTCGACCTGCAAGACCCGGCCCCCTGGCGCCGGTTCGACGCCATCCTTTCCCGCAACATCAGTTACACCCGCGGGCTTTATGCACTTCGGGTCCTCAACGCCTGGGGCATCCCCACGGTGAACACCGCGCGCGTCGCGGAAATTTGCGGGGATAAACTGGCCACCAGCGCGGTGCTGGCGGCCGCGGCGGTCCCCCAACCCCGCACCCGCATCGCGTTCACCGTGGAATCGGCGCTGGAAGCCATCGAGGAAATGGGCTACCCCGTGGTGCTCAAGCCCGTGGTAGGCTCGTGGGGGCGGCTCCTGGCCAAAATCAACGACCGGGACGCGGCCGAGGCCATCTTGGAGCACCGGGCTACCCTGGGGTCGGTGCAGCACTCGGTGTTTTATTTGCAAGAATACATTGAAAAGCCCGGACGGGACATTCGCGTGCTGGTCATCGGTGAGGAGCCCATCGCGGCCATCTATCGCCATTCGGAGCACTGGATTACCAACACCGCGCGCGGGGGCCAGGGCCAGGTATGCCCCCTGACCGACGAGTTACTGGACGTGGTGCACCGCACCGTCCAGGCCATCGGCCCGGGCCTGCTGGCCATCGACATCCTGGAACACCCCGAGCGAGGCTACCTGGTCAACGAGGTCAACCACACCATGGAATTCCACACCGCGCAGCCGGTCACCGGGGTGGACATCGCCGGCGCCATTGTGGATTACGTATTGCAGGTGGCGCGCGGCGAGCAACAGCCGGGGCCCCGGGCCATCGCTTATTGAATGGACTTTGACTTTTTGAGACGGGCGTAGTCCGTCTCAAAAAACTGATTAACAATCCTGCAAAGAAAATCTTGCTTTAGGCGGCAAGGCATCCGCCCTATGGCCCAAAAGATAGGGGTATTAGATCTGGGCTTTATGTTGAAGAGACCAAACTTGAGTTATTGAGTCCGAAAGCCGGAAAACCGCACCTTGCCTGTGCAAGCCGGGCGTCCCCGTGGACACCCGGTTTTTGTATTTCGGAAAACCCCCACTCACTGACCACTGACCACTGTCCACTGACCACTGACCACTGTCCCCGGCCTACCTGGGGGTACAATACAAAAGCCAACCTACCCACAAAACTGGCCCAAGAGTATCTGATGTCCTTCCCCAACAGGAGGAACCATATGCGCGTCGTCACCACCCTTCCCGAATTACGACGTGTCCGACGCGGCCTGCCCGAACCCGTGGGCTTCGTGCCCACCATGGGTTACCTGCACCAGGGCCACCTCTCCCTGGTGCGCATGGCCCGTCGGGAATGCGCGTCGGTGGTGGTGAGCATTTTCGTCAACCCCACCCAGTTCGGCCCCAACGAAGACTACACGCAGTACCCCCGGGACCTCCCCCGGGACCTGGCCCTGCTGGAAAAAGAGGGCGTGGACCTGGTCTGGACGCCCACACCCGAAGTCATGTACCCCCAGGGCTTCCAGACCTGGGTCACGGTGGAGAAACTGACCCAGGTGCTGGAGGGCGCCCATCGTCCCGGCCACTTTCGCGGGGTGACCACGGTGGTGACCAAACTCTTCAACGCGGTGCAGCCCCAACGGGCCTACTTCGGCCAAAAAGACGCACAGCAGGCCCGGGTCATCCAGCAGATGACCCGCGACCTGAACCTGCCCATTGCCATCATCGTGGGCCCTACGGTGCGGGAGCCGGACGGCCTGGCCCTCTCCAGCCGGAACACGTACCTGAACCCCCAGGAGCGCCGGGCCGCTACCGTGTTGTACCGGGCCCTCTCCGCGGCGCGACGGGCCTTCGAACAAGGGGAGCGGGACGCCGAAACCCTGCGCCGCATCATGCTGGAGGTGCTGGCCCAGGAATCCCTGGCCCGGGTGCAGTACGTTTCCTGCGCGGACCCGGAGACCCTGGAAGAGTTGCACGGACCGGTGGAGAAGGCCTTGCTCTCCATGGCGGTGTTCATCGGAAAGACCCGGCTCATCGACAACATGCTGGTGGGCATGGGCCGGGAGACCTTCCCGCCGTACATCCCTGAAGAGCAGTGGACAGTGGACAGTGAACAGTGAACAGTGGACAGTGGACAGTGCGTCGTGCGGAAAACGGTCAGAAGCCAACGGCCACCGGCGGACGGCGAACGGCCAACGGCCAACCACCCCACAGGAGGCAACCATGTTCCTCGCCCTGGATATCGGCAATTCCCACATCACCCTGGGGCTGCGGCCGATGCAACCCGCCGCGCCCTCGGCCCGGCCCTGGAGCGTCACCTGGCGGTGGCAAACCCAAAACCGCACCGAAGACGAGTTCGGCCTGGCCCTGCTGGAAACCCTTCGTTACCTGGGCGTGGAGCCTGCCCAACTGCACGGCGTGGGACTGGTCTCCGTGGTGCCGGACCTGACCCCCGTGCTGGAAGAGGCTTGCAAGCAGTACCTGGACCGCTCCGTGTTCGTGGTCCGGCACGAAGAGGCCCCCCTGTGGCAGCGGGTGACCCTGCTTTACGACGACCCCCGCCGGCTGGGCCTGGACCGGGTGGCCAACGCGGAAGCCGCGCTGGCCCTGTTCGGCGGGCCGGTGTGCATCGTGGATATGGGCACGGCCATCACGGTGGACGCGGTCTCCCACGACGGCGCCTTCCTGGGCGGTGCCATTGCCCCCGGCCTGGACATGGCCCTGGACATGCTCCACCAGCGCACCGCCCAACTGCCCAGGCTGCGCTTCCACCACCTGCCACCCACCCTCTCCCCCGAAGACATCCCCGTCCTGGGCACCAGCACCGAGGCCGGCATCCGGGCCGGGCTGCTCCACGGCTACGCCGGCCTGCTCCGGGGCCTGATCGACGAGGTGAAACGGGCGCTGCAAGCGCGCTCCCCCGAAACGCCCCAGGTGGTGGCCACCGGCGGATGGGCTTCCAAATTCGAGGTGTGGCTGGGCTTCGACCACGTGGTGCCCCACCTCACCTTAGAGGGGGTGTACCTGCTGTGGAAACGCTGGCGCGAGGCCCAGGCCCTGGCTTGAAGGACCCGGACGCGCTTTCGGATGCACCTGGATTGCAAAAAACCGAATTTTGTGTGCGCATAGGCACAAAATCCGGGTATATTAAACGGAGCCGGAATGGAAGGATTGAACAATGCTCAATAGGAATGGGACGACGATGAGCAAGCGTTATTACATCTGGACCGCGGGCTGTCAGATGAACGTGGCCGATTCCCGACGGGTGGCGGCCGCGCTGGAGCGTTTGGGCTACGAAGCCACCCGCCGGCCCGAAGAGGCCGACGTCATCGTGCTCAACACCTGTGTGGTGCGCCAGAGCGCGGAAGACAAGGCCGTGGGCCATCTCATGTCCCTGAAGCCCCTGAAGGAACGCAACCCCAACCTGGTCATCAACCTCATGGGGTGCCTGGTGGGCGTGCGGGGGCATGAAATCCTCAAGAAGCGTTTCCCCTTCGTGGACGTGTTCTCGCCGCCGTCGGACCCCGGCCCGCTACTGGGTTTCCTGACCCAGGAGGAAATCAAGGCGCTGGAGGACGAGGAAACCCGGCGGCGCTACGCCATCCAAGACGGCCGCCGACCGCCGACGGCCGACCGCCGACGGCCGACCGATACCCCCGTTCTCCCCAAAGAACTCCAGGGGCGCATCGTAACCGCGTACGTGCCCGTGGTGTACGGGTGTTCCCACGCCTGCACCTTCTGCATCATCCCCTACCGCCGCGGGCCGGAACGCAGCCGCCCCGTGGGAGACATCGTGCGGGAAATTCGCGCCCTGGTGAGCCACGGGGTGAAGGAAGTGACCCTGCTGGGCCAGATTGTGGACCGCTACGGCAGGGACATCCCCGACGGCCCCACCCTGGCCGACCTGCTGCGGGTCGTACACGACATCCCGGGGCTGGAGCGCATCCGCTTCCTGACCTCGCACCCCAACTGGCTGGACGACGACCTGTTGCGCACGGTGGCAGAACTGCCCAAGGTGATGCCCCACATCGAAGTGCCCGTACAGGCCGGAGACGACGACGTGCTGCGCCGTATGAAGCGGGGCTACACCGCGGACGACTACCGCCGCCTGGTGCACCGCATCCGGGAAATCATCCCCGAGGTGGCCATCGCCACCGACATCATCGTGGGCTTCCCCGGCGAAACCGAAGAACAGTTCATGCGCACCTACGCGCTCATGGAGGAATTGAAGCCCGACGTCATCCACATCGCCCGCTATTCGGAACGGCCCGGCACCGTGGCCGCCCGCAAGATGAAGGACGACGTACCGGAAGAGGAGAAGTGGCGGCGCTTCCGCATGATGGAGGAGTTGCACAAGCGCATCGCCACGGAAATCAACGCCCGCTACCTGGGTCGCACCGTGGAGGTCCTTTTCGAGGAGAAGGTGAAAGGCCGATGGAAGGGGCGCACGCCTCAAAACAAACTGGTCTTCGTGGAAAGCGACCAGGACCTGCGGGGGCAGATTCGCCCCGTGTACGTCACCTGGACCGGGCCGTGGAGCCTCGTCGGCCGCCTGGCCGACCAAGTGCAACCGCCCCTCACGACCCCTTCTCGGACCCAACCGCTTCCCCTTACGGGTTAGAAGGTGCGGCTTCATGCCGCACCCTTCTTTTTATTTCTGAAAAGGCAAGTTATCGCTTGTTTCCTTCTTGACACACCGAGCATCTCGCGAGTACACTCGAAGGTGTACGAACCATCCCATATTCCCCCGGAAGGAGGAGTCCTATGCGGAAACTTGGCGTTGTGTTGGTGGTGCTGGCCTTGGTGCTGGCGCTGGGCGCCTGTCAACGTGGGCCGAAACAGGCTTACGGTGGCGTCATCAAGATCGGGCATGTGGCTCCCTTGACCGGTGAAATTCCCAAAGTCGGTGAGTCGGGCAAGAACGCGCTGACCATGTGGATGGAGGAAATTGGCGGCAAGATTACCGTGGGCGGCGTGGAGTACAAAGTGGACATCGTCCACGAAGACAACGAATCCAAGGCCGAATCCGCGGCCGCCGCGGTGACCAAGTTAATCACCCAAGACAAGGTACTGGCCATCATCGGCCCCTACGCCTCCAAGCAGGCCATCCCCGCGGGTGAAGTGGCCGACAAGATGAAGACCCCGCTCATCAGCCCCTGGTCCACCAACCCGCGCACGACCAAGGGCCGTCCCTTCGTTTTCCGGGCCGCGTTCCTGGATGACTTCCAGGGCCAGGTGCTGGCCCAGTTCGCCCAGGACGAATTTGGTGCCCAAAAGGTTGCGGTGCTTTATGACGTGGCCAGCGACTACCCCAAGGGCCTGGCCGAATTCTTCAAGGCCGCGGCCGAAGACCTGGGCATGGAAGTGGTGGCCTTCGAATCCTTCACCACGGGCGACAAGGACTTCAGCGCCCAATTGACCAAGATCATCGACTCGGGCGCAGACGTGCTCTTCGTGCCCCAGTACTACAACGAGGTTCCGCTGATTGTGCGCCAGGCCAAGGAACTGGGCTGGGACAAACCCATCCTGGGTAGCGACTCCTGGGGTTCCGCGGAACTCATGAAACTGTGCAAGGACGACTGCGTAGGCTACTACTTCAGCACCCACTGGGCCGTTGCCGGTGCCAAGGGCAAGGCCAAGGAATTCATTGACAAGTACAAGGCCAAGTACGGTGAGGAACCCGACGACGTGGCCGCGCTGGCCTGGGATTCCGCCATGCTGCTCAAGGCCGCCATCGAGCAATGCGGCACCCTGACCGGCGACCTGGCCAAGGACCGCCAGTGCATCCGGGACGCCCTGGCCAACATCCCCGAGTTTGAAGGCGTCACCGGTAAGATGAAGTTCAACGAAGAGGGCGACCCCATCAAGTGCGCCATCATCGTGAAGATTACGCCCGATTACAAATTCTCCTTCTACAAATCCGTGTGCCCGAAGGAAATGAAGTAATCTGGGCTGCCATCGCACGAAAAACCGGGCAGGGAAGCAACCTGCCCGGTTTTTCTTTGGAAGCGAGAACAGCCGTGGTACAATGACATTGAAAAGGCCGGTCTCCTCTCCCCAACCAAAACGAAGCGCTGGTCGAGGTGAACCCCATGCCTCACAAGATCCTGCTTCTGGAAGACGAACCCGCGTTGCACACCCTGTATCGCCGGGTGCTCGAGATGAACGGTTACGAAGTGCATTCCGCCCGCACCCTGGCCGAGGCACACGAGGCGTTGGACAGGGACCGTTTCGACGTGTTCCTGGCCGATTTACGCCTCCCCGATGGGGATGCCTCCCATCTCCTCCTGGAACGTCGAGAGCAACTGCGCCAAGCCGGCACCCAGGTCGTCGTGCTAACAGCCGAAGCCCGCTACCGGGACATGCTGGAAGCCGCGGGCTATGAGTTTTATTTCGAGAAGCCCATTTCCCTCAACATGCTGACCGCTTTCCTGGAGCGTTTACTCACTTCCCAAGAACACGATGCTTCCGAGAACCCAAAAGGCCCAAGTCAGAAGTGACTTGACGGGACATCCAACAACCCGTGGGGGATACCATCCTTTCCAAGGCCCACGGAATTCGGTTTGCAGGGTAGATTTACCATGCTTATTGTCGCCATTTACCTGGGCCTGAGTTTCGTCTCCATTTTTGTCATCCTTACGCTGGCTTACCAGGTCTGGCTTCGGCGTCACCTGTTGCCACCGGTCGCCCGGTATTTTCTCTTGGCTTGTCTTGGAGGGCTTTTGTGGGCCGGGGGCGAAATTGGATATATTTTGAGCACCAGCGCGACGGCTTCCCGCGCCTGGAACGAACTCAGCGTGATTGGCTCCGGCCTGGTACCCTTTTCCTTCCTGGCCTCCTTGGCCGTCTTGAACCGGCGTTTTCGGCCCTGGTTACGCTGGGCCACTGCGGTGCACATTGCCGTCCTCGTGGGCATCCAAATCTACAAATGGAACCTGCCACCAAACGTGCTTCATCCAAAAATTCCGGCCTTCCTGGCAAAACAAACCTACGAACTGACCTATGTCTCGTTACCTTCCCCTGCATGGCTTACCCTGCTCTGGGTGCTCCTTACCTTCGGTTTCGGCCTGGCCGCCATCGCGTGGTACAGCTATCTGTACGCGCCCGTTTGGAGCCATTCTTCCAAAATCACCCGGGGAATCGAGCTGCTGCTACTGGGACTCACCTTGCTGGGTGCTTTCCTGAACATCGTCGATTTCCCGGCATGGTTCCAATACCTGGAAGCCTTCCCCCCTATGTTGTGGTTCTTCTTCCACACCTTCGCCGGAGGCATTCTTCGCCTCCACTTCGACGTCAGTTCGGCTCTCTCTGGTGAAGCCGTGCTGCACCGCCTGGACGAGGGCACCCTGATTTTCGACCCCCGGGACCGGCTGATCTGGTGGAACAAAAAAGCCGAGCGACTTTTGAAACTGGAACGAGAAAAACATCGCGGACGCTGTGCCCACGAAGTGTTGGGCCAATGGCCTTGGCTGCTCCATGTTTATCGTTCTCGAGAAACTTGGCCGCGTCAGGTGCAGTGGCTCGAAAACGGCCATGAACGCACCTGGGAGGTTTACAGCGCCCTTCTCAAAAGCCCCACCGGCCACGCCCTGGGCTGGACCCTGGTCTTTCGGGACCTGACAGAACAGCGCCGACTGGAACAGGCCCTGCGCTTTCGCGCCCAAAGCGAAATGCTCTATCGCAGTCTCATGGGCCTGGCCATTGAACCCCTGTCCCCCGACGAAGTCATGAAACAGGGCTTGAAACAAATGTTTCAGACCCTGGCTCCTTATGGTTTGCAAAGTCTGGCTCTGTATCGGGCTTCCGATGGCATGTTGACCCTCTGGCTGCGAGAAGGTCAATTCACACAGGCCCTTCCGCAAGATTTGCCCCTGGAGGACTGGAAGGAACAGCGCTTGTGGGAAAACACCCTTTTTATACCCCTACGAGCCAACGGGGACATCTTGGGGGCATTATGGGCCCAATGGAGCGATACCATACTGGACTTGCACAACACCTTACAACAGGCCGGCGAACTGCTGGCCCACCTGGTGCAGGTCAAACACGAAGACGAACACCTCCGCCTGTTGCGAGAAGTCTATCGAAACATCCAGGATGCGGTGATTTTGTTCGACGGGAACTTCCACATTCTGGCCGTGAACCCCGCTACCGAACGCCTGACGGGTTATAACGAGGAAGAACTGCTGCACATCGACCTGCCGCAAATTTTTGGTTTTGCCAAGGATTACGCATTACGCGCTTTCCGAGAAATCCGGACCAAGGGCCAATGGGTCGATCATCTGGACATGCGTACCAAGAACGGCGAACGACGCGTGGTCGAAGCCCGGGTAACCCAGGTACCCTTGTCGGCCAAACGGCATCTGTTCGTCGCCGTCCTGCGAGACTTGACGGAAACCCAATCCCTTCAAGCCGAACTGGCCCGGCAGCGCGTCATGCTGGAACACCTTTTGAAAGTGGCACGCGGCATTCTGAGAGCACCCATCCGAGTCGAAAGCGTGTTCGAGCAGGTGGTGGAGGTAGGACGGGACACCACCGGTGCCCCATACTTTGCTTTGGGGCTGCTCTCTGAAACCGGTCTTTTGCAAGACTTGCTCATGGCCCAGTACGGCACCCAACTGGACAAAGATTTCCTGAAACGACAAATTCAAACGAGCCTGGAACAAGGGGTCCTTCGCGAAATCATCCAGCGCCGCGAGGTGGTCTACGTGGGCGATGCCTCCACCCAAGCCCCCTGGTCCCATCAGGCACACCTGTATCCATGGCGGGCCATTTTCATCGTGCCTTTGTTCTACGGCAAACAGCCTTTGGGATTCTTCTTTGCGGGGCATACTCGGCCCCACGGTTTCACCGAGGAACATCAACGCATCCTTCAGGGATTGGCCGAAATCCTGGCCCTGGGGCTGCATCAAACGCGGCTTTACGAAGAGCAAATTCGCCTGGCCGACGAACGCTTGCGGGCCAAAGAGCGGGAAGAGTGGCTACGTCGGCGAGAAGAGCGCTTCTTTGCCAACATCAGCCATGAAATGCGCACACCTTTGCAAATTTTGTTGGGCTACTTGGAAATGTGGACCACCCAATACCCTGACGATACCCCCCTGGCCGCAATACGAAAGGAAATGAACGAGGTGCAAGCCTCGGCCCAAATGTTGCATTCCCTCATCGATCAACTCTTGGACTTTCAAAAGACCAAAGCCGAGCCGCAAATTGTGGCGAAGGATTTCACCTGGAAAACGGTCATGGAGGAAGTTCTCCCGCTTGTGGAACCTCTCATGGCCCGCAACCAGAACGAGTTTCACGTGGACGTGGACACGGACCTGGAAATGCACACCGATAGCGGAAAACTACGGCATATCTTGCTCAATCTTCTCAGCAACGCTGCCAAGTTCACCTTGCAAGGCGAAGTCCGCCTTTCGGTCTGTGCGCGAGAGCGCAACGGCGTGGAAGGGGTGGAAATTCGGGTCTCGGATACGGGCATCGGCATTCCCGAGGATGCCAAAGAGGCCATTTTCGCGCCCTTCGTCCAGGCCCGCACCGAAATTGCCCACCGCTTTGGAGGTACGGGCCTGGGGCTGGCCCTGGTGAAAGAGTACGTGCATTTGCTGGGAGGGGAAATCGTGGATGTGGAAAGCCAGGTGGGCCAGGGGACCACTTTCATCGTTTGGCTTCCCCGCCGGGTGCACCTTCAACAAGAGGAGCCATCCGAAAAAACCGACGAGTCCACCCCAGAGACGGGGTAGTACAACCGCACTTCCACAAATCCCCTTCAAAACCAACGTCGCTTGCAAGAAGACGCCATACCCATGCCAGACACCCCATCTTCCACCCGTCCCCCGTTTCCTTATCTGCCCGTTTTACTGGTGGCGCTGGGCCACTTTGCCCACGACGTGTTCACCGCGTTCTACGGGGTCTTGTTGCCCATCCTGGCCCCGGCCCTGGGCCTGAACCGCACCACCGCCGGGCTCGTCACCTTTGCCCGGCACCTGCCAGCCTTGCTCAACCCCGTACTGGGCTACGCGGCCGACCGCATCTCCGTGCGCTGGTTCGTCATTCTGGCACCGGGCCTCACGGCCACTGGCATGACCTGGCTGGGCTGGGTGCCCAACGCCAGCACCCTGGCCCTGTTGTTGTTCCTGGTGGGGGTGAGCACGGCCATGTTCCACGCGCCCGCGCCGGCCCTGGTGGCCCAAATCAGCCACCCTTATACCGGTCGGGGGATGAGTTTCTTCATGGCCGCGGGGGAACTGGGCCGGGCCATCGGTCCGGTTCTGGCCGTTTGGGCGGTGACCGTGCTGACCCTGGAGAGGCTGCCGACCCTGGCCCTCCTGGGTTGGCTGGCCACCGGCATCCTGGCCTGGCGACTGGCCGGCGTCGAGGCTCGCGCCCAGCGCAACCACAACCAGGTGGTAGCATCAGGAGGTTTCGTCCTGCGGTGGCTGCTTCGCCTGGGCCTGCCTCTGGCCTTGCTCATCCTGGGCCGGGCCTTCATCGTAGGTGGCCTGGGCACCTATCTGGCCTGGTACCTCACCGACCAAGGCTACACCCTGGTTCAGGCCGGGCGCTGGGTTGCGGTGTACGAATTCACGGGCATGGTCGGGGCTCTGCTTTCCGGCACCATGAGCGACTTTTTAGGGCGACGCCGCACTGTGGCCCTGACCACGGCCCTGGCCGCCCTGTTCACCGCCGCGTTCGTGCTCAGCCCCACCCCGTGGAAGCCGGTCTGGCTTCCCCTCCTGGGCTTGAGCGCGCTTTCCATCCAACCCGTGATGCTGGCCCTCATCCAGGACCTGGCCCCCAATCACCGGGCCGCGGCCAACGGCATCTACCTGGCCATGAGTTTCCTGCTGCGCCCCGTGGGAGTAACCAGCCTGGGCTACATGGCCGACTTCTGGGGTCAATGGGAGCTCGCGTTTCTCACAGGCGCAACCCTGGCCCTCCTGAGTCTCCCTTTGCTCCATTTCCTGCACCTCACCCCCACCAAACAAGCCACGCCTGCAACATAACGCTCGAAAACAACCCCAAAACAGCGCCTTCCAGAATTCAAATCACGCGCAAACTCTAACAACCTTTTAATCCCCTCCCGATTATACTGAAAGTGTCTCCCCTCCTCCCGGCAACACCTGGGGGCCATACCCCCAGGTGTTGCTTTTTGATACCAAACCCCCTGCCCACCTCCCGCGGGCAGGGGGTTTCGAAAGGTCTCGAAGAACCCCGGTAGCGTTTACGTCCAACCACGAAGGCGCATGGCTTCGGCCACCCGCTGCACCGCAACCAGATACGCGGCCATACGCGGATGGACGCCGTATTCCTTGGCCGTGTTGTGCACCGCGTGGAAGGCTTCGGTCATCTTCCGGTCCAGGCGACGGTAAACGGTGTCGGCATCCCAGTAGTAGTTGTACGCGTTCTGGACCATTTCGAAGTAGGAAACGGTGACGCCGCCGGCGTTGCAAAGGAAGTCGGGGATGACGTACACCCCTCGTTCATGCAAAATCCGGTCGGCTTCGGGGGTGGTGGGGCCGTTGGCCAGTTCCACGATGACCTTGGCCTTGATGTCGCCGGCGTTGGCTTCGGTGATGACCCCTTCCAGGGCCGCGGGAACCAACACGTCCACGTCCAGCGTCAGCAATTCTTCGTTGGTGATGTTCTTGGCCCCGGGGAAGTTGATGACCGATCCCGTCTCTTGTTTGTGACGGAAGACTTCCTCGGGATCCAGGCCGTCCGGGTTGTAGATGCCACCTTTGGAATCGGACACAGCCACCACTTTCAGGCCCAACAGTTCCTGACCCAGACGATGAGCAAAGGAACCTGCATTGCCATAACCCTGAATGGCCGTGGTCGCGCCTTTCAGTTCCAATCCCAGCACCCCGGCCGCTTCCCGCAAGGTGTACAGGCCGCCGCGAGCCGTGGCATCGATGCGCCCCACCGAACCGCCCAAAGGCAGAGGTTTGCCGGTAATCATGCCGAAGTCGATGTACCCGGCCAGGGTCACGTACTCGTCGAACATCCAGGCCATGACCTGAGGGTTGGTGTACACGTCGGGTGCGGGCACATCCCGATGGATGCCGAACATGGCCTCCCCCACGGCCCGGATGTACGCCCGGGAAAGGCGTTCCAACTCGGTGGTGGAAAGTTCCCGGGGGTCCACCACCACACCACCCTTACCGCCGCCCAGGGGCAGGTCCATGACCGCGGTCTTCCACGTCATCCATGCGGCCAGGGCACGCACCGTGTCAATGGTCTCCTCGGGATGGAAGCGAATACCGCCCTTGGCCGGACCGCGCGCGTCGTTGTACTGCACCCGGAAACCGTGGAACACCCGCACCGAGCCATCGTCCATGCGCACCGGGAAGGTCACGTGAATCTCCCGTTTCGGCCAGCGGAGCAATTCGTGGGTTGCCGGGTCCAAACCCAAAAAGGCCGCAGCCTCGTCCAATTGCGCTTGCGCCATGGCAAAAGGATTGAGTTTCTCGGCCATCGCTCGACCTCCTTGGTAAAAATTTGAACGTTCGGATGAAAAAGGACCGCCCCTACGGACGGTCCTCGTGGGCTAAATCCAGCCTCGCATTTGCATGGCTTTGACCACCCTGTCGATGGCCAATACGTAGGCCGCGTCGCGTGGATAAAAACCACCTTCCTCGGCCACCTGAAAGACCTCGTGGAAAGAGCGGGTCAAAATGCGGTCCAGGCGCTCCAGCACCTCCTTCCGGTCCCAGTAGTAGTTCATCTCGTTCTGAACGCCCTCGAAATAAGAAACCACCACCCCGCCCGCGTTGCACAGGAAATCGGGAATGACCAGGATGCCTCGGGCTTCCAGTTCCCGATCTGCCTCGGGGGTGGTGGGGCCGTTGGCACCTTCCGCCAGAATTTTCACCTTGGGAGAAATGAGTTTCACCGTGTGTTTGGTAATTTGGGCCTCCAGGGCGGCGGGTACCAGCACGTCCACCTCTTTCCTCAACCAGGCCATACCATCCTCGATGAGGTAACCACGGCGTTGTGCTTCCCGTTTGTCAATGGAGCCGAACTCATCGGTGATACCAATGAGTTCGCGGGGGTCGATGCCCTCGGGCCGGGTGACGGTATACGCCGTCCTGTCTTCCCGGTCCCAATACGAAACGCTGACCACTCGACCGCCCAGGATATCGGGGTCGGTAAAAGCCAGCGCCACGTGTTGACCCACGTTGCCGAAACCCTGGATGGAAGCGGTGGACTGCTTCGGGTCGAGGCCCAAACGTTTCATGGCTTCCCGAATTTGATACACCACGCCAAAGCCCGTGGCTTCGGCCCGACCCGGAGAACCGCCGCCCTCCACCGGCTTCCCCGTGATGACGCCGGGGGTGTACTCCCCGGCCAGTTTGGAGTACTCGTCCATCATCCAGCCCATCATTTGGGGCGTGGTTCCCACGTCGGGTGCGGGCACGTCGATACGAGGCCCGATGTTGCGCCAAATTTGGTCGATCCAGCCCCGGCACAGGGCTTCCAACTCCCGCCGGGACAGGGAGGCCGGGTCCACAGCCACACCACCCTTGCCCCCACCCAGCGGGATATCGACCACCGCGGTTTTCCAGGTCATCCACATGGCCAGGGCACGGATGGTGTCCAAGGTCTCCGCTTTGTGAAAGCGGATACCACCCTTGGCCGGGCCGCGTGCATCGTTGTGCTGCACCCGGTAACCGATGAACACTTGAAGACGGCCATCGTCCATGCGCACGGGGATTTGAAATCGGAACTCACGAAGGGGTTGGCGAAGAATCTGGCGGGCATCTTCGTTCAGGCCGATAAGGTCGGCCACCCGGTCGAACTGCCTTTGGGCCATTTCGAAGGGATTGACTTCCTGCAGAACTTGCTTGCGTGCTCGAGGTTGCGTCGTCATAACCAAAACTCCTGACCAACGGCATTATTGAGAATGCCATAAATTCGGCGTGACGAACATCAAGTATACTCCTCCTCGGCTTCTTTGGGAAAAAGAGCGGCGAAATATCTTGCCAAGGCAACCACAGATGGATTCCTTTTGACGGAACAGGCATCCTATGGTATTCTTCGGGGCGCTTCGAGAGTGTGGGAAGAGATGGTGCTCCGCCTTTCAGGCTCGTATGCATCGTCTTCCAAGGCCCACACTCGCTTATTTTCACCCAGGAGGTGCTCTCATTTCACAAGAAATCCGTGCAGAGAACTTTCGAGTAAACGAGGCCATTCGCGCACCAAAGGTACGCCTCATCGGACCGGATGGTTCGAATTTGGGCGTCGTATCCCTTCAAGAAGCCTTGCAACGAGCGCGAGAGGCCAACCTGGACCTGGTGGAAGTGGCTCCTTCGGCCAATCCCCCGGTGTGCCGCATCATGGATTTCGGCAAATTCCTGTACGAGCGAAAGAAGAAGGAACGGGAGAGCCGCAAGAAACGCAGCCGGGTCGAACTCAAGGAAATGCGCCTGCGTCCCCGCACCGCCCTTCACGACCGGGAAAACAAACTGCGCAAGGCCCGGGAATGGCTGGCCGAAGGCAAAAAGGTCCGGGTGGTCATTCTCTTTCGGGGACGGGAGATTACCTATCCCGAACTGGCCCTGGAGGACCTGAAGGAAATCGCGGAAGCCCTCACCGACCTGGCGCACATTGAAAAACCGCCCGCGGTGGAAGGGCGCAGCATGAGCATGATTCTGGCCCCCGGCCCGGCCAAAAAAGCCAAGAAGACCGCGAAAAAAGCCTCTTCCCCTTCGGCCTAATTTGGGTAAAATCAAGGGGCATCCCGAAACCCTGTCCGGGTTTCGGGAGCGGGATACGAACCCTCGTGGATGTTTCGTGCAAAGGTGGCTGAACACCTTTGCGCGTTTTCGTGCGGAATCCGAACGGTCGGAACGCTGGCTTCACGAGACGAAGTGAGGAATCGTCATCAACAGGAGGAACCCATGCCACGCAAAAAGCGTGAAGGCAAGTACAAGATGAAGACCCACAAGGCCACGGCCAAACGGTTCAAGGTCACGGCCACGGGCAAGGTCATGCGCATGAAGGGCAACCGAAGCCACCTGCGCCGCAATCGCCCCAAGCGCAGCAAGCGCATTTACGACCGCATGGTGCCCCAGGAGGGCAAGGGCTACATCAAGCGCATTCGTCGCCTGGCCCCCGGCCTGTGGCGGGAATGAGCCGACAGGTCGCTCGAGACCGGGCCGTCGCCTTTCGGCCCCCGGACAGGCCCCAGGCACCTTTGATTCACCTTCGTCACCAAGGAGGACCCACCTATGCGTGTGAAGACCGGAACGGTGCGCCGTCGCCGACACAAGAAGATTTTGAAAATGGTGAAAGGCCAGCGTGGCCCGCGCTCGCGCGTGTTCCGCCGGGCCATGGAAGCCTGGCTGAAGAGCATGTGGTACGCCTACCGCGACCGCCGCGCCCGCAAGCGGGACCTGCGACGACTTTGGATTTTGCGCATCAACGCCGCGGCCCGACAACATGGCGTCCCCTACAGCCGCTTCATGTACGCATTGCGCCGGGCCGACATCCAACTCAACCGCAAGATGCTGGCCGACCTGGCCGTGCGGGACCCCAAAGCCTTCCAGGCCGTGCTGGAAACGGCCATGGCCGCGGTGGACTGAACGGGCCGCACGGGTTCGCAAAAAACGCATCCAGCCGGTTTGGCCAGGGAGAACCCGATACCCCAAACCAAGCAACGGTCCCGCGACCGTTGCTTTTGTGTACTTGAGGCAGGTGAATCGCACCGGCCCAGTGGTATCCTTTTCACATCCACCCCGCAATGTCAGAAGGGCTTTCATTTTCCATGCGGCGCATTTCCTCGCTATCCCTCGCATTCCTATCCCACCTGTGGGGGGTACTGACGTTATTGCTCTTTGCAGAACTGGCCGCTCCGCGCCCTGCGTATGCCCTCACCCCTACACCCACCCCCCAGGCCAAAGAACAGGCGCAACCCACCGCGCAACACACCCTGGAGGCCGTCCGGTTCGGCCTGCCGGAGGTTGTGCGCCTGAGCGGCGCGCTGGACGAATTCACCTTCTCCCTGCCCGTGCCCGAAGGCTGGCACCCCCAAGCCCTGCACATGGAAGTGAGCCTGCCCCCCACCGTGGAAGACGGCTTTCTGGTGGTGGAACAGGACGGCCAGGTGCTGGGCACCTATCCCCTGCCGGAAGGCCAGGGACCCCTCAGCATCTCCCTGGAACGCGCTCGGGTGAAAGAAGGGCGTCTGACCCTGCGCCTCCGCTCCCTGCTGGACCCCCTGGAACCCTTCTGCGCGCCGGCGCTGGAGCGCTGGGTGGAAGTGCGACGTTTACGCGCCATGTACACGGGCGCGCTCCAGCCGCCAACAACCGTGGCAGCGTTCTGGCCCCCTGACCTGCACACCCTGCGCATATCCATCCCTCCCCAGCCCGATGCTCCCACGGCCACGGCCGCACTGACCCTGGCCGCCTGGGCCGCGCGGCTGGGCAGCGGGCACGGCGTGCAGGTGGAAATCACCGCCGTGGACCCGAGCCAACCCCTGGTCGTGGCCCCGGCCGAACCCTTTGGCCGCACCGTGGTGCTGCGCCCGGCCGGGCATACCGAAGTCGCCCTGGTGCCTCCGCCCCAACCCGATGCCTGGCCCGTTCTGATGCTTTCCGCACCGCCGGAAACCCTGCCCGACCTGGTGGCCCGCCTGGCCCACGATGCCCAGGCCCTCATCCAGGCTCCCCGGGCGCGGGTGGAAAGATTCGAACCGCCCAAAACCCCCCATTTACTCCGCCGCACCTTCGCAGACATGGGACTGCATCGCCTGAGCATGCAAGGCTCGGGCGTGCTGGAATCTCGTCTCACCTTCTCCCAGGGCGATTTCGGAGGCCCCATCGCCGACCTCACCCTCCACCTGAAGGGCACCTATACGCCCGTTCCTCCCGGTGGCACGGCTACGCTCACCGTGTTGCTCAACGACGGTTTGGTCTATGCCGCGCCGCTGGGCGACGCGGGACACTTCCAACACACCATTCCCCTGCCTTCCCCCCGCCTGCGGCGGGACAACACCCTGACCGTACGGGTCATGTACACCCCACCGGGTGGTGATTGTCGAGTGGGGGTGCACGACCTCATGGTGCATCTGGACCCCGCGTCCACCCTGGAAGCCAGGTTCGGCCAGACCCTTCCTCCAGGGTTTCAGCGTTTTCCCCAGGTTCTTCTCCCCACCTTCGTGGTGACCTTCGATCCGCTGGACATAGACACCTTGCAAACCGCCGCCACCCTGATCTCGGCTTTGCAACGGCTGACCACCACCCCTCTTCGCCCCCGGGTGCTCCCCTGGGAGGAAGCCCTGAACCAGGATGCGGCTCTACTGGTGGTAACACAGCATTCCCGGAAAATTGCCGCATTGCGCCCACCCCTGGAACCCCTGCCTTTCCGCATTTTGGACGCCAACGGTCGGGAAATCTTGCAATTGCGAACGGACATGCCCTTCGCCACCCTCCAGGCCTTCGAACACCAGGGCCGGGACGTGCTTCTGTGGACCCATCGGAACTTTCCCGAAAGCGGCCGCCAACTGGAGCGTTACCTCCACGACCGGGACGGCTGGTACGACCTGCGCGGCGACGTGTGGCTCTGGCCCAAGGGCGAGAAACCCGTCTCCTTTCGCCTGAGGGAGAGCGGCTTGCAGATACGCACCCTTTCCGAGCCACCTTCTTTTTGGACCCTGCGCAACCGGCTCCTGCTGTTCGTCGTACTGCTGGTGGTGGCCCTCATGCTTCTGTTGTGGCTGTATCCCCGGTTGGTGCAACGCCAGAACCGCCATGAATGAACCAACCCCTCCTCGGGAGCATCCCTCCCCCGTCCGTCCCCGGTTGGGGGAAATGCTGGTCCAGGCCGGGTTGCTCGCACCCCAGGACCTGGAACGGGCGCTGAAATTGCAGCGCCGCACCGGGTCGCCACTGGGGCAAATCCTCATCGCCCTGGGCCTGGTCCGGCGTTACGACCTGTACCGCTTCCTGGCACGCCAATGGGGTTTGCCCTTTGTGGACCTTCTGCGGATACGCCCGGACCGCACCCTGGCCCGCCGAGGGAACCCGGAAACGTACTTGCGCCTGGGCTTTTTTCCCGTCGAACGTCAGGGGGATGTGTACACCATCGCGGTTGCGCGCCAGCCCGACCCCAGCCTGGTCGAGGACATTCGCCAGGCCCTGGCCCTTCCCCCCTATGCCCACCTGCGCTTCTACGTCACCACGGACTGGGACATCGAGCAAGTCGTCCGGGAAATTTTCCATCGCGACGTACTCAACGCCGCGGTTTTCGGGCTGTATTATCGCCACCCCCATGAGTCGGCCTACACTGTGCTCACCCGGGGCCAGTTCCTGCTTCTGAGCCTGGCCCTGTTGTTTCTCCTCACCGCCGGCATCTGGTTCCCCTACCCCACCCTACTGGCCCTCAACGCGCTGGTCAACCTGGCCTTCCTGGTGGGCATCGTGTTCAAATTCGTGGTTTCCCTGGCCGGGGCCAAATACGAAACCATGGAACCCATCACCCGGGAGGAAGTGGCAAGCCTGCGGGAAGAAGACCTCCCCCGTTATACCATCCTGGTGCCCGTGTATCGGGAGGCCAACGTCATCCGTCCCCTGCTGGAAAGCCTGGCCCGGCTGGACTACCCCAAGGACAAACTGGAAATCCTCGTCCTGCTGGAAGAAGACGACAAGGAAACCTACGAAGCGGCCAAGGCCGCGCGGCCGCCTTACAACGTGCGCTTCGTTATCATCCCCGATGCGCCACCCAAAACCAAACCCAAGGCCTGCAACGTGGGTCTGTTCTTCGCCCGCGGCGAGTATCTGGTCATTTACGACGCGGAAGACCGCCCCGAGCCCGACCAGTTGAAAAAGGCCGTGGTGGCCTTTCGCAAAGGCCCGGCCAACTTGGCCGTGGTCCAGGCCGCGCTCAATTACTACAACAGCCGGGAGAACTTCCTCACCCGCATGTTCACCCTGGAATACTCCTTCTGGTTCGACTACATGCTCCCCGGCCTGGACCGCCTGGGTTTTCCCATCCCCCTGGGTGGCACCAGCAATCACTTTCGCACCCAGGTGTTGCGGGAACTGGGGGGCTGGGACCCCTTCAACGTCACAGAGGATGCAGACCTGGGCATTCGGGCCGCGGCCCACGGTTACCGGGTGGCGGTGCTCAATTCCACCACCTACGAAGAAGCCAACTCGCGGGTTGGGAACTGGATTCGCCAGCGCTCCCGCTGGATAAAGGGCTACATGCAGACCACCCTGGTGCACCTGCGCGCACCCATGCAACTGGTGCGCCGTATCGGCTGGAAGGCCACCCTTGGTTTCCTGCTCCTCATCGCGGGCACACCCCTGACCTTTCTGGCCGCGCCGCCTTTGTGGGCCATGTACGTGCTCTGGTTGCTCACCGAGACCCGCATCTTCGACCCCTTCTTTCCCCCGCTCCTTTTGTACATCAGCCTGGTCAACCTGCTTCTCGGCAACGGCATCGCCATTTACCTCAACATGCTGGCGGTGTTCAAGCGTCGGTATTACGACCTCATCCCCTGGGCGT
Organism: Anaerolineales bacterium; assembly: GCA_026996855.1. GTDB lineage: Bacteria > Chloroflexota > Anaerolineae > Anaerolineales > DRMV01 > S139-71. Next base: position 36,946 of record JALWJZ010000023.1, read on the forward strand.
TGTTGAACCCCGTGTACTGGGTGTTGCACTCCATCGCCGCGTACAAGGCCCTGTGGCAACTGCTCACCAAACCCCACTACTGGGAAAAAACGGTGCACGGCATCAGCCGGTATGGATTCTCGGAAAACGGGAACACCGGGTGAGGCCTGTTGACGGAGGGCCAAAAGCCCGTCCAGATACCCGAAGGGTTCGCGAAATCTCGGAAAGAGGTTGTCCTATGCCCGCACCGGAACCCGCAGAAACGATGATGACCCCCCTGAAGCCTTGGTCAAACACGACGGGGCAATCCCCCCGCGGGAACCGTGCCCTTTTGCCCTGGGCATGGCGCCTGGCCGGTCTGCTGACCCTCTTCCTGCCCCTGGCCCTGCTGGCTTTGGAAGCCCACCGGCTCCTTTTCCTCAGCAACCAGCACGCCCACCTGGTGGCCAAAGCCCTGCTGGTGCTGGACCGGGGCCGGGTGGAACTCATCGGATTCGTCTACCCACCCCTTCCCTTTCTGTTGTTGCTGCCCTGGCCCCACCCCCTTTGGGCCTCGCTATTGGCCGCGCTCATGGGCAGCGCGGTGGCCTGGGTGGCGCTGGGGCGCATGGTTCGGGCTGGTTTCGCCCCCTGGCAAAGCCTGCTGACCCTGGGCAGCGCCATGCTCACGCCAGCAGCCCTCTACCTGAGCACCCAGGCGTTGAGCCACGTCCTCATGCTTCTGCTGCTGGTATTCACCTGGTTCTTCTTCCTTCGTTTCGTTTGTGATGGCTACACGCAGGCAGGCTTCGTCAGCGGCATGTTGCTGGGCCTGGCCTTCTTCGTCAACCACCATGCCCTGGGCTTCGCTCTGGGTTACGGCCTGGCCGCCCCCTTCTTCCTGCGGGAACGCACGCCCGGCCGCATCCTGGCCGCCACGTTCGTGCTCCTCTTCCCCGTGGTCTGGGCCGCGGGCATCTGGATGTACGTGAACTGGGTGTTCACCGACAACCCCCTCCAGTTCCTCCACCATCCCGAGTCCAGCCTGTTCGTTTACGGTCGGGTCTTGCTGGAAGAGCCCATCGTGGGCTGGCCCCTGGCCCTGCGGTCCGTTGCACAAGACCTCCTGGCCACGCCGCTCTACCCTTTGGTGTTCCTCCTCGTCCTCCGCTACCGTCCGAAACGTATCGGCGTCTATCTCTTCCCCCTCTTGCTCGTCACCACGGTGCGGGCCTGGGGCATGGTGTACGAACCGGCCTTTGCCCGGGGTACCCTGCTCCTCATCGCGCTGGCCGGGGTGCCCGGTTCCATGCCTCGCGCGGCGCGGCTTTGGGTGGTGCTGGGCGGTTTGCTCACCCTGGCCTCGAGCCACATGATGGGGCTTTCGGGGGAAGCCCGCGCCTGGCAGGCGGTGCTCCTGCAAGCGCGACCACGCGCCCAGGCCCTGGAAGAGATGGACATCGCCCGCTATTTGCGCGGCTTCCCGCCCCAGCGCGTCCTGCTGGACGACCGGGGCGCGTATCGGCTGGTGGCCCGCACCGGCTCGGCCCGGCCTTTCCTCCTCCCTGCGGATGCCGCCTATCCCTTCGCCCTGAGCAACCCGGCCCGTTTCGTAGATGCTCTGGTGGTCCCCACCCGGCCCATGCCCCACGTGGGCGGCCCCATGCTCAACGAATTCGTCCGCCATCCCCCGGAAGGCTTCACCCGCGCCCGCGCCTGGCCCCACTGGCAACTTTACCTGCGCCAGGGCCTGTCCCTGCCTACTCCGTGATACAATCATGCCCGATTGGACAGCCTCTCTTCCATGTGGAAACCCCCAAAAGCCCATGCCCTACACCGTGCAGGGAGAAGAAGGGGTGATGTTTCGCAAAATGCTCATCGCCAATCGGGGTGAAATCGCGGTGCGGGTCATCCGGGCCTGTCGCGAGATGGGCATTCGCACCGTGGCCGTGTATTCCGAGGCCGACGCCCACGCGCCCCATGTACACCTGGCCGACGAAGCCTATCTCCTGGGTCCGCCACCGGCCGGTGAATCCTACCTGAACATCCCCCGCCTGCTGGAAATCGCAAAAAAGAGCGGCGCAGAAGCCGTACATCCCGGTTACGGCTTTCTCTCGGAAAACCCCCGCTTTGCCCGCGCGGTGCAGGAAGCCGGCCTGGTATTCATCGGCCCGCCGGCCGAACCCATGGCCCTCATGGGCGACAAAGCCCAGGCCCGGGAACGGATGCAACGCGCCGGGGTGCCTGTGGTTCCCGGCTTCTCCCACCTTCGCAGCGACGAAGACCTGGCCCGGGCCGCGGACCGGCTGGGCTACCCGGTGCTCCTCAAGGCGGCCGCGGGCGGCGGTGGTAAAGGCATGCGGGTGGTGTGGAACCCCCGGGAACTGGCCGAAGCCGCGGACGCAGCCCGCCGGGAGGCGCTCTCCGCTTTTGGCGATGACCGCCTGCTGGTGGAGAAATACGTTCCCCATGCCCATCACGTGGAAGTACAAATCCTGGCCGACCCTTACGGCACCACCCTGGCCCTGTACGAACGGGAATGTTCGGTGCAACGCCGGTACCAGAAAATCATCGAAGAAACCCCTTCCCCCGTGCTGGCCCCGGAAACCCGTCAGGCACTGATGGAAGCGGGGCGCAAGGCCGCCCAGGCTGTGGGCTACGTGAACGCGGGCACGGTGGAATTCATCCTCGACCCGGAAACCCAGGCGTTCTACTTCCTGGAAATGAACACCCGGCTCCAGGTGGAGCACCCCATCACCGAAATGGTGCTGGGCATCGACCTGGTTCAGTGGCAGATTCGGGTGGCCGCGGGCGAACGCCTGCCGGACTGGCTGGCGCGGCGCACCCCACGCGGGCACGCCATGGAAGCCCGAGTGTACGCCGAAGACCCGGCCCGAGCGTTCATCCCCACCTCGGGGAAAGTGCTGGCCCTGCAGGAACCCCAGGGCCCGGGCGTGCGGGTGGACTCGGGCATGGCCCCCGGCCTGGACGTTTCCCCCTACTACGACCCCCTGCTGGCCAAAATCATCGTGCATGGGGAAAACCGGGAACAGGCCCGCCGTCGGCTCCTCGAGGCCCTGCGAAACACCCTGTACCTGGGCCTCTCCACCAACCTGCCCTTTTTGATGGACGTGCTGGAGCACCCGGATTTCGTGGCCGGGCGGGTGGATACCCGCTGGGTGGAACGGGAAATGCTCCCCTGGCAGCCCCCAGAGCCGCCGCCCTGGGCCTGGGCGGCCGCAGCCTGGGCCTGGCGACACCGGGCTTCCACCCTTTCTACCGATGCCCCTCGCGCGCGCATTCCCTCGGCCTGGGAACGCCTGCACCAATGGTTTCCTTGATGGGAGGTCCTCCATGACCCATTCCTCCTCGTCTTCGACCCCACCATCGCGTCCCCGCTCCCGGGTGACACGCGCACCCTTCGTCCTGGCCGACTGGGCCCGGGAGCACTTTCGGGGCCTGCTCAACTTCGGCGCCCGCATCTTCCTTTCCCTGGGCCTGCACCCCAACACCATGACCTTCATCGGCGTGGCGGGGAACTTCGTGGCCGCGCTGTTCCTGGCCCGAGGTGAGTTTCTCACGGGTGGTCTGGTCATGATGGCCATGGGCGCGTTCGACGCGCTGGACGGCGCCATGGCCCGGCTCAAAGGCGAAAGCACCACCTGGGGCGCGTTCGTGGATTCCGTCTCGGACCGCTACTCAGAACTGGCCATCATCGGCGGCGTGCTGTGGTACTTCACCACCCAGGGAAATCACCTGGGGGTTTTGCTGGCCTACCTGGCTGCCTCCGGTGCCGTGCTGGTGTCCTACATCCGGGCCCGGGGAGCCTCCCTGGGCATCGACATCAAAGTGGGGGTACTGACCCGCTTCGAGCGCTATTTGGTGCTGGCCCCTACGTTGATTTTGGGGTATCCCCTGGTGGGCATGGCCCTGGTGGCGCTGGGCGCGCACATCACCGCGTTGCAGCGCATCGCTTACATGCGCGCGTACGTTCATCGTTCCGGCCTGCTGAGGCCAAAGGAGGAAGCCCCATGACGTTCCAAATCGGGCCCTTCACCCTGCACGCCTACGGCCTCATCATCATGCTCGGGGTGTTGGCCGGTAGCTGGCTCACAGCGCGACGGGCCCGCCTGCACGGCCTGCGCCCGGAGTGGATTTGGGACCTGGTGCCCTGGCTGGTCATCGGTGGGGTCATCGGTGCGCGCCTGTGGCACGTGCTCTTTCCCCCGGCTTCGATGATCGAAGCCGGATACACCACCCGCTACTACCTCACCCACCCCCTGGAAGCCATTGCCATCTGGAAGGGCGGCCTGGGCATGCCCGGCGTGCTCCTGGGCGGCGTGGCAAGCCTTTACCTGTATTTGCGCTTTACCAAGCGCACACACCTCTTTGCCCACTTTGCCGATGCCGCGGCACCGGGCATTGCCCTGGGCCAGGCCATCGGGCGCTGGGGCAATTACGTGAACCAGGAACTGTACGGCCGTCCCACGGACCTGCCCTGGGCCATTTACATCGAACCCGCTTACCGGATGCCCGGGTACGAAAACGTGAGCCACTACCATCCCCTCTTCCTGTACGAATCCCTGTGGAACCTGTTCAACATGGCCGCACTCATATACATTCATCGCCGCTGGCGTCGTCATCTGCTCCCCGGCGACCTGTTTTTGCTTTACCTGGTCATCTACGGAACGGGCCGCTTTTTCCTGGAATTCCTTCGCCTCGACCCCGCGCCTTTGGGTACCATTAACGTCAACCAAACCTTGATGGCCGTGGTTGTGGTGTTGGCGGGGGGGATGCTGTGGTGGCGTCATCGGAAACCCTCCAAGGCGGAAGTACCCGTAGTCAGGACCGCATCCGCCGGGTCCGATAAACGGAAAACCCGACGCAAGAGGAAGAAGCGCAAACGATGATTCGTACGGAAGGGCTGAGCAAATCCTTCGAGGGATTTTGGGCCGTTCGCGACCTGACCCTGGAAGTGCATCCCGGCGAAATCCTGGCCCTCCTGGGGCCCAATGGCGCGGGCAAGACCACCACCGTGCGCATGCTGTCCGCGGTGTTGCGCCCTTCGCGGGGCCGGGCCTGGATCGGCGGCTATGAGGTGACCCAATCCCCCGACGAGGTGCGAAGCCTGGTGGGTGTTCTGACGGAACAACACGGCCTGTACACCCGTATGACCGCGCTGGAATACCTGACCTTCTTCGCCCGGCTGTACGACCTCCCCCCTGAAGCCAGCGCCCGACGCATCCGGCATTGGCTCACCTTCTTCGGCCTCTGGGAATTTCGCCATCAGCGTATCGGGAACTACTCCAAGGGCATGCGCCAGAAACTCGCGTTGAGCCGAGCCCTGCTCCACCACCCCCAGGCTTTGCTTTTGGACGAACCCACCTCGGCCATGGACCCGGAAAGCGCCCGTCGGGTACGGCAGGCCATTGCCTCCCTGCGCTCCGAGGAACGGGCCATCATCCTGTGCACCCACAACCTGGTGGAAGCCGAGACCCTGGCCGACCGCATCGCCATCCTGGATCAGGGTCGCCTGGTGGCCCTGGGCACCCCGGAGGAACTGAAGGACCAGGCCTTGGGGCCACCTCGGTTTCGGGTGGTGCTGGCCGAACCCCGAACCGATCCACCACCCCTGCCACCGGGTTTTCAGGTGGAAGAGCAGCAGCCCACTTCTTTGGTGGTGCGTCCACCGCGCGGTGAAGCCGACAACCCCCGGCTGTTGCGCGCTTTGCTGCACGCCGGCTGGCCCGTTACCCGGCTGGAAGAAGTCCCCCGAACCCTGGAAGACGCCTACCTGGCTTTGATGGAGCGTTTGCATGGAAAAACCGAAAGCCTACCTCAAGCCGCATAGCCCTGGAGCCACCTTATCACCAGCCCGTTGGCTCTCTCGGACGCGCGCCTGGTGGCGGCCGGTGCTGGTCATCCTGCACCGGGAATTGCTGGACCAGAGCCGGGACTGGCGCATCGTCACGCCCATCGTGGGTTTCACCCTGTTCTTCCCCTTCCTGATGAACTTCGTGGCCAGGCGCATGGTAGGCTTCGTGGAACGCTTCGGTGCGGAAATCGTGGCCGAACGCTTCTTCCCCTTTCTGCTCCTGGTGGTAGGCTTCTTCCCCCTGTCCATCTCCCTGGTCATCGCGCTGGAGAGTTTCGCGGGGGAACGGGAGCGCAACACCATCGAACCGCTGCTCATCGCGCCCATTCAGGACGCCCAACTCTATCTGGGGAAACTCCTGTCCGTGCTGGTCCTCCCTCTGTTGGCCAGTTTCCTGGGTATCCTCAGTTACATTGGCGTGCTGATGTGGCGGCTGGACTGGAAACCCGAACCCATGACCCTGGCCGCGGTGGTGGTGCTCACCGTCACTCAGGGTGTACTCATGGTGAGCGCGGCCGTGCTCATGTCCACCCAGGCCACCTCGGTACGGGCCGCGAACCTGCTGGCCACCCTCATCATCGTGCCCATCGCGCTGCTTCTCCAGGCCGAGAGCATGTTCCTCTTCTGGCGGCAGTACCACGTGTTGTGGTACATCGTGCTGGCCCTGCTGTTGACCACCGCGCTCATCGTGCGGGTGGGCCTGGCCTACTTCAACCGGGAGGCCCTTCTCAACCGGGAGATGGACGTCATCAACCTGGGCACCCTGTGGCGGCTGTACCGGCGCGCGGTGGTGGGCGAAGCCCGCAACCTGCGGGAATGGTACGCCCGCGCGGTATGGCCGGAAGTGCGGCGCCTCGCCCTTCCGAGCCTGAGCGTCTTGGCCCTGCTCCTGGCGGCCATGGGGATTGGCTACGCCACCGTGGCCCGGGAACTGGCTTCCATCGACCCCCATCTCTTGCCCCAGTCCATACGCGACCCAGACACCTATCTCCAAAACCTGCAACGCTGGCTGCACGCCTCGGTGTTGGGCGGGGCCGGTCGCCTTCCCCTGGCCCTATTCCTTCACAACATGCGGGCCCTGTTCCTGGCCTGGCTGCTGGGGGTGATGAGTTTTGGCGTAGTCGGGCTTTTGGTCATCATGCTGCCCTTCGGCATCCTGGGCGGCGCGATGGCTTACATGCAATTCCTGAATCTGACGACCCCGACCGAGTTCTTCTTGGGTTTCGTGCTCCCCCACGGCGTGGCCGAGGTTCCGGCGCTGGTGCTTTTTGGCGCTTCCCTGTTGCGCTTAGGGGCCCGGTGGATCACCCCTTCCCGTCAGCGCAGCCTGGGGGAAGTGTGGATCACCAGCCTGGGCATCTGGACGCGGATTTTCCTGGGCGCGGTGCTCCCCCTCATGTTGCTGGCCGCTTTCCTGGAAGCCTACCTCGCCCCGCGCGTGGCCCTTTGGTTCCTGACCCGCTGAACTCCCACCGTACATCCGCTTATTCGCATATCCGCAAATTCGCATCTTCATCCACCCTTTTGCCCTGCCATGTATTGCTGCAACAAGGCCCGCCGGGACACCGTCTTCCGTTTCTGACGAAAGGCATCAATGTACGCCTGGAAATCCCAGGTTTCCAGAAACTTCTTGGCCGCCTGATAACCCGCTTGATACAGGGCTTCTCGCTCTTCATCCGACAGGTGAAATTTGAGGGTGGGGATACCCAGGGACGGAATGGGGATGGTGCGGGCGAAGTCCGCGTTTTCGATGTACAGCCGGTCGTGGGCCTCCACCATGGTCTGCACCAAACGGAACAGGAACTCGAGAAAGTTCTCGATAGGCCGGTACTCCCCCGGAGGCCCATCCACCAGGGCAGGACGACGCACGTCTTCTTCCACCAAACGCAACCCAAAGGTGGGCCAGGGGGGAATTTCGCCCTCCTCGGTGTCGAACAGCCACACCGGGAAGTTGGAGAGCAACCCGCCATCCACCAGGATGTGGGTCTGTCCGGTTCTCGGGTTCTTGAAAAACACCGGCTCGAATACCAGGGGGATGCTCGTGCTCATGCGCACCGCCTGGGCCACTTCCAGGTCGTCGGGGTCCACGCCCAGGGCCTCCGCATCGGCTGGCAGCACCAACATGCGGCGCAGGGTCAAATCCGACACCACCGCGTACATGCGATATCGGTAGAAGGGGTTGTCGTGGCCGTAAAACCAGGGATGGCGCAGATCGGCAAAGGTACGCACGTCTTTGGCGGCCAGCAAGGTTTTGATGCGCCGATAGAGGCGCTCCCCTTCATACAGTCCAAAGGCTTGCGCCACGCTTACCAGCGGCCCTATCAAGGGAAGGCAATCCTCGGGGCCTTTATCCAAGAACTCGGGAAAAGCCTCCTGGGTCAAAATCTCGTACAGGTCGGAAGCCGAATACCCGGCCGCGTACAAAGCCGCCACAATGGCCCCGGCCGACGTACCCGCCATGTTTTGCGGTTGGTAATCCGCCTCTTCCAATGCAGCCAGCGCGCCCACCAGGCCGATGGCCTTGATGCCCCCGCCTTCGAAGACCAAATCCACATAATTGGTCGGGATTTCACGCACATGCTTCCCCATACCCGCCGCTCCTGGGATCAGTATACCGTCAAAAACCCACGCGCACCGATTCGGTTGCATGAGAAAATTGAGAAGTTTCCCCACTGGCCTGGGCGGCTCTCCAAACTTCGATCCAAATTCCCCTTTTTTCACCCTGTGCAAGACCGGGCTTCCTGCTATAATGGGGAGACCAAATCGTTTTTTGAAGGAGAACGTCCGCCATGTCCGAAGAACAATTCGTATCTCAACCACAGCAAGCCGAAGAAAACATGACCATGGACGATTGGATGCAGCAAGAAGATGCTGCGCCCTCCTCCGTTCGCAAGGGTCAAACCGTCCGTGGGGTGATTTCTACCATCGGCGACCAGGGCATTTGGGTCAACCTGGGGTCCAAAGTCGATGGCTGGATTCCCCCGGATGACTACGCAGACCTGAGCGAGGAGGACAAAGCCGCCCTGCAAGAAGGCGCGGAAATCCCGGTTTACGTGGTCAACTTTGACAAGAACGGCACCCCCATTCTGTCCTACCGCCAGGCGCTGGAATGGGAAGACTGGGAACGGGCCCGTCAGGCCATGGAATCCGAAGAAATCATCTTCCTGCCCATTGAATCCGTCAACCGGGGCGGGGTGGTGGTACGCTTTGGCCGATTGCGGGGCTTCGTTCCGGCCTCCCAGATCCTTCGGGTCCACAAGGAAGCCTGGGGGGGCCGCAATCCCCAGGAATGGACCGCAGCCATTGGCGAAACCCTGCCTTTGCGAATCATCGAGGTCAACCCGGAACGGCGGCGCCTCATTCTTTCCGAACGCGCGGCCGGTCGGGAAGCCCGGGAAGAACTCAAGCGCCAACTCATCGAAAAATTGCAGGTGGGCGATGTGCTCACGGGCCGGGTGACCAAACTCACCAACTTCGGCGCCTTCGTGAACCTGGGTGCAGCCGACGGCCTGGTGCCCATTGCCGAGATTTCCTGGGACCACATCGGTCATCCTTCCGAGGTTCTGGAGGAAGGCCAGGAAGTAGAGGTCAAGGTCATCGGTCTGGACCCCGAGCGCCGACGCATCAGCCTTTCCATCCGCCAGTTGCAAGAGGACCCGTGGCAGGAAAAGGCCAGCCAGTTGCGGGTGGGCCAGTTGGTGCGGGGCACCATCACCCGCCTGGAACGCTACGGTGCGTTCGCCCGCCTGGAAAACGGCCTGGAAGGGTTGATTCACATTTCCGAAATCAGCCACCAGCGCATTGAGCATCCCAAGGAAGTGCTTCAGGTGGGCGAAGAACTCACCTTGCGCATCATCCGCATCGAACCGGAGCGCCGACGCATTGGCTTGAGCATCAAGAAGGTGGACTCGCTGGCTTACGCGGACCTGGACCTGCAACTGGCCTTGCAGGAAGCCCAGGCGGAACTGGAGGCCGCGGCAGCGGCGGAGGCCACCGAAACCCCCGCCGCCGAGGAAGGGACCCCGGCTGAGGCCGAAACCCAGACCGCCTCGGAGGCCATGAGCGACGAAGGCGCGCCCGCGGCCCAGGTGAGCATCACGGAAGCAGCCGAAGAACCAAGGGAAACGCCTTCGGAAGGTGCGTGAAGGGGTTTCCTTTCCGACGGGTCTTGGGACACGGGCGCGGGACAGCTTTCGTTCCAGCCCCATGGAGGCCCTTCCAAACCAAAAGTCAACAGGGGCGCGCCGTGGTGCGCCCCTGTTCGTTTGGAACGTACAAGCACCATCCCCCACTCAGGAGGTCGCCATGAAAACATGGATGGAACAGGCCCGGGAACTTTTCCCCTGGACGCGCGAACTGCGCCGGGACTTTCACATGCACCCGGAATTGGGCTTTCAGGAAGAACGCACCGCGGCCCGGGTGGCGCAGGTGTTGCATGACCTGGGCCTGGAAGTGCACACCGGCATTGCTAAAACCGGGGTGGTGGCCGTGTTGCAGGGCGGCAGGCCCGGCAAACGGGTGCTCCTTCGGGCCGACATGGACGCCCTGCCCATCCAGGAAGCCAACGACGTGCCCTATGCCTCGCGGCATCCCGGCGTGATGCACGCCTGCGGCCACGACGGGCACATGGCCGTGGCCCTCACCGTGGCCCGCATGGTCACCGAATCCCGTGAGCACCTCCCCGGCACCTACATCTTCCTCTTCCAACCCGCGGAAGAAGGGTTGGGCGGCGCGGCCCGCATGATCGAAGAAGGCGTGCTGGAGCGCTTCCCTGCGGACGTGGCCCTGGCCCTGCACTTGTGGAACGGCGCGCCCGTGGGCTGGATTGGCTTGGGCGAAGGTCCGGTCATGGCCGCGGCCGACGAAGTGACCCTCCGTCTCCAGGGCCACGGCGGCCACGGCGCCATGCCCCACCTGGCCCGGGACCCCATCACCGCGGCGGGACACCTCATCGTGGCCCTGCAAAGCCTCATAGCCCGGGAAGTGGACCCCCTGGACACCGCGGTCTTGAGCATCGGCCAGGTGCAGGGCGGAAGCGCGTTCAACGTCATTCCCGAGGAAGTGCTGCTCAAGGGCACCTTGCGCACCTTCAAGACCCAAACCCGAACCTACGTGAAACAGCGGGTGGAAGCCCTGGCCCGCCATCTGGCCTCGGCCTTTCAGGTGCAGGCCGAAACCCGCTGGGTGGAGGCCACACCCGCGGTGGTCAACGACCCCCACGTCACGAAACAGGTGCGCCAGGCCCTGCAGGAAGTCTGGCCCGAGGCCCATATCGACACCGATGCCCGCACCATGGGTTCGGAAGACATGGCCTTCTTCCTGGAGCGGGTGCCGGGGTGCTATTTCTTCGTGGGCTCGGCCAACCCGCAGAAAGGCCTGGACGCGCCGCACCACCATCCCCGGTTCGACTTTGACGAAGAGGTGCTGCCGCGCGCGGCCGCGCTCATGGCCGCGGCGGCCACGCGCGTGGCAGGCCACGTCGAATAAAGGACACCCCCGCCTCCATGCATCGGAGAGGCGCGTATGGACGTCCTCTGGCGTGGATTCGTGGAAGCCCTGCGCCTTCTGTTCGAGGGAGACCCGGAAGTATGGGCCATCGTGGCCCGGTCGTTGCGCATTTCCGGCCTGGCCACCCTGTTGAGCGTGCTCCTGGGCCTGCCCCTGGGCACCTGGCTGGCGTTGCGCCACCCCCGGGGGCGCCGGGTATGGTTGAGCGCGGTGTACACCGGCATGGCCCTGCCCCCGGTGGTGGTGGGCCTGTTCCTGGCCCTGCTTTTCTGGCGCTCCGGCCCCCTGGGTTTCTTGGGCTGGATGTACACCCCCCGCATCATGGTGCTGGCCCAGACCCTGCTGGCCCTGCCCATGGTGGTAGGCCTGACCGTTTCGGCCCTGCAAAGCCAGGACCCCCGTTTGCAGTGGCAACTCCTGGGCCTGGGAGCCTCCCACTGGCAGATGGTCCTCCTCCTCTGGCGGGAGGCCCGCCTGCTCCTGCTGGCTGCGGTCATGGCCGGTTTCGGCTCGGCCATTTCCGAAGTGGGTGCGTCCCTCATGGTAGGCGGCAACCTGCGCGACCACACCCGGGTGCTCACCACCGCGGTGGTGCTGGAAACCCGACGCGGGCACTTCGCCCAGGCCATCGCCCTGGGATTGATTCTGCTGGGGTTGGCCTTCCTGGTCAACGCGACCCTCACCTTCGTGCAACAGCAGGACGTGGAGTCATGACGGAACCCCTGCTGGAAGCCCGCGACCTCTGGGTTCCCCGGCGCAAGCATTGGGCGCTGGACGTGCCCCAACTGGCCGTCTTCCCCGGCGAGACCCTGACGGTCATCGGCCCCAACGGCGCGGGCAAAAGCACCCTGCTGGCGGTGCTGGCCGCCCTGCTTCCCCCTAAACGGGGCCAGGTACGCTTCCGGGGGAAGCCCGTGGACTTCCGGCGCAGTTTGTCCTACCGTCGGCATATTGCCGTGGTGCTCCAACAGCCCTATCTACTCCGAGGCACCGTGGCCGACAACGTGGCCCTGGGCCTGCGCCTGCACGGCTTTCCCCCAAAAGAACGAGAAGCGCGCGCCCGCCGATGGATGGCCCGGTTGGGCATTCTGGACCTGGCCCGGCAGTCGGCCCGTCAACTTTCCGGCGGTCAGGCTCAGCGGGTGGCCCTGGCCCGTGCCCTGGCCCTGGAACCCCAAATCCTCTTCCTGGACGAACCCTTCCAGGCCCTGGACGCCCCCACCCGAACCCGGCTCCTGGACGAACTGCACAGCCTCCTGCGGGAGACGGGCATCACCGCGGTGTACGTCACCCACGACCTGAACGAAGGCCTGGCCCTGGCCCATCGCGTCGCGGTGATGATGAACGGCCGCATCCAGCAGGTGGGCACGCCCGATCAAATCCTCACCATGCCGGTGAACCCCGCGGTGGCCCGACTGGCCGGCGTGGAAACCCTGCTTCCGGCTCGGGTGCTCGAAGCGGAGAACGGCCTGCTTTACCTGGAAAGCCACGGTCTGCGCCTCATGGCCCTGGGCCGGGCGCGTCCGGGCGCCCGGGTACTGGTGGCCTTACGGCCTGAAATTCTGGCTCTGTGGCCGCCCCAGGCGCAGCCCCGTTCCAGCGCCCGCAACCGCATCCCCGCCCGGGTGGTGGAGGTGTGGCCCCAGGGCGCTTTGGTCAAAGTGGTGCTGCAAGGCCCCCAGGGCATGCGTCTGGTGGCCCGGGTGACCCGCATCGCGGCCGAGGACCTGAGCCTGGAACCCGGCCGAGAGGTGCTGGTTACCTTCAAAGCCAGCGCGGCCTGGGCCGTACCCGATGCGCCCGAGGAGTCTTGAAGGTTCTGGCGCCACACAACCAAAGGGAGCAAAGAACACATGCGACGCTGGACGGGATTGCTGGGCTTGTTGCTCAGCCTGGTCTTTCTCTACTGGGCCTTGAAAGGCCTGCACCTGGAGCAGGTCTGGAACCTGGTGCGCCAGGCCCGCTACGGCTGGATTCTGCCCGGGGTGGCCGTGTACATGGTGGGCCTGGTGATTCGCGCCTGGCGCTGGCATTATCTCTTACGGCCCGTAGCCCGGGTGTCCACCCGGGAACTCTTCCCCCTGGTCACCATTGGCTATATGGGGAACAACATCTTCCCTGCCCGGGCCGGCGAGGCCCTGCGCGCGGTGTTGCTCAAGCGCAAGCACGGGGTACCCATCTCCGCGTCCGCGGCCACCATCTTGGTGGAACGGGTGTACGACGGGGTGGTCATGCTGGCCTTCATCTTCGTGAACCTCCCGGAACTCACTCGGTTGACCGCGGATTCTGGATTCGTGGGCGACATCCGTACCCTGGCCCTGGGTGGCACCGGGCTTTTCATGGGCGCGCTGATCGCGTTTCTCCTGGCCGCGGCCTTTCCCCGGCAAACCGAAAACTGGGCCGAACGGGTGCTGGCCCGCCTCCCGACCCGCTGGGAAGAGCGCATGTTGCCTTTGGTGCACCGCTTTCTCCAGGGCCTGGCCGCGCTGGGTTCCCCCTGGGAAGCCTGGATGGTGTTCGCCACTTCGGTGGTCATCTGGTTGCTGGAAACGGCCAAATACTGGTTCGTCATGCACGCCTTCGACTTCCAGGTGAGTTTCTTCGCCCTGATGTTGATGAACGGGGTGGTCAACCTGGCCACCACGCTACCCTCCGCGCCGGGTTATGTGGGCACTTTCGACGCGCCGGGCATTGCGGTGCTCATGGCCTACGGCGTGCCCAAACCCGTGGCCGCGGGTTACACCCTCACCCTGCACGCGGCGCTATGGCTCCCCGTGACCCTCCTTGGGTGGTACTACTTGCTGAAAGAGGGCCTCTCCTGGCGGGAAATTCGGGGGCGGTGAGGATGAACAGGGGCGTTTGCCTTTTCCGAGGCTTTTCGGCCCTGCGGCTCCCCATAACCCCGAGGGGGGTACGATTTCGCTGAAGGAGGAGGGTTTCGCTTGGCGGGTAAGTTGGAGGAAGGGAACCTCAGAACACCCCGCAGGAACGCGTTTTTCAAGGCCTAATGAAGGCACCAAAAACCCTCGCTGGAGGGCTGCGGCTTGACCATGAACACCATCTTTTTCGGCGACAACCTCCCTTTTTTGCAATCCCTGCCCGACGCGTCCGTGGATTTCATTTACGTGGACCCGCCTTTCAACACCCGCAAGCCCCGCCGTCTCCGCCGCATCCAGGCGCGCCAGGACCCCGCGGGTACCCGCATCGGCTTCCACGACCGGCGTTACCGCGTTTCCGTGGTGGACGAAACCGAATACCCGGACCTGTTCGAGGATTACCTAGGCTTTTTGGAACCCCGCCTGCTGGAAGCCCGGCGCCTCTTGCGCGGCCACGGCAGCCTCATCCTGCACCTGGACCAGCGGGAAGTGCACTACGTGAAAGTGCTCATGGACGCACTTTGGGGCGCGGCCCATTTCATGGGGGAAATCGTCTGGGCCTACGACTACGGCGGTCGCCCCCGCCGACGCTGGCCCCGCAAACACGACACCCTGCTCTGGTACGCCAAGGACCCCCAGGCTTACCAGTTCGACGAAGCGGAGGCCCGACGACCCTTTCCCGAGCGCGGCCGCGCGCCTTACGGCGCTTCCCCGCCGGGCGACGTATGGTGGCACACCATCGTACCCACTTCGGGCCGGGAGCGCACCGGCTACCCCACCCAAAAGCCCCTGGGCCTGCTCCTGCGCCTGGTGCGGGTCTACACCCGGCCCGGCCAGGTGGTGCTGGACTTCTTCGCGGGAAGCGGCACCACAGGCGAAGCCGCGGCCCGGCTGGGGCGCACCTTCTGGCTCATGGACCACAACCCAAGCGCGCTGCGGGTCATGTGGCGGCGCCTGCTCCCCCATCGCCCCCGATTGGTCACCCCTTACTGGGCCGCAATTTTCCAGCCATGAAACAAGGGCCAGGGGCAGCAGGGTCAACGAGGTGCCTTTGGGCGGCGTATAATGGGAAGCGCTGTTCCGAAATATATCCGGCCCTTGCCCAGGGGAGGTGACCCATGATGTCCTCCAGAGACCGGGAACGCCTCATCGAAGAGGCCCGCCGCGCCCAGGCGGAGGAGCGCTGGCGCGATTTGTTGCGCATCGTGAAAGCGCTGCAACGGGAGGACCCGGAAGCCGCCCGGCCTTACGTGGAAGCCCTCTGGCAACACATCAAGGAGGACCGTCACCAGCGACAATCGCGAGTCGAACAGGCCCAAAGCCTGCATCGCATGGCCGCCAACGGCCACTGGCAACCCGCGTGGGAAGAGGTCCAGGCCCTGAGCCGGGAAGACGCGGCCGCGGCCCGGCACGTGGCCCGTTTGCTCTTCGTGGACCCCAGTTACTTCACCGAAGAGAAGGTGGTGGACCGGGTCTACCGTCCCCGGTTCTGGGCCTCGCTACTGCGGCCCTTCCAGGTGAGGCTGTATCGCTACGGTTACGGCCCCGACACGCTGGAGGAACCCTGGTCCCTGCAGGTTTTGGTAGCCGCCACCCTGGTCCTGGTGCTGGCAGGGCTTTTCCTGCTGGGACGAACGCCCGCGTGGGCTTTTCTCCTCGCCTGGTTGGGGTGGCCCCTCGCGGGGTGGAGCATATGGCACTACCTGAAGGGCCGCGCGGCCGGTTCCGAAACGGGACCGTTGCAGCGCTGGGGCGTTTTGCTGGCCTCGGCCCTGCTGGTGGCCCTGGGCATGCCGTGGGAGCACGCCCCCCGCCCGGCAATGCTGATGCTCTATCTCCTGGCCGGGTGGTCCCAGGCCTGGCTGAAGGCCGTCTCGGGGTGGTGGATATGGGGTGCGGCCCTGGGCATGGTGGTGCGCCGCACTCTGCCCGGCCACGTACCCCTGCTCCAGGGCTTGTGGGAACTCTTCGCCTTCCTGCTGGTAACCCTGGTGGCCCACGGCCTGGTGGAAATCGCCCAACGGGGTTTCTGGAACCAACATCGGGCCACCCGATGGTACGGGGGCTTGCTGGTGTTGGGGTATCTGACCCTGGTAGCCCTGCTGGCGAACCACCTGCTCCAACGGCTGGGATGAGACGGCCCCGGAAAACCGAAAGGGGCGTCCCAAAAGGCGTCCCCTTCCTGAACCTTGTTTTTTGAGACGGGTGGGGGGTCCGGTCTCAAAGGACCGGGCCATGTCCCCGCAGAGAAGACCCTCCCCTCGGAGCGGCTGAGCGCTCACCCTATGACCTGCAAGGCGGGGTGTCGCGAAAATCGGACCTTATCTGGGGAGGAGGGGCCTGCGGGGTGCCCCCTGTTGGCACCTCGACAAAAGCAAATCGACGCCTTCCCTCCCCATTACCCGCCTTTCTTCAGTTCCTCCAGCCGCTTTTGCCACTTTTCCACCAACCGCTGGTACGTGGCCTCGCTAATCTGGCCGGTGGCCAGTTGCATGTCCAGCGCGTCCAGCAGGGCCTGGATTTCCTCCACCGTCCGAGGTGGTCGGGCCGGCCCCGGGGCGGACCCGGATGAAGAAGCGGGTTCCGGCCTGGCCGTGGCCCCCTGCATGGCCTGCATGAGCATCTGGGCCATGCCAAAGCCCATACCCATGCCCGCGCCCATGCCCATGCCGGTGCCCGTAGCGCCCTCGCCACCCTGCTCCGCGGCCTTCTCCAGGGCGCGCGCGGCCTTCCATTGCATGTACTTGTTCATGTCGCCGATGGCGCCCATGGCCGCGCGCTCGCTGATGGCTCGCTCCGTTTCCTCGTCCGGCGTGATGGCCACCAACCGAACTTCCTTCAGGCGCAAGCCCCGCCGGCGGAAATCCTCCTCGGCCCGGGCCCGCACCCCCGCGCTCAACTCGTCATACAGGGCCGGCAGGTCGAACAGGCTGACCCGGGCTTCTCCCAACAAATCCATCAACCGACTGACCAGGGTCTCCCGCAAATAGGCTTCGATACGGTCCGTGGTGTACAGGCCCTGCTGGCCCACGATGTTCTCCACGAAGAGCCGCGGGTCTTCCACCTGAAAGGCGTACACCCCGCGCGCCCGCAAGCGCACCATGCCCAGGTCCGGGTCTCGGAAGGGGATGGGCTGAGGCGTGCCGAATTTACGGTCGGGGAATTCCCGCAGGTTGACGAAATACACCTCGGCGGTGAAGGGCGACCGGTCGTCGAAGAGTTTCCCCAAGAACTCGATGAGGAAGGGGATGTTGGCCGTGGTCAGGGTATGCCGTCCGGGGCCGAACACATCCAGAGCTTTGCCGTCTCGGAAGAAGACCGCGGCCTGGCTTTCCCGCACGATGAGTTGCGACCCCAAGCGAAAGTCCCCCGGCCCTGTGGGCGGCACCCGCACCACCAAATCTTCCGGCCCCATGATGGGGGCTTCGATAACGTCAAAAATACGTCGTGCCATTGTTTCCTCCTGATGTGCCGAGTTCCCATGTGCAAATCATTATACCCGCAAGCGCGGCCTCCCGGCCCGGAATCGGCCTCACCGCATCCCCCGCGGCTCACGAAGACCCTTCCAGCACCTGCCGAAACAAAACCTGCAACCGGGCCACGTGGCTGCCCGGCCAGTACACCCGGCCACACGCGGGACACCGGCGGAAACGAGTATGGGTGCGCCAGATGTAAGGGGGAACCTGGTCGGCCACTGCCTCCCGAGGCACGTCCACCAAAGGCTCGTTGCACCGGGCGCAACGATGAAAAGGCCGTGCCCATCGGGCCAGGGCGAAATAGCGGGCCACCTCTTCCAATTGTTTGGCAGGTTGCAAGGAGCGCAACCAATACCCCATCTTCACCTGGTTGCGCTTGAGCAAACCCTGGTCCCGAGTGAGCAGGATGCGCTCCTCCGCCGCGGCCAGTTGGGCCAGGTGCGGGTCGTCCCAGTCCGGGTCGTAGAGGGTATCGAAACCCAGGAGGCGCAAGTACGCGACCAGGCGGCCCAGGTGGCCGTCGGCCACGAAGCGGGGCGCGTGGGCGTAGGGCCACGCCTCCCCCGGAAGGAAGGGGTACACGTGGAATTCCTCCCCCTCCTGCACCTGGTGGCTCCAGGGCACGGGCTGCCCATCCTTTTCAATACGGGCCACTTCGGGATGGGGCACCCCCAGGGCTTCCACCAGATGTTTGACCGTCTGGGGGGCACGAAATTCCACCGTCACCGGCCGGTGACGCCGGGCCTTGGGGAGGAAATCCCACAGGGAACCGTAGAAGACGAAACGGGCTTGCATGATGGGTGAAAGTGCGAATGGGTCTCGGGAGGCCCCAGGGACACATTCAGTCGTTCGGCCCGCGGCCCGTTTCGGGAAGGCGAAAGCGTCGGCGGGCGTGGGCCGTGGTGGCGCGAGCCACCTGGTCGAAGGGCACCCCTTTCACTTCGGCAATCTTTTCGGCCACGAAGCGCACATACGCGGGTTCGTTGCGTTTGCCCCGGTAAGGATGGGGCGTGAGGAAAGGCGCGTCGGTTTCCACCAGGAGGCTCTCCAGAGGCGTCTGGGCCACCACCGCGCGCAGGGTGTCGGCCTTCTTGAAGGTGACCGGCCCGGTGATGCCAATGGCGAAGCCCAGGTCCAGGGCCTGCTCCGCTTCCTCCGGTCCCGCGGAAAAGGAATGCAACACCCCTCGAGGATGGTCCGAAGGAAGGGTGACCGCCCAGGCCCGCAACATGGCCAGCAGGTCCTGGGCCGACTCCCGCTGATGAAGGATGACGGGCAACCCCAGTTCGCGAGCCAGGTCCAGTTGCGCTTCCAGCGCCTGCTTCTGCAACGGGGGCGGGGTAAAGTCCCAGTGATAGTCCAGGCCAATTTCGCCAATGGCCACCACTCGGGGGTGGCGGGCCAGTTCTCGCAGGCGGGCCAGGGTGTCGGCGCCGTGCCAGGCCTGGGCCACGCTGTTGGGGTGGACCCCCACCGCAACGTACAGTTGCAGGTCCGGCGTGGAAGCGGCGTCGGCCAGGGCCAGCGCCTCACCAGCCGTGGTGGCATCCAGGGCCGGCAGGATGACGGCCACCACACCGGCTTCCCGGGCCCGCCGCAACACCTGGTCCCGGTCCGGGTCGAAGGCTTCGAAATCCAGATGGGCGTGGGTGTCGATGAGGGGCGCCGTCATGGTCATCTCCGTGGCCAGCGAGACACCTCACGGTTCAAAAACGCAAAGCGGCATGGCCTCCCAACCCGCGAGAGGACCACACCGCTCCTCGATTCCTTGCGCACCAGGGCGTGGAAGGTCCAACCCCGGTCTCCCAGAACCTCACGGAATTTGCAGCACCTTTCCCAGAGGCAGGGGCTTGTCCATATCCGCCAGAGGGATGCCGTTGGCCTGGGCAATTTGCTCCGGCCACACATCGCCGAACTTGCAAGCGATTCGGTACACGGTATCCCCTGCCTGTACCGTGTAAGTGGTGGGATGGGCACGCAACGCGCGCGGCACGCCTTCCGGCCAGGGCCGGGCGTTCTCGGGAATGATCAGCACCGTGCCCGCGGGCGGACGCGCCCCTTTGCCCAGGCCGTTGGCCCGGAGCAAATCATCCGGGTGGATGTTGAAGCGCCGGGCGATGCAGTAAGGGAATTCTCCGTATTTGAGGATGTACTTGTCCGGCACCCGCAGGTTCAGGGGCGTGGGGGAAGGCTGGGCCGGTGGTTGAGTCGGCACCGGAGTGGGCGTGGGTGGCACCGGTGTTGGGGTAGGCGGCTGCGTCGGCATCGGGGTGGGTGTGGCCTCCACGACCGGGGTCTGCTCTGCCTGGGGCGCCAGGGGGGTTTCCCCCATAACGGCTATCTCGCCCTCAGGGGTCGCCAGTTGAATTTCAATGGTGGGCGTGGGCGGCATGCCCTGGCTGGCGGAACGGGTACACGCCAACGCCAAGGCCAGGAAGAGGACCAGGCCCAGCACGACAGGTTTCCAAATACGCATCTCCAGACTCCTCCAAAAGGATTAGTGTATTTTTACCGCAAGACCGAAAAAACGTCAAACGCCTGCACCCTGCATCCCGCTTTCGGCCTCCAGATACGATTTGGGAAAGGCCCCAAGGGACCTTTCCCAAACCCCAGTCGCCACATTTCCCACGAGTGGGCTTTTTCAAAGCCGGCCGTTCCCCTCCAAAAAGGGGACTACCCTTCGGCCGCCTCTTCCCCGCCGCTTTCCTTGCGCAGGGGCTTGGTGGTCTTTTCCAGCAGGATGCTCCCCTGCTCTTTGACCTCACCCAGGCGCTCCTGTACCACCTGGCTCAGTTCTTCCACCTTGGCCCGCAATTCCCGCAGGGCCTCTTCGGCCTTGCGGCGGGCTTCTTCGGTGCTCATCGCGGCCTTTTCCTTGACTTCCGTGGTTTTCTCCCGAAGGAGCGCCCGGGTCTCCTCACCGGATTGCGGGGCATACAACAGGGCCAAAATGGCACCAATGGCACCACCCACCAACAACCCGGCCATGAAGGCTCCAAAATCGTTTCGCTCGGCCATGGCTTCACCTCCCACGTGAGATTGGGTAGAACGTCTGTTCAGGCTTTGGACTTACGGCGAGACCGCCACCGCAGCACATCCCGCAGGGCCTTGACCATGGCCACGTACCCCTTGGCCCGGATGACCGGCCTCGCCACGTGTTCGCTCACGAACTCCGAGGTCCCTTTCAGGGTATGGGCTGCTTCCTGAAAATCCCGGAGAATGGGTCGAATTTCCTCATGCAGGACGTACAGCAGCAAGCCCATCTGCACCACCAGAACCAGCAAGGCCACTCCGATGAGCAACCCTTCCACGGCCAGCAGGATGATCATCACGTCCCGAATGCGGGCCGTGGGCGTGCTGGGCTGCAACAGATAGTACACCCCCCCAACCAGCAACAGCGCCAGAAGCACGGCACCCAGGCCCAGGCCAAGCCAGACTTTCTTTTGCGAACTCATAAGCCGCTCCTGCTTGCATGCTCATTATAACCGGCTTCCTCCGCTCCCAAAGCAATTTCTGGCAGGTCCGACTCTCGAAATTCGTCCACCTGATAAACCCACACCCGCAAGGGCCGATGCAACCAGGCATCGGGCGGCAAACCGGCCTTGAGGCACAGATGGGCCAGGAAGACCCGCGGGTCGGGCAACTTTTCCCACACCTGGGGCAGGAAGGTAGCACGCCGACCCGTGGCCGGGTCCTCGATGACCACCCCGTCCACGCCGGGCCGCAATCGACGCAACAAGTCCTCGGGGTCCCGATATCCCAGAGGCTGCAAAGGCGTGAGCACCGAGACCTCCACCTCGATTTCCGGCAACTCGTCCGGGGTCACCGGGGGGAAGCGGGGGTCCTGCAACGCGGCCGCCACCGCGTGCACCCGCACGTCCTCGGCCAGGGGCAGACGCGGCTCCAAAGCGCCGATGCACCCCCGCAATTCACCGTTACGGTACAGGGTGACGAAGGACGCGCCCGGCTCCCGCAAACGCGGGGGAAGCCGATCCCACGGCACGGGGGGCAGTTCCAGGCCCCGTACCCCGTACTCCAGAGCCTCACGCGCCAGTTTCAACAACCAGCGTACCTCTTCCTTGGTCCACATGGCATCTACCTCGTCCCAGGCTCGGATGGCAAAAACCCTCCTCTCGTCCACGCGACGAACCGACGTTCGCCGTGCACCTTTAGCATAGCACCAAAAAATCAAAACAACCTAAGAATTTCAGGGATGGGGAGGGTATTGCCCGGCCACCCGAAACAGGCGACCCTCGGCCTGGGCCAGGGTGGTGCGAAAGTCCACGGCTTCTTGGGGAAGGGCGCGGGCCAGGGCATGCAAGGCTTCGGGCTTCTCCCGAGAAAACAGGGCCAGGAAGGCCCAGGGCGTGGTTTCCCGATGGCCGGGGGACCAGGTGCTCACCAGGGGGCGGTAGGCCAGACGCAGAGCAGGATGCAACCTCTGGAGGCGCACTTCCACCGTGGGCTGCTGACGGGCCTCGGCGGCCAGGGCCACGGCCACCCCTCGACCGTGTTGGGCATCCCACAGCAGGGCCAGGCCGGGCAAAAAGGCGTGGTCCCGAGCCGTGGGCCGCGGGGGTTTGCTTCCCTGCGGGGTGCGGGCCCGGGGCGAGGGCAGATAGGGCGCGTCTTCCGAATACAGGGGCGGCGCCTCTTCCCAGGGCCAGGGCGGCCCCAGCACCACCAGCCGCGCGGGGGAAGGGTGCAGACGCAAGGCCCCCACCTGGGCCAGGGACCGGGGTTTCTTGCGCATCCGCAAGAAGCCAAAGGGAAACCAGCCCAACCCCCAGCGGTGTCGCGACGAGGTCACGGGCCGCAGGGGTCCCACCTCCAGGAGGGTGATTTCATCCACCTCCAGGGGCAGGCGCCCCTGGTGCGCCAAATGCAGTCGCCATTGCACCAGGGGAAAGGTGGCGTGCAAACGGAACTCCAGGGCCACCTGCAGACCCTGGTCGTCGGCCTGCCAGGTTGCCCGCCCTTCTTTACGAAGGGCTTGCAGACGCTGCAGGTAGGGACGATGCAGGTAGCGGGAGCGCTTGTGACGATAGGCCACGCCAAAGGTGGCCTGCTCCAGGTAAGGGTCCTCGAACCGGCGACCGTACAGGCCCCAACTCCACATGGCCTCGTCCAATTCGTCCCGCCGGGGCATCACGTAGACCTGCCAGTCGGGGTTTTCCATCCACAGTTGCATGGATTGCCTCGCTTTCGGGGAAGGGCCATACCAAAGCGGTGCCGAGGCGCCGCATTCCAAAAGGCTTGGGAAAATTCACGTAACTCCAAAGCGGTGCCCAGGCACCGCACAAAAAACGACCCCTCAGAAAGGCGGACGCAGCCGGCCGTACCACTTCCACAAGGAGGTTCGGCCGGCGTTGCCCGTGCGAATGATTTGCGCGGCCTTGCGCGCGGCCTCGTGGGCCACCAGGGTGGCCAGAAGCGCGGCGATTTCCGGGTGGGTTTCCTGCACCCCCGCATGGTGGTCCGTCATGGAGAAGCGCTCTTCCACGAAGCGGGTGTCGAAGTGCCCGGCCAGGAAGCGGTACTGGGCCAGCATGCGCTGGTGGAAGGGGATGTTGGTCTTCACACCCAGGATTTTGTACTCCTCCAGCGCTCGGCGCATGCGCAAAATGGCCTGGGCCCGGGTTTCCCCCCACACGATGAGTTTGGCGATGAGGGGGTCGTAGTAGGGGGTGATTTCCATACCCGTGAACACGCCGGTATCCACCCGCACCCCCGGGCCCGTGGGCGGGCTGTGGTAGAGCAGGGTGCCGATGGAGGGCATGAAATCGTTGTAAGGGTCCTCCGCGTTGATGCGGGCCTCGATGGCCCAGCCCTGCATGCGGATGTCCTGCTGGCTGTAGCGCAACGCGCGGCCCCGGGCGATGCGAATCTGCTCCTTCACGATGTCCACGCCGGTGACCAGTTCGGTCACGGGGTGCTCCACCTGGATGCGGGTGTTCATTTCCAGGAAGTAGAAGTTGCGGTCCTGGTCCATGAGGAATTCCACCGTGCCCGCGTTGACGTAATCCACCGCGCGGGCCGCGCGCACGGCCACCTGGCCCAGGCGCTGCCGCAGTTCTTCGTCGTCGCCCACGAAGGGGGAAGGTGCCTCCTCGATGAGTTTCTGGTGCCGACGCTGGATGGAGCACTCCCGCTCGCCCAGGTGGATGGTCTGGCCGAAGGAATCGGCCAGCACCTGCACCTCGATGTGCCGCGCGTGCTCGATGAGTTTCTCCAGGTACACCCGTTCGTCGCCGAAGGCCGATTTGGCCTCCTGGCGGGCCAGTTGCAGCGCGGAGGGCATTTCCTCCGGGGTGCGCACGATGCGCATGCCCTTGCCGCCGCCCCCGGCCGCGGCCTTGACCATGACGGGGAAACCAATGCGATGGGCCGCTTCGATGAGTTCCTGGTCGCTCAGGTCCTCGGTGGCCTCGGTGCCGGGCACCACGGGCACCCCCGCGGCCTTCATGCGGGCCCGGGCCTGCATCTTGTCGCCCATGGCCGCGATGGCCTCGGGTGAAGGACCGATGAAGGTGATGCCTTCGTCCTTGCAGGCCTGGGCGAAATCGGGGTTCTCCGCCAGGAAGCCGTACCCGGGATGGATGGCCTCCGCGCCGCTCTTCTTGGCCACGGCCAGGATTTTCTCCATGTTCAGGTACGACTCGGTGGCCGGCGCGGGGCCCAGGGGGTAGGCCTCGTCCGCGTAGCGCACGTGCAGCGCGGTGCGGTCCACCTCGGAGTACACCGCGACGGTGCGCAGGCCCAGTTCCCGACAGGCCCGCAAAATGCGCACCGCAATCTCGCCCCGGTTGGCAATGAGCACCTTGGTAAACATGGGGAGCCACCTCGCATCGTGGAAAGTCGAGCCGTGTCAGGGGGGATTATACTGCAAGGCAGGGAGGGGGCAGGGGGCAGTGGACAGTGGACAGTGGACAGTGGGCAGTGGACAGTGAACAGTGGACAGTGGGCAGGGGACAGTGGGCAGTGGGCAGTGGGCAGGGGACAGTCGTTGGTCGTTCGTCGGTGGTCGTTCGTTGATTCGCACATTCGCATATCCGCAAATCCGCAAATCCGCATATTCACCCGATTCCAAAGCGGCACCAAGGTGCCGCACTCCAAATCCGCTCATCCGCCTCCTGGGCGCAGCACGCTGCGCCCCTACCCACTACTACCCGCAAACCCGCCCAC
>JALWJZ010000024.1 GCA_026996855.1 Anaerolineales bacterium
CGCGCTGAGCCGTTCGGGCACCACCACCGAGACCGTGCGCGCGGTGGAGGCCTTCCGGGCCGCCCAACCCCAGGGCCGGGTGCTGGTCATCACCAACGACCCCGCGAGTCCCCTGGCCCGGCTGGGTCACCTCGCCCTGGCCGTGGAAGCCGGGCAGGAGCAAAGCGTGGTGCAGACCCGCTCCTTTGCGTCCATGTATGTGGCCGCGGTGGCGAGCATCCTGCTGTGGGCCGGGGACGACGCGGCCCTGGACGCGATGCAGCGCTTGCCCGAGGTCGGCGCAAGGCTGATGCCGCGCGCCGAGGCCGCGGCCCAGGCCCTGGCCCGCCATCCGTGGCGGTTGATTTTCGTGCTGGGGGGCGGCCCGCGCTACGGCCTGGCCGCGGAACTGGCCCTCAAACTCCAGGAGACCAGCCTGACCCCCGCGCTGGCCTACCCCTTCCTGGAGTTTCGGCATGGCCCCAAGAGCCTGGTGGAGGACGACACCCTGGTGGTCGGCCTGGTGAGCCAGCGGCACCGGGCCCACGAGCGCGCGGTGCTGGACGAAGCCCGGGCCATGGCCGCGACCACCTTTGCCCTGGCCGAAGGCGAGGCCGACCTGGCCTTCCACAGCGGCCTGCCCGAAGCCGTGCGGGGCGTGCTGTATTTGCCACCGGTACAACTGCTGGCCTACTTCCGGGCCGTGGCCCAGGGCCTGAACCCCGACCGGCCCCGCAACCTGGACGCGGTGGTGAAACTCGAACTATAGCCCCTTCATCCTTCGGAGAACCAGCGAAGCCTGTCCTGCCTTGGCGATCTTTCTTTGGGAGGACCTCGTGGGCAACACACCGATGCCTTCCCAAAGATAGTAACCCAGCCTCTTTCCCCAAAAGCGCAGTGGCGCTTGGTTGCACCGAGAAGGGGGATTCGGTCTTCCCCTGTGGGCCTCCCCGTCGTTCAGCCATCCGTACGACCTCACCGAGTACCGGATGAAGCCACCGGAAGCCTGAAAACAACGGCTGTATCGCAAGCCCCACCGCTCCTACCGTGCATTTTGTCACATCTCGGCAAAATCCAAAGAAAACGCGTACTCTTTGCGGAGGTGCGGGGTTAGTATGTAAAGGGTATGAAAAGGACGTGACCGGGAATTCCGCAACCTGGGCGAAAACATTCCCAAGGGATTCCCTTGGATAGCGAACTTCCGAAGGAGGAGGTAGAAAATTCCCATCCACCGACAAGGAGCCGGATACAACCTCGCCGCCAACCCGCAAACCGCCCTTTTTCACATCCTTGAGAACGCTTCTCAAGAGACCGGGAGGTGCTCCCATGGCCAAAATCACCCGTGAAGAAGCCCTTGCGTATCATCAGTTGGGTGGGCGCCCCGGCAAACTGGCCATCATCCCCACCAAACCCTTGCGCACCCAGCGCGACCTCTCCCTGGCCTATTCCCCCGGCGTGGCCTACCCGGTGCTGGAAATCGAAAAAGACCCCGACCTGGCCTACGAATACACCAACAAAGGCAACCTGGTGGCCGTCATCTCCAACGGCACGGCCATTTTGGGCCTGGGCAACCGGGGTGCATTGGCCTCCAAGCCGGTTATGGAAGGCAAGGCCGTGCTTTTCAAGCGCTTCGCGGACGTGGACGTGTTCGACATCGAGGTGAACACCCAGGACCCCGACGAGTTCATTCGCGTCGTGGCAGCCATTGCACCCACCTTCGGCGGCATCAACCTGGAAGACATCAAGGCCCCGGAGTGCTTCTACATCGAAGAAAAACTCATCGAAATGCTGGACATCCCTGTCTTCCACGACGACCAGCACGGCACGGCCATCATCGTGGCTGCGGCGCTTCTCAACGGCCTGGAACTGGTGGGAAAACGCGCCGAAGACATCAAAGTGGTCATTTCCGGGGCCGGGGCTTCGGCCATCGCCACCGCCAAACTGCTCCTCAAGGTGGGCGTGCGCAAAGAGAACATCATCATGACGGACAGTCGGGGCGTGATTTACAAGGGCCGTAAGGAACGCATGAACCCTTACAAAGAAATGTTCGCGGCGGAAACCGATGCCCGTACCCTGGCCGAAGCCATGGTGGGCGCGGACGTGTTCATCGGCCTCTCCATTGCCAACATCGTCTCCCCCGAAATGGTCAAGAGCATGGCCGAGCGCCCCATGATTTTCGCCCTGGCCAACCCGGACCCCGAAATTCCGTACGAAGTGGCCAAGGAAGCCCGTCCCGACGCCATCATCGCCACGGGCCGCTCCGACTACCCCAACCAGGTGAACAACGTGCTGGGGTTCCCCTTCATCTTCCGGGGTGCGCTGGACGTACGGGCGCGAGCCATCAACGACGAGATGAAACTGGCCGCGGCGCGCGCTCTGGCCGACCTGGCCAAGCAAGACGTGCCCGACAGCGTACTCCGGGCCTACGGGCTGGAGCGGCTCCACTTCGGCCCCGAGTACATCATTCCCAAACCCTTTGACCCCCGGGTTCTGCTCTGGGAAGCCCCCGCGGTGGCCAAGGCTGCCATGGAAACCGGCGTGGCCCGGCGTCACATCGACCTGGAAGCCTACCGGGAAGAACTGGCCTTGCGGCAGGGCAAAGCCGAGCACATCCGCCACTTTTTCATCAACAACGCCAAAGCCGTGCGCCCTCGCAAACGGGTGGTGCTGGCCGAAGGCGAAGACCCGAAAATCCTCCGGGCCGCGGCCCTGGTTCGGGAAGAGGGCATCGCGGAACCCATCCTCATCGGGCGCAGGGAAATCATCGAAGAGAACATTCGACGCTTGGGGCTGGAATGCCAGGCCCGCATTGTGGACCCCAAGCACTTCGACCGCATGGACGAATACGCCCGGGCCCTCTACGAATTGCGACAACGCAAAGGGGTCACCTTGCAAAGAGCCTATCAACTGCTCCAGGACCCCAACGTGCTGGCCCCCATGATGGTGAAAATGGGCGACGCGGACGCGGCCGTTTCGGGCATTGCCCATGAATACCCCGAAGTTATCCGTCCCGCGTTGCAAATCCACGGCACCGCGCCCGGATACCGATTGGCCTCGGGCACCTACATCGTCATCGTCAACGGCAAGGTTTACCTCTTCGCGGACGCTACGGTGAACATCGAACCCTCCGCGGAGGACCTGGCCGACATTGCCATCGCCACAGCGGACTTTGCCAAGCGCCTGGGCCTGGAACCCCGGGTGGCCATGCTTTCCTTCAGCAACTTCGGCAGCACCCGACACCCCTTGAGCCAAAAGGTCAAGCGTGCGGTGGAAATCGTCTGGGAGCGCAGGCCCGACCTTTCCATTGACGGCGAAATGCAAGCCGACACCGCGGTGGTTCCCGAAATCGTCGAGGAACGCTATCCCTTCAGCAAAGTGAAGGACGCGAACGTGCTCATCTTCCCCGATCTGGAGTCGGCCAACATCGCCTACAAACTCCTGGCCCGGCTGGGCAAGGCCGAAGTCATCGGTCCCATCCTGCTGGGCATCGGCGCGCCGGTGCACGTGCTGCAAACCGGCGAC
Source organism: Anaerolineales bacterium (assembly GCA_026996855.1). Classification (GTDB taxonomy): domain Bacteria; phylum Chloroflexota; class Anaerolineae; order Anaerolineales; family DRMV01; genus S139-71. The sequence continues at coordinate 3,502 of JALWJZ010000024.1, forward strand.
GAAGTGCGGGACATCGTGTACATGATTGCCGTAGCCGTGCTGGACGCGGTGGCCCGGGAGGAAAAAACCACCAAAACCCTGAACGCCTTGCGAGAAGAAATCCCGTGAGGGTTCCTCGTGGCGAAAAGAGAAAGCAGCGGCCTGCCGGGCCGCTGCTTTCTCTTTCCCCAAACCCTCAAAAACGCTCTACCGCCATCAAAGGGCACCCACCGCGTGCAAATAAATGGCCGTTTCCTCCTGACCATCCATGCCCACCAGGCGGTGGATTTCGTCGTCGAAAAAGGCACCCACGGCCACCGAACCCAATCCCAACGAGGTGGCCTGCAGATAGATGTTCTGGCTGATGTGGCCGGCCTCCATGTACACGTAGCGCCAGCCCCGTTCGCCGTATTTGAAACGCACCCGGTCCACCACCGCGGCCAGCACGAACACTACCCCGGCTTCCGCCAGGACTTCCTGCTCCAGCCCCGCCCGCCAGAGGGCCTGGCGAAAATCCCCCACGTCCAGAACCGTGAGGCTGTGGTCTTGCAGGTTGTAATGGTACACGCCCGGTTCCAGGCCTTCCACCCGATGGACTACGGGATATAGTTCAAAGGGGTACAACGCACCGGCGGAAGGCGCGGTACGCAGGTAACGGTCTCGATACTGCCCGGTCACACCCTGGGCGGCGAAACACAACTGACCCAATTCGGCCAGGGTAAGGGGTCGGGGCGCATACTGCCGCACCGAGCGCCGACGACGCAATGCCTCTTCCAGCGTCAGGCCCTGATACACCGCGGGCGGCAGGGGTACCCGCGGCCCGGCATACTCTCGAAACGGAGGCGGCATGACCGGTCGCGGCACGCCCTGGTCCGCAGGCACACCGGACCAGGTGATTTTGGTGCTCTCGTGGTACAACCGACCCAAGGGAACCCGAGCCTCGACCATGACGGCACCTCCTGCGGGGCGGACATGCATTTTTGTAAGCCGGGCCTGCAAAAACGCCCCTCTTATCTTACCAGGCGGATAGGCGAATGAGCCGATGAGCCCCCGATGCAGGGAAGATTCGGATGACCGACTGGGCAGATGCGTTGCTCGTGGTGATCCTCGCCTTGGGGTTGGATGTTGTGGATAGGGGAGCCGCCCCAGACCTGGTATCCGGTGGCCTGGACAGGCAGGGCGCTGGCCGTGGTCGAAACCGGTTACACCACAGCACACGCCTCCCGCACGCATTGGCCTGCCTTCTGGCCGCCGCGGCGGTGCTGGGGCCGGTCCTAATCCCTGACCTGGCGGGCGGCAGGTTTCCCCCGTCCCTGGCGGGTGGCCCCGGACGCAGTGGTCTTCAAACCCCACCGGGGATCCTGGAGGAGGTCCAGGCCGTGGAAACGGAAGGAATAACCCGAACGGCGAAATATGTTGTAACCTGGGAATGGCCGCGTCCTATACTCCAGGTGCTGGCCATGCCGGAGGAGGGAGAGGAAGAAGACTAATCCTGGATTTATTCTCCTTCTTCTTCGACATCAATACCCAACTGCCGAAAGGTTTCCAGGATTTTGTTCTCGTAGTCTTCCTCGCTGATGGCCCCTTGAGAAGCCTGTATCGTAATTTCCAGGTGGTCGAATTTGTGTTGCAGGAAATTGAGCAGGCCCAGCAGGCTGGATACCTGCCCCTTAGGGACCGGGAATTTCAGGCGCACCGTGCGACGCACCGAAACGGACGTCTCTTCTTCGGTGGGCATATGGTGGTAAGTTCCCCGGGCATCCCACAACTCGTCGCTCATTAAGCGTTCCTCGGGGAACAACCCGGTCATCGTGGTGGGTTCGGCCTGGGCCCGTTGGGCTTCGCAGATATCGGACCGCAAAATGACTTCATTCCCCGCCAGCATCACCTGGGAGGGCTTTTCCTTATAAGCCACACACTGCACTTCGCCATCCTCCAGCAACCCCAGGCCAAAAAGCCCCTGTTGCACGCCCGCGGCGATACACCGACGCCATGCCTCCTCGCTCACCACCCGGAGGGCCCCCGGTGTCCGGGTCCAGCTCTCAATCAACTGAGCCGTTCGTACATACTCCTGGTCACGCAAAAAGCGCTCCCTCAAAACCAGTGGCTCCAATCGTTCCAGAATCTCGTTTTCGTCCCGCAAGTGCTCGTAGACTTCCTCGTCCAGGGGAATGTCCACACCAAACGTTCCTCGTCCTAAATCCACCTCCTTGAAATCGCCGCCCTTCGCGGGAACGTACACCAGGCGATACGCGTTCCGAACGTGTTCGGTCAGGTCCTTCTGAAGCTGCGCCACGCGCTCCTGGACGTCTTTACGCTGTTCGTCGTTCAATCGGAGGGCGGTATCCTTCTCAATGGAACGCAACGCAGCATAGGTGCGCAACAGCCGAAGGAAGGCCTGGTGCTCGCTCTCCATGGGGACAAGGAAGAACAGGGTATTCCGGTGGACACGAGGCGTCATGCCTTTCTGCTGCAGAAAGCGGTGCATACGCGACCGGTCGTATTCGCGCAGAATGAGCAATTTGAGCTCCGGGGTATCGGGGATGTCGTTCTCGGACTCGGGCCACAGGTAGACCTTGAAACGGCGCCCCCGCACCCGCCGTTTGAGCCATTCCCGTTCCATTTCCTGCAAGGTTTCCGGCTGGATGTTCTCCTCACGATTCAACAGGATACGGTTGAGGTTGGGCTGGTTGGTGAAATAAAATTTGCCGTCGGACCGCTGGAGGTAGAAAAGACGGGTCTTCAGGTGCTCCAGGGCCTCGGCCACCACGCTGGCCGGATTCTGCAAGGTGGTGGCATGACGTTTGATTTGGCCCAGGGTCGCGCCCCGTTCCACGCCCCCGGAGAAGGAATGCATGAAAATGGTCGTGGCCGCCCGGGTACCCAAACGTAACCACCGGTAGGCATCCCCCAAAGCACGGTCCACTTTACGCGCGCCCGCGGCGGCATCGGTGATGTCGGCAGCAATCACACTGTCAAATTCGGCTCCAATGTGTTTGAGCAGTTCCTGACGAATTTCCGGGTCGGTCAGGTCAAAGTCCGCCAGGGTAATGTAGGGCAAATGGTGTTCACGCAGGTTGTAAATCACCAATGCAAGCAGGCGCAACACACCCCGGGTCCGCTGGAAGGACGTGTAACTTCCCCAGCGGTGATAGAGTACATCAATGACATCTGGAAGAAAGGGATACGAGGCCAGAAAGCGGTCCCGGTACTCACTGGGTTCTATGTCCGGTGGAAGCAGTTTCTCCCGCTCGGCATATTGCAGGAAGCGCTCTATCACCTGCCGGGCCGCGGTTTCGTCCAGGTGCTTGAATAAACGCCGACGGATAACCGGGCTGATTTCCCGCTCCTGCACCGGGGTGTAGATTTTCTCCATGCGGCCCAGGATCTTCTGCATCTGCTGGAAAAAGTGCTCGGCGTTCTTGTCATAGTGTTCTAGAAGGCTGGAGGGGAGGGTGACGACCAGACAGGCCTTTTCCAGGGTGCGGACGGTCTCGGTGAGTTCCTGGAAGAAGGCCAGTGTCTGAGCCGCCAGGTTGCTCTGGCCCACAGGTGTACCCGCGGCCTTGGTGACGTACTGCAGGACCTCATCCATCAGGATGAGGACCGGCTGGTGAGCCGCCAGCAAACCGCGCAGGGCCTCCCGCCCCGGCGCGGTCTGGCCTTCAAACCCCGAGCGCGTCCTCGTGAGCTGTTCGGCCAGTACGCCCCAGAGGGTATCCTGTTCTGCATTCAAAGCCGTGCCCACCAGAACCGCGGTCCGGGCGCCCCACTCGCGGGCCTTATGATACATAGCAATCAGCGCGTGGGTCTTCCCGCCGCCAAAGGGAGTTTGAATCTGAATGACCGGGTCCCCGCTGCGACCCTTCAGGCGCTTTTCCACCATGTCCAGCAAATACTGCAACCCCTGCGTGAGATAAGTCTTTTGGAAGAAACGCTCGGGGTCCTGGTATTCATCTGTCGCCCGCCCCTGAAAGACATCCCACAAATCTGCGGCAAAAACTTCCATGGTCAGGCGGCCTTCCAGGATGTCGTCGTGGGGGATGGCCACCATATGGAAAGGCGGCAGCAAATCCGGCCCTTGCTTTTGCTCGGAGGTCACCATCTGACGCACGTTTCGGGTTTCGGGCCAATGGTTCTCGATGTACTTCACCGTCTCTTCCGGGTCCAGTGAGCGCGTGGTGGTTTGCACACGGATGTAGAATTCCTTCCCCCTGGGGCCCCTCAAAAACACCGGCTCTGGTGCGCGTTGCACCTCCATGACATAGATGGGCTTGCCATCAACGTCCTCGAAACGTCCCCGAATAAGGGGAGCGTACTGGGCGCCCAGATATTCACTCAGCAGGTTGGCCAGGAGCTGCTCAAACCGGTCGCGAGAGTTGCCCACCAGGGCCAGGTCCGCGTCCAGGCCCAGCACCCGACCGTCATCATCCACGCCGATGACCAGGATGCCGCCATCGGTATTGAGGAAGGCCGCGATGGTCTTCAAGACCTGATGGCGAAGGGCGGTGTTCTTCTTGTTTTGCCGCACATCCCATTGCAGGCTGCTTTTGAATTCCACGGTCTGGCTCTCATCGCGGGCAATCAGGTCACGGATGTTCATGATGAGCCTTCCTCCTGGCTGGAGATGACACGGGTTCATGGAGGAGACGCCAGAGGGCGCGGGCCTGAGGGTCGGTCCCGGTGGCGTTGGCGTTGTAGCGGTCCAGGTGCCAGCGTTGCGGGTTTTCCGCGATGTACCGGCGGATGGCGTTCAGGGCGCGTTCGTTGCGGATGATGTGTTCGTAATAATTCCGTTGCCAGACCCGCGCGCCTGGTGTGCCCCGCAGGGCGTTGATGCGTTTGGTGACCGCGGATTTGAACGCGCGTACGATGGCACCCAAGGACCCCGGGGCCACGTTATTGGGGGTCACCCCACCGGGTTTGGTAGGGGCGCAGCGGCGCTGCGCCCCTACCGTATCGCGCACAATCCAAATGATGCCGTGAATATGGTTGGGCATGACCACGAATTCGTCTTCAAACAATTCCACGTATGGTCGCACCTGGGCCGTTCGGAACCATTCTTCCCACACGATGCGGCCCCATGCGTTCAACACCATTTCCCCATTTACCACCCGACCGAACAACGGTTCCCGGTTGTGGGTGCATATGGTCACGAAATACGCGCCGGGTTGGGTGTAATCATACCCCGGCAACCGGATGGAACGGCGGTGGTGTTTGGCCGGATCATACCGGACGGGCATGGGCGGCCTCCATATGGGCCAAAATAACGCACGGATGTACGCCCCTACATTGGGTGATGATGGGTTACCCATATGATTTTACACATCCAAATGCAATCTGGGCTTGCGGGTTTGGTCCCGCACGGCCCGGCGGACCCGCTCGCGGCCGGCCAGGAACCCCTCCAGCAGTTTCTTCTCCCGGCTGGCGTTGGGCAGGGTCTCGGCAATGGCCTGGGCCACCCGGTAAAACACCTCCGACGCGCCGTAGCCCGTGCGGGCCAAAAGGTCCGTCATGGCCTCCCGTTCGCCGGCTTCCCAGTAGCGCAGGGTGCGGTGCAGCACATTGATGAGTTCCCGCAAGTCGTGCTCCATGTCCTCCGTTTCCCGCTGGTGGGGGCCCAGTACCCGCACGAATTCGCGCTCTTTCTTGACAAAACTGCCCCGCCGGTTCCATGCCTGGGCCAGGTCGACGCCGCAGGATTGCGCGAGTTTGCGGGCTTCGTCAAAGGGCACCCGGGCCTCGCCATAGTTCCAGCGCCAGAGCAGGTAGAAACGGGTCAGCGGGCTGAGCTCCCCCGCGATGCCGTTGCGGAGAATCTGGCGCACCGCGAAGTCGGTCACCAGGCCGCGTACTTCTTCCAGAAGACGGTCCGCCCGGATGACGTTGCCCTCGTAGTCCATGATTTTCTCGTATTTGCCGAAGACTTCGATGGCCGAGCCGATGGCCGCGATGAAGAAGTCCGCGCCGCCGATGCCTTCCTCCCACAGGCGCTCCAGTTTGCGTTCCAGATGACGGCGCAATTCTTCGCGGACCTCGTTGTAAAAGCCCGTGGGCTTGCGTTCCACCTTGCGGGCCACGATGTAGATGGAGGAGGCCAGCGCGGCGGATTCGTTGGCCCGCAGGCGGGATTGCATCTCGGTGCTGAGGGGCCAGGCACTGCTGACCACAAGGCTGCTGTCCAGCAGCGCGTTGATGACCGTCTCCCAGCCAGCGGTGGTTTTGTAGGCATAAATGATGAGCGCGATGCCACCAGGTTTGAGCACCCGGTGGATTTCGCGAAAGGCCTGGCTCAACATGATTTCAAACCGCCGTTTGCCTTCCTCCAACCCGCCGTCGCCATGGGTGTAGGCCACGATTTCTTCGCCCTTGGGCGTGAGGGGTGTAGCAAAGAGGTCGGGGTAGAGATGCCCCACGGTGCGCTTGAGCCAGACGTAGAAGAAGTCGGAGAGGTAGGAGTAGGGCACGTTGTCATAATAAGGCGGGTCGGTGAGCACCGCGTCAAAGTGGTTATCAGGGTAGGGCAGGCGCGTGGCGGAGGCGTGGGAGACGGTAGGAGGGGTGAGGGTTGGTGGGTGAGGAATGAGAGAGAGGCGTTGGATGATTCGGGTTACCCAATCGAGCATGTTAGGCCAGCCCACATCAGTAAACGGATTTACTTCTACATAATCCCAAACCATGGGTAAAGCCTGGCGGCCAAAAACATGCTCTATCTTTTCACCCACCACGTTGTAGACAACCACATTGGCATTTTTGTCAACCAAACGGTTGAAAATGATCACCAAATACGCCGTCACAGTCCGGGCGAATTCCTCCGGGTAGCCCTGGGCGAGCATGACGGCGTGGGCTTGGCGTACCTTCTCGGCAAAGGTGATGAGGGCCAGTTTCTGGCGGGCGTTAAAGAGGTCGCCCCAGGTGGTCATGCCATATCCCTGAATGCGAAAGCCCAGGGTGCCGCGCGGTGGCAACGGCTCGTTGGGTGTCGGCTCCATGCCCCATTCCTGGGCGAGGCGGCGCCTCACCCCTACGAGGGCCCGTTCGGCCGCGGCGTAGGCGTCCAAGTCCGCCTGGGTGGGCAGGCGGTAGAACTTGCCCTGTTGGCCCCGGCGGGTGGTGACCACGGCCACCATGCGCTGGCCGGCGCGGCCGTCGCGGAAAAGACGGCGGGTGGTGTTGGCGTCCATGACCGCGCCGCACACGGGGCAGGTGACCACGGCCTGGGAAACGGTGCCCCTGGAGGGATTGAACCCCTCGGGCCAGGGGGCGTATTGTGTTCCGGGCGCAGCACGCTGCGCCCCTACGACGCGTTTGCCGCGGGCCACAATTTCAAAATCCACCCGGCCATCGCGCACCACCGGGTGCAGGGCGATTTCCCGGTCCTTCTTCTTCGCCAACCAGAACTGGCGCATGAGGGGGATTTCCGCGCCGCAGGACGGGTTCTGGCAGGGCAGGGTGCGGGCCCAGATGTAGCCCACGATGGTTTCCTCGGGGTCGGGCGAGCGGTAGAAGTCGGCCAGTTCCTGGCGGGCTTCCTCCAGTACCCAGTTGCCCCACTTCTTCACCGCGGCCAGCAGGGGGTTGAAATCGTCGGGCACCGTCCCGGTCGCGGTTTTCAGGTCCAGGCTCGGCTGGGGGCCCTGGCTGGCAAGTCTCCCGGGACCTTCCGGCAGCAAATCGGCAGGCATCCCTTCAAAGGGACGGCCGTACTTCTGCGGATACTCCAGGGTGGCCTTGAGGATGAGCACGGCCACGGGGTTGTAGTCGTTGGCATAGGTCTCACAGCCCAGGCGCAGCGCTTCCAGGGGGATGGCGCCGCCACCCGCGAAGGGGTCCAGCACCCGGGGCGGGGGCACGCGGCCCGCTTCGATATCTTCCACGGTGACGGTCCGTCCCAATTCGGTGGAGAGGCGCTCCGCGTGGGCCTGGTAGATGTCGCGGCGGGCTTTCGCCAAGATGTGCGGGTTGAGGGAGTTTTCCCACTTGCTCAGGTTGATGATAAATTGACGCTGTTTCTGCCATTCCTCGGGTGTCTCTGGCGGAGGCACCAGCGCGGCGTAGGCAGTGGCTCGCGAGGAAGCCAGAGGCCGTCGCGCCCACCAGATGTGCAACGTACTGATGTGCCCGTGGCGAATGTTCTTCTCCCGCGCGGACTCGGCGCTGACTTCCTTGACGGGGAAGGTTTCCTCAATGAGACGGCGGTCGTGGGTCATGGGGCCTCTCCTTCTTTACGAATGGGCCAACACAACCCTGTTGAACCCGATTTTCACCAACTTCATCCTGCCAATAGGGTGTTCGATGCCCCCAAGGGCTTTGAGGAAGACGCATAAAATTGGCCTTCAGACATCGCGGGGAAACCACCTTTGTAGTACCCCGCGAAATTTACGGAAAGCGCGGTCTCGACAACTTCGTAAGCCAACGGATGCGGCTAATTCTTGGAAGATGCGGGCTGAGCGAGGGCGTTGGCTTCTTCGTAACGCCGCTTGTAACGCTTCTTTTGGACGTACAGGCTTTCCAAAGGAATTCAGAGGAAGGTCCTGAAGAATTTGATTCAACTCGTTTAACGTCAGGCCAATAACACGCGCCACATGTTCCATAGACGCCCAAACCCAGATTTCTAACTCTGGGTCCAACACCACAGCCGCTACTCGGCCTTGAGGCCATCCATTCTGCTGCAATCTACGTTCCAAATCCTGTTCTATGTCCTGAGCGGAAAGGGTTTCTTTTCCCGAGCCTTCCCGGTCCAAAATAACCACATACTGAGCTTTCTGCAAATAAGAACGTAAGAACTCCGGAGCCTCCCGATAAACGCCAGGGTCACGTCGCGGATGGCGCAGTATCTCAAAACGCAGGTTTGATCGAATACCCAAAGATGCTGAACGCTGCCTCAGCAATGTATGGACTGTCCAGTATATATCCGCATCCGGGGCCAGAACAATGAGGTCCAACTCAAAGGCGTTCATTACCCCAAAACTCCTGAAGCAAACAAGAGGTCCAACGGTTGCTCCATACGCCACAATGACAATGCCGGATGGTCGGGGCCACGCACGATATCCGTGGCCCCCGCAGATGTTTTGCCAAAGATAAGCAGGTCCGCTGGTTTCGCCAAAGCCATAAACAAAGGTGAATGTGTGGCCAAAGATCTGTCCTTGATAAACCGAGCTTAGTGCCTGGAAAACCGCTTCAATCGCACGGGGGTGGATGCCGTTTTCTGGCTCCTCAATTAGAAACACTTGCTCTTTTGGGGGCAAATATGCCAATAAGGTTAAAGCCAAAAGGCGAAGTGTTCCATCTGAGAGCATCCAGGAAGGCACAGAAAGTCCATTTTTGTATCGAATCACCAGATACTGCGAACGGTCTTCCGGACGTTCACGGATTTCAACAGTTTCTACATCTTCCAGCACCGTTTGTAGATGGCCAACCCACCATTCAAAACGTATAGGGGATCCTCGTTTTAAATTGCTTATTATAATCGGCAAGTTTGAACCATCAGCCTGAAACGTACGCGGAGCATCCGCAGGACATGGACGTCGCATAGCCAAGCTATTCAAACGCAGCGTTTGAACACCGGTTCGAAGCATTTCCCGGAACCATAAGGCTACGGGAAATCGTTCAGCGTCTTCCGGCAAACCCGAAAGCGCCAATCGTTTTGGCGAAAGGCGAAAAGTGATATTCCACCCCGTGACCTCCGAACGGAAATAATCATTACCACTGGGTGCTACTTTACGCACAACCAAACGATACCCCTTGGGTGTTCGGGTTCGCCCCGGGGGTAGAATACGTTGGGAATCATCTTGTTCTGCCGGGAATAGTTGTCGCTGGATCGGCTTAAGAGGTTTCTCCGGCACTTTTGAAATAAACCACAAGTTTTCGCCTGTCACTACAATCTCCCCGGAGGGAGCCAAACCAATGCCCACTTCGTAACGGACACGCTGGTAGCCATTAGGTTGCAAGTGTTGGGGAATATCAACCTCCAGGGCAAACTCAAAACCCTCTTCGACATCTTGCTGTCGCCATACTAATTCATGCAAAGTATTCGCACGTTTACGTACAGCATCTTCAACGTTGCTTTCCAGCGCGTCCTGGAGGAACTGAAACACATCTAACAAGGTACTCTTGCCACTGGCATTGGGGCCAATTAGGATGTTAAAAGGACGCAGTTCCACGTTTATTTTTCGCAAGCATTTGTAATGTCTTACCTCAATATACCGAAACATAGCACACCTCACCTAAAGCCTAACCGCCTCCGCTTTTTGCAGGATTGCCTTTGCCTCTATCCAGTATCTTACCTCAATACGTTGTTGAGGGCGTAAATTTGCCGCGGGGTTTTGGATGATGTACAGTTCCGGTTTTGTGGCCGCGTTGAGGACGACGTACAGGTAGTAATCGTCGCCGAAGCGGTGGGCTTTGAACCACTCGTTCTTGGTCAGGGCCACGGGGCCGATGCCGGCCCGGGCTTTGACTTCAATGTAGCGCTTGCGCCCCGTGCCCGGGTCCCGAGAGCGGATGTCAAAGCCCAGGTTCTGGTCGGAAACATCCTCTGGCTCGCGGCCCTGACGGCGCTCGTAGTCCATGGCCACGGCCATGCCTATGGCTTCTACCCGGGGGTCCTCGTGCATCTGGTCATCCACCCGCGCGGGCACGACCCGCAAAGCGGTCACGAAGCGGGGCGTGGTCAGGGTCAGCATGCGCTCGCGGGCAATCTCCTCCCGCAATTCCTCCAGGGCCTGCTGGTAGCGTCGCTTCTGCTCCTCTTTGTTGTGAATGACCAAATCCACTTTTTCGCCTCGCTCGCGACGGGCATAGAGTTCAATCAGGTCCCCGTCCAGTTCCACAATGAGATGTTCCAGGGAGCGGATGCCGTACTTTTCCTTGATGCGGGCCTGGCGTTCCCGTTCCCGCCGCAGTTCTTCTTTGTACCGCTCCAGTTCCCGCAACACCACCGGGAGGGCCCGTTTCTTCAGCGTCTCCAGGGAAAGCTCGGGCTCAGACCGCGAGTTTTCGGCCTCCAGCAGGTCCCAGAGGATGGCGGGGTTCATGGGGCGCACCTCACCGCTTTCCCGATCCGCGAAGAAGGCCAGCAGGCGCCGGCCCGCGACCCGGCCCGTACCGTCGGTGATTTCGCCCTCGTAGAAGAGCAGGACCCCATCCAGGCGGCCATCGGGGTCGGCGAAGACCGCGCCGCGATGAAGGGCATCGCGAAACCGCCGTTCCACCCAGCGCAACAAGGCCTCAAACAGGGGATGGCCGAAGGAAACGAACTCGGCCTCGGGATGGCGGAAGGCAACTTCCCGGTCAAAGGTGATTTTGGGATACCGGCTCAGCAAGGAGCCGAATTGCTTGCGGAAGTCATCTTCTTCGGCAATGCGGCGGAGGACGGCGGGAACGCTTTCCACGGCCAGGAAACCATCCCGGCGCTCCCGATAACGTCCTCCTGCGGCCTGCCACCCTTTTTTGAAGAAGGCCTCCGTGTACTCGGGGATGAGACGATGCTCGCGGGCCTGGTCCGCCATTTCCCGTATGCGGGTGTAGTCGATGTACCGAGTAGCCAGGCTTTCGCCCAGGTTCTCCCGCACCCGCCGGATGTATTCCTCATCCACCTGGATGTCGATTTCCTGTAGGATTTCGTCCAGGCTGCGGGCGCTGGCCGCGGCTTCCAGCAGGAGCTGCGCCAGGTTCTTTCCATAGTAAACCTCACCTAACACGTCAAAGACTTTATCGCTGCCCAGAGCCTCCCGAATCTCATCCAGCTTCTCGAACAGGCGCTTCATGACGCGGCCTTCGCGGGTATCCGCGGCCACCAGGTTGAAGATGTAGACCTCCCGGGTCTGGCCGTACCGGTGGATACGGCCCATACGCTGTTCCAGGCGGTTGGGATTCCAGGGAAGGTCGTAATTGATCATCAGATGGCAAAACTGAAGGTTGATACCCTCGCCCGCGGCCTCCGTCGCCACCATGACCTGGGCCTCGTTGCGGAATTCGGCTTCCGCGCGGATGCGCTCTTCCAACTTCATGCCGCCGTGGATGGTGGTGACCCTATACCCCCACTGCCGCAGGCGGCCCGCCAGATACTCCAGGGTGTCCTTGGACTCGGTGAAAATGAGAATCTTCTCCCCAGGGAATCGACGTTCCAGGTCCTCCAGGGCCTGGCGGAAGTGGCGCAGCTTGACTTCTTCCCCCTTACGGATGATGGCCTCAGCCTGGCGCAGCAACCGGTCAATGGTTTCAATTTCCCGTTCCAGTTCCCGACGGTTTTCGGCCACGGTGAGGGTTTCCCAGATTTCCTCCTGGGCCCAGCGCTCGGCCTCACTGGCATCCTCGGCTTCTTCCAGATTGAATTCAAAGGGGAAGGTGCGCTTCAAGTAACGCCGTCGTTCCGGATCGCTCATTCTCAGGAGCTCTTCCAGGCGCTTTTTCCGCCGTTGCAGGGAACGGTAGAGGGCATACGTGCTGGAGGCGAAACGGCGCTGGAGAATGACCAGGGCGAAGGCGATGTTCCGACGTTTGGTCTTGCTCAGGGCCTTGTTGTACTGGGTTTGAACGTACCGAGAAAGGGCCTCGTACAGCGCGTGCTCCTCCGGGGATTCACGTTCCAGTTGAAAGGAAATGGTATGCACATGCCGGGGAAGAAAGAGGGGACGCCCCTCAAAGTCCTTGAGGTCTTCCTTCATACGTCGGATGAAGAGGGGGTTATCCCGGTTCTGGATGGACTCCTGGAGCAGGTCTTCGGTGGCGAAGAATCCGGGCACGAGCAGGTCCAGGAAGAGCCGGAAGTTCTCCGGGTCCCCGCGGTGGGGTGTGGCCGTCAGGAAGAGCAAATGCGTAGCGATTTGGGAGAGCACCTCCCCCAGACGATAACGGGCCGTGCGTTCAATCTTGTTCCCATATCGGTAGGCACTCATCTTGTGGGCTTCATCTACGATGACCAAATCGAAATGGGCCCCGGAGAGGGCGCGCAGGACGTCATCCTGTTTGGCGAAGTCCATGGATGTAATGATTTGGTTCTCCCGCAACCACACGTTTTCCCCGAACAGGGACTCCATCATGCGCCGGTCGACGACGATGAAGTGCTCCTCAAAGCGCTCCTTCATTTCTCGACGCCACTGGTCCTTGAGGTGACCGGGCACCACGATGAGAATGCGCTGGGCCAGGCGGCGCAGCTTGAGTTCTTTAATGACCAACCCGGCCATAATGGTCTTGCCTGCGCCGGGGTCATCGGCGATGAGGAAGCGAATGCGGGGGAGATTGAGCACATAGCCGTAAACCGCCTCAATCTGGTGGGGCAGGGGGTCCACCTTGGAGATATTCATGGCCAGGAGCGGATCATACAGCGAGGCGTAGCGGTACCGCAGGGCTTCCAGGCGGAGGAAGAGCTCCCGCGAGGATGCGGTGAAATCGGCACTCAAGGGAACCACCCGAAGGCCGTCCAAATCGGACCGCGGGACCATTTGGTCCACGTGATGTCCCGAAGGGCGCATCTGGCCCACAATGCGCACGTAGGGGCCCAAATCTTCCACCAGTTTGACTTCTACCGGTTCAGGCCAACGGGGACTCTGAATCAAATCTCCGGGTTTAGGAAGCATGGAAAATCCCCAAGGGTTCGGACTTTTGGACACAAGAAAACCACAAAACCCCAGGGCGGCCCGGTGCATCGTTTCGGGCCGCCCTGGTGTATCTCAAGCGTCGGATTCGGCCACGGCTTCCCGGGCCATCTTGCGCAGCACCGTGTGCAGGATGCCCCGGTTCTGGTAGTACTCCACCTCGATGGGCGTGTCCAGCCGCACGATGACGGGGAAGCGCTTCTCGGTGCCGTCGGGGGCCACGGCCCGCACGGTGATTTCGTCGAAGGGCTTGAGGCCCCGGGCAATGCCTTCGATGTAGTACGCCTCCTCGCCCGTCAGGCCCAGGCTTTCCACGCTATCCCCAGGCTTGAACTGCAAGGGCAGCACGCCCATGCCCACCAGGTTGGAGCGGTGGATGCGCTCGAAGGACTCGGCAATCACCGCGCGCACGCCCAGCAGCGCAGGGCCTTTGGCCGCCCAGTCCCGGCTGGAGCCGGTACCGTATTCCTTCCCCGCCAGCACGATGAGGGGCACGCCCTCTTCCTTGTAGCGCATGGCTGCGTCGTATATGGTCATCACCTGGCCGTCGGGGAAGTGGCGGGTCCACCAGCCTTCTTTATCCGGCACCAGGCGGTTGCGCAGCCGCACGTTGGCAAAGGTGCCCCGCATCATGACCTCGTGGTTGCCCCGGCGGGAACCGTAGGTGTTGAACTCGCTGGGCGGCACGCCTTTGGAAATCAGGTACTGGCCCGCGGGGCTTTCCGGCGGGATCGCGCCAGCCGGCGAGATGTGGTCCGTGGTCACCGAATCGCCCAGGAGCACCAGCACCCGTGCGCCCACGATGTCCTCCAGGGGCGGCACCTCCAGGGGGAAGTCCTGGAAGAAGGGCGGCTCCTGGATGTAGGTGGAATTGGGGTCCCAGGGGTACAGGGGCGAAGTGATATAGGGCAGCGCGTCCCAGAACTCATCGCCCTCGAAGATGTCCCGGTACTTCTCCTTGAAGAGGTCGGGGGAAACGTAGCGGGCGATGGTCTCCTGGATTTCCTGGGCCGAGGGCCAGATGTCCCGCAGGTACACCGGGTTGCCCTGGGGGTCGTAGCCCAGGGGTTCGTTGAGCATGTCGATATCCACGGTGCCTGCGATGGCGTAGGCGATGACCAGGGGCGGGGACATGAGGTAATGGGCCCGCACCAGGGGGTGCACCCGACCCTCGAAGTTGCGGTTGCCCGAACTGACCGCGGCCACCACCAGGTCGTGCTCGGCCACCGCGCGGCTGACCTCGGGCGGCAGGGGGCCGGAGTTGCCGATGCAGGTGGTGCAGCCATAGCCCACCACGTAGAAGTTCAGGGCCGCCAGGGGTTCCAAAAGGCCCGCCTGGCGCAGGTACTCGGTCACCACGCGGGAGCCGGGCGCGAGGCTGGTCTTCACGTAAGGGGCCACCCGCAGGCCCCGCTCCACGGCCTTCTTAGCCAGCAGGCCCGCGCCCACCATCACCGAGGGGTTGGACGTGTTGGTGCAGGAGGTGATGGCCGCGATGACCACGGAGCCGTGGCGCAGGGTGACCTTTTCCCCCTGAATCTCGATTTCCACGGCTTTGTCCACCTGGTCTTCGGGAACGCCGAAGCCGTGCAGGCCCTTGGGACCGGTCAGGGCCTTCTTCCACGCGGGCTTGGCCGCGCGCAGCAGGATGCGGTCCTGGGGCCGCTTGGGACCGGCCAGGACCGGCTCCACCGTGCTCAGGTCCAGTTCCAGGGTGTCGGTGAATTCGGGGTCCGGGGTCTCCGCGGTGCGGAACAGGCCCTGCTCCTTGGTGTAGCGCTCCACCCGCTCGATGAGTTCCTCGGGCCGGCCGGTGAGGCGCAGGTAGCGCAGGGTCTCTTCATCCACGGGGAAGAAGCCCATGGTCGCGCCGTACTCGGGCGCCATGTTGGCGATGGTGGCCCGGTCGGGCAGACTCAGGGAGGCCAGCCCGGGGCCGTAGAATTCCACGAATTTCCCCACCACGCCCTTCTGCCGCAGCATCTGGGTGATGGTCAGGACCAGGTCCGTGGCCGTCGCGCCTTCGGGCAGTTCACCATAGAGTTTGAAGCCCACCACGTCGGGCGTGAGGATGTAGATGGGCTGGCCCAGCATCGCGGCCTCGGCCTCGATGCCGCCCACGCCCCAGCCCAGCACGCCCAGGCTGTTCACCATGGTGGTGTGGGAGTCGGTGCCCACTAAGGTATCGGGGAAGGCCACCCACTGCCCGTTCTCCTCCCTGGCCATGACCACCTGGGCCAGGTACTCGATGTTCACCTGGTGGATGATGCCCTTGCCGGGGGGCACCACCCGCAGGGTGTCAAAGGCATTCTGGCCCCATTTGAGGAACGCGTAGCGCTCTTTGTTGCGGCGGTATTCCATTTCGATGTTGCGGCGCAGGGCGTCGGGCAGGGCGAAGAAGTCCACCTGGATGGAATGGTCGATGATGAGGTCCGCGGGGATGAGGGGGTTGACCTTAGCGGGGTCGCCGCCCAGGCGCTGCATGGCGGAACGCATGGCCGCGAAGTCCACCAGCGCGGGCACGCCGGTGAAGTCCTGCATGACCACCCGCGCGGGACGGTAGGGCAGACCGGTGCGATTTTCGGCCTGAGGCTGCCAGCGAGCCAGATTCACCGCATCTTCAGGTGTGATGCCCGGCTCCCCCGCCAGGCGTAAAAGGCTTTCCAAAAGGACTTTGATGGAAAAGGGCAATCGGTCGATGGAAGCGATCCCTGCTTTCTCCAGGTAATCCAGGCGAAAGATACGATAATCGCCGTGGGAGGTGCGCAAAACGTCCTGGGCTTGGGCAAAGGGATGGGTCATACCGAACCTCCTGGTTGTGAGAATATGCCGAAGGGAATGGCGGGTTGCACCAACCTCGGACGGGAAGCCGTCCAACCCCGGACGGCCCGGGTTTCTAAGGGCTTTTATTATACCCGGCCCCGATTTGCTCTGTATGGTCAGAACATTCGCAACCGGGTTTGGGGCCTCCCTGGCTCGATGCACCCTGCCCACAAGGCTTCCCCGTTACAACCGAATCTCCCGCAGCAGGGCTTCCTGCTGACAATTGGGGTCTTCGGGGGTGATGCGGGCCACAATCTGCACATAGGGTTCCAGACCCGAGCCCTTGAGTTTCTCCCGCAGCAAGGCATCGATTTGAAACACCCCGGCCTCGTTGCACATGGTCACCTGAACCAGCACGGGCTTTTCTTCGCCTTCCAGGATATCCACCTTGCGAATGGCCAGGGCCGAAACCGCGTGAATGCTGGTGGAACCCCGCTCGAAGGGCAGGCGGGAACGGCCCTCGGTCATGTCCAGGGCGTCCGCGACCCGCACCACACCGGCCTCCAGGGTCAAGGGGCGGCCCCCACTGCGGTGGGCGATGATGGCGTGCAGGATTTCGGACTTGACCAGAGTGCGCTGAGCCACATCCGGGTAAGCCGCGGGCAGCAGTTCCGCCAGTTTCCGGTCGGCCAGGATGAGGCTGTATTCCTCGTGGTTGATGCGATGGATGCTCATGCCGATGTCGTGAAGCAGGGCCGCTAAAACCACCACCACTTCCGCGTCGTCCGGGGTCATGCCCAAGTCGGCCACCACGTTGGGCGTCACGTCTCGGGCCATGAGCAGGCGCAGCAACTTCAACGCAATGTTGGCCACGATGTGGACATGCACCGGACCATGGTCCGTCATGCTCAATCGGGTGATCGCGTTCACGTTTTGCATGTGCCAGAGGGCGTCCAGTTCCTCGTCCTTTTGCACGGCCTGCATAAGGACCTGCAACTTGGGATTGTGCCGAGCAGGAACATGCACCCGCACCCGCTTTTCCCGTGGGGGAAGGGCTTTTGGCGGTTCAGGCGGCAGATGGCTCATGAGGCTCCTCCGGGGCAAATGCCTTTATTATCCAAGCAAACCTCCGGGCCAACTTCCCCGGAAACCCACGGACAAGCACCACGCCGGGGTAAACCATTACAAGCGTCAAGGACCCGCTGGGAAAGACCGAGGGCCCTGTTTACGCAACCGCCAGGAAAACCAGAACAACACACTGCCTACCAGCAAAAAGACCATCCCCAACCAGCCCAACCAAACGGGACCGCGCCCCCCAGAACCAGGCACCGGAGCGGCTCCCTGGCCCGAAGCCTGCGCGCCAAAGGAAACGTATACGACTTCTCCCGCCAGCACCAACACGTCCAGATTGGTCTGCGTGGTGGGGTTGAAGCCCTGGGGAATGCCCATGGAAACCTGATACTGGCCCACGGGGATGTCCTCGAAACATACCTCCTCGTCGCCGAGGGTCACGGCCGTTTGGGTCACCTGACCGCGCGGGTCCTGAATGCTCACCGAACCGCCCGCCAGATACCCCTCCTCGTCCTCGTCGAACATGCCGTTGCCGTTGCGGTCCTCATACAGAAAGACGCACAACGTACCGAAACCGGGCACCTTGGTGGGGGTAGGCAGCAC
>JALWJZ010000025.1 GCA_026996855.1 Anaerolineales bacterium
TCCTGGCGCTGGGCCAGGCGGTCCACCCGCTCGGTGAGGCGTTGCAGGGCTTCTTCGGTTTTTTCCTGGCGCTGGGCCAGGCGGTCCACCCGCTCGGTGAGGCGTTGCAGGGCCGCTTCCAGCTGTTCATCCCGTTGCGCCATGCGTTCTAAGGTGGCGTAAATCTCCGCCCGATGGACCTCCTGGCGACGCCAGTATTCCCGCACTTCCTCTTTCCAGGTCAGGAAGGGGGCTTCGGAAAACAACAATTCCGCCAGTTCCTGGCGCAGGTCGGGCCGACGCCGCAATTCTTCCAGAAGTTCTTCCCAGAAAGGTGGACGCGACATGGTCATGCTCCCCGCCTCCTAATCGGAAAAGGTTGTTTTCATTATACCTATGGAAGGGGCGATCGATGGGCTTTTTTCGAACACCAGGTTCAGCCACCCGTCCACCCGTCCCTGCCAGTCCGGCGGCACCACGGTGGTGGCGTCTTCTTGCACGATGAGCGCCGGACCGGGAATGCGGTGCCCGGGCCGCAAACGGTCCCGTTCGTACACCGGGGTTTCCATCCACCGCCCGGCGAAGCGTACCCGTTGGGTTCCGGTCCGGGCTTCCTTCGGTTCCGGGGAAAGTGCCGCGGGATAGGACGGCGCGGGTGGTTTGGGCCGCACGCCGCGCGCGGTCACCCGCAGGTTCACCACTTCCACCGGCGCTTCGGTGCGGGCGTAACCGTAACGCCCTTCGTGGGCCTGGTGGAAGGCCCGGGCGATGGCTTCGGGGCTGTAGTCGGTCAGGGGCACCACCAGTTCGAAGGATTGTCCCTTGTAGCGCAGATCCAGGGCCGGCTCCAGGCGAATGTCCCGGTCCGAAAAGCCCTGGTTCCGCAGGTCCTGGAGGCCTTGCTTCAGCAGCGGCGTCAGGGCCTGCCGGATGTCCCGGGCCGTTACCGCGTCCAGGTCCCACATGACGGTGCGGGAATAATCCCGCACGAAATCCGCCAGAATGAGGCCCAGCGCGGAGAGCACGCCGGGGTACCGGGGCACCAGCACCCGAGGAATGCCCAGGGCCTCGGCCAGGAACAACGCGTGCATCGGCCCCGCACCGCCAAAGGGCACCAAGGTAAAGCGGCGGGGGTCGTGGCCCCGCTCGATGGAAATCACCCGGATGGCCTGCTCCATTTTGGCGTTGGCTACCTGGAGCACCCCTTCGGCCAGGTCCTCCACCGTCATCCCGAAGGAACGGGCCAGGTCTGCGGCCGCGCGGCGGGCCGCCTCCCGGTCCAGGGCCATGCGTCCCCCCAGGAAACGCTCCGGCACCAGACGGCCCAGGAGCAGGTTGGCATCGGTCACCGTCAGGTACTGCCCCCCGCGGCCGTAACAGGCCGGGCCGGGGTCGCTGCCCGCGCTTTCCGGCCCCACCCGGAGTGCGCCGCCCGCGTCGCGGTACGCAATGGAGCCGCCGCCCGCGCCCACGGTGTGGATGTCCATCATGGGCACCCGGATGGGCCAGCCCTCGATGCTGCCCTCGGTGGTGCGGCGGATTTGGCCGTCGGCCAGGGAGACGTCGGTGGAAGTGCCGCCCATATCGAAGGTGATGATGTGGTCGTACCCGGCCAGGGACGCCACGTGGAACGCGCCCGTCACGCCGGCCGCCGGACCGGAAAGGATGGTGCGCACCGCTTCTTCCGCGGCCCGCGTCGCGGCGATGATACCCCCCGAGGACTGCATCATCCACAAGGTGCGATGCCCGCGGCGGGCCAGGCCCTCTTGCAGCGTGCGCAAGTACCGGGCCATGGTGGGCGAGACATAGGCGTTGAGCACGGTGGTGGAAGTGCGCTCGAATTCCCGGTACTCGGGAAGAATGCGGGAGGAAAGGGAAACGAACAGCCCTCGCTCCCGGGCCTTTTCGCCGATGATTTTCTCGTGTTCGGGGTTGGCGAAGGAAAAGAGCAGCACCACGGCCAGGGATGCCGCGCCCCGGGCCGCGATTTCGTCCAGCACCCGGTCCACTTCCGCGGGGTCCAGGGGCACCAACACTTCCCCCTGAGCCGACACTCGCTCCCGGACCTCGAAGCGCAACTCATCGGGCACGGGCACCCAGCGTGGGGGAAAGGAAAGGCGGTACAGGTGGGGGCGGTTCTGCCGGCCGATGACCAGCACGTCCCGGAAGCCGGCGGTGGTGATGAGCGCGGTGCGGGCGCCCTTGTGCTCCAGCACCGCGTTGGTGGCCACGGTGGTGCCGTGGACCACGATGGCCTGGCCGGGAACGCCCAGCGCGTCCAGCCCTTCCAAAAAGGCAATGGCCGGGTTTTCCCGCGTGGTCAGCAATTTGAAAATACGCACTTCTTCCCCGGCCCGGTACACCAGGTCGGTGAAGGTGCCGCCGATATCCACCCCGACGATGGAGGCCATCACCACAAAAACACCTCCACCTCCGCTCCCGCGGGCAGGCCGGTGGCGGTGATGATATAGGTTTAGTTTTTCCTCAATATTATAATACTCTCCCGGGTAAGTTCTTTACCAAATCTCCCCATTTGTTGGGCGCTGTTTCCTCTCAAACGGGCTACCCAGGCGGTTTCAAACGCGTAGTCTGCCTGAGAGGCCACTTCTTGCAGAATGACATCCACTGGCACCATCACCCCCGCATGACGTACATTACCCACCACTAAAGCGCAGATAGCGTCCGTTTCCAAGTGCGCTCGTAGGGCTTTGAGAACCAGATACATGTCTTCAAAATAACCTGCTAACATTGGGGCAATGCGGGGGTCTGCGTTTTCAGGTAGCTTTTGAAGCACTCGTTCTAGCGTATGGGGGGAAAAATAATCCTGTGTAGGCAGGTCGGGGGAAGCTGCCTCAACATGAGAGCGAATAGACTTTTTGCGGAATGCCTTTACGGTATCTTCGCTTATCCCGAGCCACAGCAGTTCGACATGGAAAATTCTGGAATAATCGTGTCGGTTAGGGTAAGGCGGTGAAGTAATCACGAGATGGTATTTGGCATCTAGTCCTGACAAGGTCCGGGCGTCGCCGAGAAAAAGGGAAGGATTTCCTCTCTGGGGCACCTGATCTACTTCGCTAATCTGCAACCGGGCCTGGTCTTCAAACCATTGTTTGATAACAGAGCTTTGGTCTTCTTTGTCTACCCATCGGAACCAACCGCCGTCAGGTACAGCACGGCTAACTCGCTGCAACACCCGCAAGAGAGCTAAACGGAAAAAGTCCGAAAGTGCCAAGGGTAACTCATCGAGCCTGCGTTTCATGCCTATTAAATGCGAGAGCTCTTGTCGGGTAAACGCCTTTTGTAGCCGTTGGGGGAGAGGAGGCCAGTCCAAGGCTGGGGTATAGCCCAAGAGAAAGTCAAGGGCTTGCTCTAAGTCATGTTTGGCAAGAGGGGTTAACTTGACACGACTGACAAATAGACTGAGCGGGGATAAGTCTACTCCAGCAGCCTGATAACCTAATTGGGCTGCCCGGAGTACGGTGGTTCCCGCACCCATAAAAGGGTCCAAAATTTTCCCATCTTTGGGGAGGGGGAAAGCCTCTATCACTTTATCAATGAGTTGAGGTGAAAAACTGTGCGGAAACCAGAACCAGCGGTGAACGGGCTCCTTCTTTAGGAGCCTGGGCGTCACATGGTGCCGCAGATCAAGGCGGTATTCAAAGCCCTCGGGCAGCGAGGGCAGATCCCGTTTTCTCATTTTCCTGCACGTCCTTGCTGGAAAGGTGGCTTCGGAAATCGAATCTTCACCGGTTGCCGGTAAATAGGATGTGTGAGAATCATCTCGCCCTTTTCCAGTCGAGTGAGATGGTAACGGATGTCTTGGGCGAGAAAGCGATAATTGCCGGCATTGATTTCGGCACTGTCTGTGCGGCCCAGTACTTTGGTCGCCGAGTTACCGGTAACGCGTTCGTGTACGGCGCTGAGGAATTGTTGGGCGGAGAACAGGATAATTCTGAAGGAACGCCCGCGTTCCGCAATGTCCAAAATTTGATCCAGGATAGGAGATGATTCCCCTTTTCCGCGGGCAGGTGCGTATTTGTTAAGTTCGTCTACGAAGATGATGACCCAATCGGGGGGCTTATACTCGTCGAAAGGCAAAGTTTCGCCAGAGTAAAGCCCATACACGGTGCGCAACACATCACCAAAGACCAGGGTCTGTTCCTCGGGAGCCAGGCGGGCAATGTCTACCACGTAAGTATGACCGCCTCGGATGTTGCTGATTTCGCGTTCGATGGTGGTCATGCGGGTTGAAAGTTGGGGCACAAAAATGCCAGTCTGCCGCGTTTTGACGATGCGTCGCAAAATTCGCAAAAACCGTCCCACGCTGGAAGCACGAAT
Source organism: Anaerolineales bacterium (assembly GCA_026996855.1). Classification (GTDB taxonomy): domain Bacteria; phylum Chloroflexota; class Anaerolineae; order Anaerolineales; family DRMV01; genus S139-71. The sequence continues at coordinate 4,318 of JALWJZ010000025.1, forward strand.
ATTTCGGAATTTCTGAGGAATGCCTTGCTGGACGAGAGGGGGTTTTGTCAAGAGGTCGTCCCAAGTTTGCACTTCGCGCCAGACCCGCTCGTTGCCGGTGATGCCGGTCATCACCTCACCGATAACCGAGGCCAAGGTCCCCGAACTATCAGGAATGTTGGAAAAGAGGATGTCCAACTTGGATGCCGTTTCACGCAGGGCGTAGGCGTAGGCCCGGTGAGGTGGCGGCGGATCCGCAAAGGTGTTAGGGCGTCCAGTGGCCCGGGTTTGTTTACCCCAGGGAAGCAAGTAATGCACACGCTCGGCAGGCCAGGGCTCGGGACGCAACCCCAGTCGCTGCCACAAAGCGAGTTGTTCTTCGGGCAGGGTTCGCGGCTCGTGGATGCGCAGCAAGTCGTCGTATTTCACATTGAGCAAGATGACGGCGATGTCCTCGGCGGGGCCGGTTTGCAGGATGGATTGGATTAGGAACATCGCATAGGACGTCTTGGTGGCCAAGCCAGAGATACCAGAGATGTTTACATGCGCCGCCTCAGGTCCCAGAACAAAATCCCGATCCAAATAGGCAACGGCTTGGGTTCCGTTGCTCATCTGAATCAACCCGGCAGGCACCCGCCGCTCTTCAGGAATGCCGTCGATGCCCAAGGCTTCATGGATTTTGCTCTCGTCGGCAAAGTAAACCCTCGCCTCGTTTTGCACCGGCATGTAAATGTCAGAGCTGTTGGAAAGCACGGCGGCTTCGGCGATGTTGGCTCCCTGGCGTGGCGTTTGCGGTGGTGCGTCTACCTCTTCGCCAAAGTCGTTGGAGATGAAGTTGGCTAGATGTCCCCCGGCGTCGGTGATGTGTTGAATGTTGGTTACCAATCCAAAGGTGTAACTGGGTTCCTGCTCGCCTTCTTTGGGGAAGTGTTCGGCGGCAACGATGTCAAAAGGATTGACCATCTGGCCGGGGCGAATCCAGAACTTGAACTTTTCCGCGGTATTGGGGTCACGCTCCGTAGCGGAACCACGTCCGATAGGGCGGCTCATTTTGTCGTTCATGGCTTAGCACCTCACGGAGGGGTCACTTGAAAAGGCCAGCGAATGCCCGAACGCAGCACTTCTTCGGAGTAGAACCGAGCGCGGATCACCCGCTCGGCAATGTAAATCGGGTACAGATGGGCATGCCAGCGCCCATCGCGGCCATAAGGTGTCACCGTGCGCTCGGCGACGAGCCAGCCACTGATTCGGTCAATGAGGGCGCTGTCTACAGGCTCCTGGTCCGGGTTGGGCATTTCCACCTTGACCACACCCATTAAGGGATAGTCCAGGCCCTTTTGGGGACGAATGCGTACATACCAAAAGACGATTTTGCCTTCGCTTCCGCGCGGGAAAACGATGGTGCGCTGGTTCTCCTGGAGGTCCTTGAGGAGAGAAAACAGATTGAGTTTCCTGGCCCGGGGGTCGCTGCCGAGTTTAAATTGGGTGTCACGACGGAAGGTCTTGGCCACGCCCACCAGAGGAGCCCCTCGCCAGGTCTCAAACTCATTGCCCAGACTGCCGTCCACGATCAGCCAGGCGTTTTCTTCGCG
>JALWJZ010000026.1 GCA_026996855.1 Anaerolineales bacterium
CCACCAGGATGGGCCGAACCCGAATGGGCACGCCTTTCACCCGGCTCCGGTCTTCGGGCCGCACCACGAAGATGTCCGGCTCCCGGACCACGTCGGGCAAAATCTGCACCGCGGCCGGGCCGTTGTAGACGTAACCACAACCGCGCTGCAGGCAAAAACCGTGCAGCACGAAGGTCAAAAAACGCGTGAGTTCCTGGTGTTCGGCGCGTACCGGCGAATGCACGATGACCTCCCCCCGGGCGAATTCCCAAAAGGCCTTCTCGGGCGCCCGTTCCAGGTAGTCTTCCAGGGTCCACCCCGGCAGGCGGACCAGGTACTCGGATACCGCGGTTTGGGTATACGGGTCCAGTACGGTCAGGGTCATGGCATGTACACCCTTTAGAACGTGGATTCCTGGTCAGCCGAACCCGCCAGAATGCGTTTCAGAAGGTCCCATTCCGAAGGCAGGGGGTCCTGCCACAGCCATTCCACCTGGAGCCAGAAGCCGGGCAGCACGGTGGAGGACAGACGTCCCTGATGGAGCACGTCTTCCCGGTAGTGCTGGCCGTGCAGGGTGAAGAAGTGGAAGGCGCGGCGTTCCCGGTCCACGGCCCAGTATTCGGGAATTCCGGCCAGGGCGTAATCGTGGGCCTTTTCCACCAGGTCCAGGCTGCGGGTGGAGGGGCTGACCACTTCCACCACCAGGATGGGCCGAACCCGAATGGGCACGCCTTTCACCCGGCTCCGGTCTTCGGGCCGCACCACGAAGATGTCCGGCTCCCGGACCACGTCGGGCAAAATCTGCACCGCGGCCGGGCCGTTGTAAATGCGACCGCATTGTCTCCGTTCGCAGAAGCCGCCCAAAATCCAGGTCAGGAAATAGACCAACTCCTGGTGTTCGGCGCGTACCGGCGAATGCACGATGACCTCCCCCCGGGCGAATTCCCAGAAGGCCTTTTCGGGCGCCCGTTCCAGGTAGTCTTCCAGGGTCCACCCCGGCAGGCGGACCAGGTACTCGGATACCGCGGTTTGGGTATACGGGTCCAGTACGGTCAGGGTCATGGCATATGCACCCTTTGATGGGGCCGGAGGCGGCCCCTATGTTTACCAGCCCCGGGGGGCCAGGCGTTCTTCTTCCCGCAGGGAGGCCACCTGCCGGCCCCGCATGGGTTCGCCCAGGCCCTTGCTCACCTCGGCCAGGATGGCCGGGTCGTTGTAATGGGTCACCGCCTTGACGATGGCCGCGGCCCGTTTGGCCGGATTTTCGGATTTGAAAATGCCCGAACCCACGAAGATGCCGTCCATGCCCAGTTGCATCATCAGTGCGGCGTCCGCGGGAGTGGCGATACCACCTGCGGCGAAGTTCACCACGGGCAGGCGGCCCAGGCGGCGGGTTTCCCACACCAGTTCCAGGGGCGCGCCGATTTGCTTGGCGTAAGCGTACACCTCTTCTTCGGCCATGTTTTGCAAGCGGCGGATTTCCTTCATGACCGCGCGCGCATGGCGCACGGCTTCCACCACGTCGCCGGTGCCGGCCTCGCCCTTGGTGCGAATCATGGCCGCGCCTTCCGCGATGCGGCGCAGGGCCTCGCCCAGGTCGCGCGCGCCGCACACGAAGGGCACCTTGAACTTGTGCTTGTCGATGTGATGTTCCTCGTCCGCGGGGGTGAGTACCTCGGATTCGTCGATGAAGTCCACGCCGATGGCCTCCAGGATCTGCGCTTCCACGAAATGGCCGATGCGCACCTTGGCCATCACGGGGATGGTCACCGCGTCCATGATTTTCAGGATGAGTTCCGGGTCGCTCATGCGGGCCACGCCGCCCTGGGCGCGAATGTCCGCGGGTACCCGCTCCAGGGCCATGACCGCGACCGCGCCGGCGTCTTCGGCGATTTTGGCCTGTTCGGGCGTCACCACATCCATGATGACACCGCCTTTGAGCATCTGGGCCAGGCCGATTTTGACGCGGAAGGTTCCCGTGAGTATTTGCGTCATGGTTCGCCTCCTGCATGCAAGGGTCCGTTTCGTATTGTACCAACGATGCGGGTGTGTGCTTCAAAAAGAACGAGGTGGACGGAAGGATGTGTCCACCTCGTGACCGGTTCCTTTTCGGGTCGCGTTGTAAAAGGTCCGGCTTCTCCCTGCCTTAAGCGCGTTCCACTTGCAGGAAATCCAACTCGATGGGCGTCTCCCGACCGAAGAAGTTGACCAGCACCCGGACCTTGGCCCGTTGCATGTCGATTTCGTCCACCACGCCGTGGAAGTCCCGGAAGGGGCCGTCGATGATGCGCACCCGTTCGCCCGGCTTGAAGGTGACCTTGAGCCGTGGGGTTTCGGCTTCCATGCGCTTGAGGATTTGCGCCACCTCTTCCGGGCGAAGGGGCGTGGGTTTGTCCCCCGTGCCCACGAAGCCCAACACGCCGGGGGTATGGCGCACCACGGCCCAGGCATCCTCGTCCATGATCATGTTCACCAGCAGGTACCCGGGGAAAATGCGGCGTTCCACCACCCGGCGCTTGCCGTCCTTGATTTCGATTTCCTCTTCGGTGGGGATGATGACCTCGAAGATTTTATCCTGCATACCCATGGACTCAATTCGCTGTTCCAGGTTGCGTTTCACCTTGTGTTCCGCGCCGGAATAGCAATGAATCACGTACCAGGCACGGCCGCTTTCGTCCTCCTGGGCCAGTTCGTTCAGGTCTTCCGTGACGGGAGAGACGACCTGGTCCGCTTCTTGTTGGGGGGGAACGTTTTGGTGTTGCCGTTCTTCGCTCATGCAAACCACTCCCTGGGGTGATGCTCCTTTGAGAAGACGGTCGTATTCGTCATTTGCCGCTTTTCCATGTCCGTGCTCCTCATCCACCGGTTTTATGAGGTGCGGGTTCACGCGCCGATGAGGAAGCGCACCACCTGGGCAAACACCCAATCCAGAGTGCCAAACACCAAACCACTGAGGAACGTAACCAGCACCACTGTGCGGGTTAGAGCCAGGGCCTCGGAAAGGGTGGGCCATTGGACCCGCTTCAACTCGGCCATGGTTTCTCGATAGAAATGGACCACGCCTTGCAGCCACCCGGGCAGGCGGCGGCTCTTGGCTTTGGCTCGCGGAGCGGGTTTGGCCGGAACTTTCTTCGTGGTCGTGGGTTGTGCGGTGGCCTTTTTGGCCGCTTGCTTGCGAGGGGTTTTGAGTTTGGGTTTGGCCACGGTTCTTACTCCTGAGTTGGGATGCGGAGTTGTCGGTTCTCTTAAACACAACGCCGCGGGGACGCGGCGTTGGTGTCTTTCTCAGGCACGCCCGGAGGGACTCGAACCCCCAACCACCGGTTTTGGAGACCGGTGCTCTGCCAATTGAGCTACGGGCGTGCGTGGCACCGCCTATTATACCCACTTCTCCGGTGTGTGACTACCCTCTTTGGTATGAATTTTTGCGTCCAGTTAGGAAAGCATCCCGGGTTTGGCATTTCTTTTGCTGTAAAAATAGCATACACTTGGAGCAGCAACCCGATGCTGGCCGTGTTCCAGGTAGCGGTTTATCATTTATCAAGAGAAAGAGTGGAGGTAACGCTCATGGACCCGGAACGTTTTTTGGATGCGTTGATGCGTTTGCCCCAGGCCTACATGGCGAAACTCTCGCCCGATGCCCGGCATGTGGCCTGGGTGTGGTACCGCCGCCATCCTGCGGCCGATGTGTTCGCGCGGCCCACCGCGGGGGAGGCACGGCCCCTGGCCCTGACCCGCACCCCCGAGAACACGGATTTGCTCGCGTGGGTGCCCGACGGTTCCGGGGTGCTGGTCGCGGAGGACGTACAGGGCGACGAGCGCGCCCAGATTTTCCGGGTGGACCTGACCGCGCCTCAGCGCCTGCTCCCCCTGACGGAGCACCACCCTCCCTACTTCCTGCGAGGCGGCGAACTTTCGCCCGACGGTCGCTATCTGTTCTACGGCGCGAATTACGACTTTGCCCGGGGAGAGGTCATCGAACCCACCTGGATTTACCGCCACGACCTGCGCACCGGCGAGCGGGTGGCCATCGCCCGGCCCAGGCGGCCGGTGTGGACCGAGCCCCGCCTGAACCGACAGGGCGATTGGGTGCTCTACACCCGGGCCGACCGTCACCCCGCGGGCCGGCAGGTGCATCTGGTGCGTCCCGATGGCGCCCAGGACCGGGAAATCCTCAACTTCGGGGACCGGGCCAAGGTGTGGGCCCGCTGGATGCCCGACGGGCGCTGGGTGGTGTTCAGCGCCGACCATCTGGACCACGACCCGCCTTACGTGCGAGTGGGCCTTTATCATGTGGAAACCGGCGAGATACGCTGGCTGCTGGACGACCCGACGGTGTATGTAGAGGCGGCCTGGCCCACGCCCCAGGGTGAAGTGGTGGTGCTGGAGGTGCGCCAGGCTCGCGCCCGGGCCCGGGTCTGGTCGCCCACCACGGGCCGGATGCGGCTGCTGGCCCCCGAGCACGGCACCTTTCTTCCTCTGGGGCATCCGGCCCGCGACCCCCAGACCTGGCTGGGGGTGTACTATCGCTCCACCCATCCCCGGGACCTGGTGACCGCCCGGGAAACCGGGGACGGTCTGGCCGTGGGGCCTTCCTTGACCGGGGTTTGGGACCTGACGCCTTTGCGCCCCGAGGATTTGACCCCCGCGGAGGATTTCCGATGGCGCTCCGTGGACGGCCTGGAGATTCAGGGCTGGCTGTACCGGGCGCGCCCCAACCCCAAGCGGGCCATCATCTACATCCACGGCGGGCCCACGGCCCACAGCGAGGACCGGCTCAACTCGCAGATTCAGTACTTCGTGGCCCGGGGCTTCAACGTGTTGGATGTGAACTACCGGGGCAGCACCGGTTTCGGCCTGGCTTTTCAAGAGGCCATCAAAGAAGATGGTTGGGGCGGCCGGGAGCAGGCCGACATCGCGGAAGGGGCCAAAGCCCTGATTCAGGCCGGGCTGGCCGAGCCGGGCCGAGTGGGCGTCACGGGCACTTCTTACGGCGGGTACAGCGCGTGGTTCCTCATCACCCACTACCCGCCGGAGGTCATCGCCGCGGCCGCGCCCATTTGCGGCATGACCGACCTGGTGGTGGATTACGAGACCACCCGCCCCGACCTGCGGCCCTACAGCGAGGAAATGATGGGCGGCAGCCCGCAAGAGGTGCCCGAAAAGTACTACCAGCGCTCGCCTATCCACTTCGTGCAAAACATCCGGGGCCATCTGCTCATCGTGCAGGGCTTGCGGGACCCCAACGTGACCCCGGAAAACGTGCGGGTGGTGCGGGAACGCCTGGAGGCCCACGGCATCCCCTACGACATCTTGGTCTTCGAGGACGAGGGGCACGGCATCGTGAAGCCCGAGAACCAGCGGGTGCTGTACAAGGCCCTGGCCGACTTCTTCGACCGTGCGCTGGGTCCGGCCAACGGCTGAAGGCGGTTTGCCAACACCTTCCCGATAGGCGCGATTTCCAAAGGCGAGGCGCGCAGGATGCGCCTCCAAAGTTGGTACAATTTGCCTGACGGCATGGACGCCGACGAGCGCGCGCAGGAGGTGTCATGGTGCCACGGTTGGGGATGGCCTCGGTGTGGGTCATCTTGGGCGTTGTGTTTTTGGGGTTTGGGCTTCTTCACGGCCCCCTTCGGACAGAGGCTCGGGGCCATCCTGTGGCGTTGACCCCTTTCCCCACGCCCACACCGTTGCCCGACGGCCGCATCATTTACGTGGTGCAACCCGGCGATACCATCTGGCGCATCGCGGCCATCGCCCGCATTTCCGTGGAAGAATTGCGGGCTTTGAACAACCTGGAAGGCGACGACCTTGTACCCGGTCAGTCCCTGCTTTTGGGCTACGCGGTGCCCGGTTTTCCCACACCTACGCCGGGGCCTTCTCCCACCCCCAGCCCGGTGCTGCCT
>JALWJZ010000027.1 GCA_026996855.1 Anaerolineales bacterium
CTTGAGCATTTCCATGCGCAGCCGTTCGATGGCCATTTGGGTGTCGGCCCGCACCTGTTCGATTTCCTTGGTGAGGTCGGCCCGTACTTTCTCGACTTCGGCCCGCACCTGTTCGATTTCCTTGGTGAGGTCGGCCCGCACCTGCTCGATTTCCTTAGTGAGGTCGGCCCGCACCTGTTCGATTTCCAGGTGAATTTGTGCGATTTCCCGGGCTAAGTGGGCTCGTATTTGTTCAATTTCCCTGGTTAGATCGGCCCGCAATTGCTCGAGTTGCACTTGCAGTTCGGCCCGCACTTTTTCTACTTCGGCGCGAACCTTCTCGACCTCGGCCCGCACCTGCTCGATTTCCTTGACAAGTTCGGCCCGCACCTGTTCGATTTCCAAACGCACTTCGGCCACATCCCGTTGCCGTGCTACGTCTCGCGGGATGTGGGCCATGATGAATTCCATGACCAAAAGGCCCTCTTTTTGGCCCAACGCCTTTTGCAAAATGCTGGCGACTTGACTGTAGGAAGGAACAGCCATATTCCTCGTCCTCCATCCCGAGGTGTCTTTTTGATTGTATCTAAGATGTGGGCCGGTGGCGGCACTTCTTCGTAATGCAGAACTGAATTCCTGCTCGACTTCATGCACAATGAGTCAAGGTTTATGCCTCCTCCGAGGGCCACACCGTGGCCAACAAGGCGCGCAGTTCCTCTTCGCTCAGGTCGTGCCACTCCTGGTAGGCTTCGGCCACCGCGTAAGGGGTTTCTTCCCGAATGTTGGGGCAATACAGGGTGTCCACTTCCCGCGCCAGACGCCGAACGGCTTCCGCATGCCCGGTGGGCACGGCGATGGCCAGGCGGGATACCCCTTGCTTTTTGAGCACCGAGACCGCGGCCCGCATGGTGGAGCCTGTGGCCAGACCATCATCCACCAGCAGAACGCTGTGTTGGCTCAAATCCGGCCAGGGGCGCCGACCTCGTAGCAGGGCCAAACGCCGTCGCACCTTTTCGGTGGTGCGCCGCACATCTTCCTCCATTTCTTCCAGCGAGATGCCCAAATGCTCCACCAGGGCTTCGTTGATGAGCACGGTTCCGTCCCAGGCCACCGCACCGTACCCCAGTTCCGTGTTCCACGAAGGCGTGATTTTGCTCACCACGGCGATTTCCAGGGGCCAACCCAGGGTTTGGTGGATGGCCAGGGCCACAGGCACGCCCCCTGCAGGGATGGCCAGCAGCAAGGGCCGGGGCCATCGGTCCGCCTCCAGGGCCAGCATTTCGGCCAGCACCCGGCCCGCGTGGGTACGGTCGCGGAAAACACCTCGGCGATTGCGCAAAGCGGGCAGGTCAATCACGCGTCCCATGGATGTGCCGCCTCCTGTGGGTCAGGTTCTCAGGCCATGGTCTCGGCGGAGCGTGCCGGTTGTTTTTTCGACGTCCCCATCATGCCTCGGGCGATGAGCGAAGACCCTGAGAGCGTAGCAACCCCTCGTTGCGGGGGACGCGGCGGGGAAGGGTTTGCAAATGGGGTTCGGCTTCCAGCAGGGCCAGGATGTCTTCCATGAGGAACAGGGGCTTTTGGGGATACAAACGCTGGTAAACGGCTTGAGCAAAAGCGAGGTCCTCGGGATAGTCCACGGTCCAGCGCAAATGCGACAAATCCCGTTCCTGTTTCCAGGAATACAGCCGAAACCGATGCGGATGACGCCAGATGTACGGTGTCACGTGTTCCCGGTCGGCGGGCAGGGTGGCCTCCCGCCAGGCTCGCGTCAGGGCGTCCATCGAGAAGATTTCCAGGTCCAGCCCCTCGGGATAAGTGGGTTCCAGGGTGTTGCTCAGGTAGTCCAGGCCCGGCCAGAGGCGAATCCACCGTTCCAGCATGGCCTGGAGAAGGGCCGGGTCCTTGAAGGGGTCGTCGGCGGTGATGCGCACGATGGTGTGGGCCCGGGCTTCCAGCGCGCATCGGTAGAAACGGTCCAGGACGTCTTCGGCGGCGCCCCGGTACACGGTTACCCCCAGGTCCCGGGCCAGAGCTGCAATGGCATCGTCTTCGGGATGGGTGGTGGTGGCAACGACCACCCGGTCCACCAGGGGCACGGCCTGTACCCGCTCGAGGATGTGAGCCAGCATGGGCTTTCCGGCCAGGAACGCCAGGGTCTTTCCCGGCAGGCGGGTGGACCCCATGCGGGCCTGTACAATAGCCACAACGGGATGGGGAGAAAGTTGGAGCATGAGCGACCTCCCCCGAAGCGAAAGAATGCGGCCTGTTTTGGGTCAGGGAAAATCGAAACGTTGGTACGCTTCCTCCTGGGTCGTGGTTTGGGCCCGGGTTCGGAGGCCGCGTTTCATGCCTGCGCCCGCAACCAGGCGGTGACCACCAGGACGAACAACGCCAGGATTTGTTGAACCCGCAACCCCCGGCGAATTTCGCGACGCACCTTTTCCCAGGGATGCTCCGTTTTCCCGGCCCGGAAAGCCAGGCTCCAGCGTTCCCATCGGGGTATTTGAACGAGTTGCTGGTACCCCAAGAAAGCCATCCAGACCAAAACCAACAGGTGTTTGAAAAGCAGGGCTTTGGCCCAGGCGGTGGAAAAATCCAACATGCCCGTGTAGAGGGGATGTCGGCTCATTTGAAACATGCCCGTGGCCCACAGAAAGGCTAAAGCCATCCAGGCCAGGCGCAGGTACACCCGGTAACCCCGCAACCACGCTTCGGGTGTGTCTGGCTTTTGGGGCAGGGTGCGGTCGATGTCGAACAGGGAAAGCACGGCCCCCAGCCACATCACCGTGCTCAGGATATGCACCGCATACGCCAGGGTCAAAGTCCAGGTCATCGTACGGCTACCAGCGTGATCAAAAAGGAAATCACCAGCAGCACACCCACCACCGTCAGGATGATTTGGTAGCGTCGTTGTTGCCGCTCATAATAACTCATTTGCTGCTTTTGTTGCTTTCTCTTGCGTGGTTTGCGCCGCTTCTTGGCCATGATGCCTTCCTCCGTTTCGTGTTCCGATAGTGAATCGCTTTCATTATACCCTGCAACGCCCATCGCGAACTGCAAGGGGGCCGTTTTGCCTACTGCATGGCGACCGGGTTTTTGGTATAACCAAAACACCAAGCATCGGGAAGGCCCCTTCACGACGCGTGCGATGGGACGTGCTCCATCCTTGCGGAACCAGAAATTGAGCACCGTTTCTGGAAGCGGTGAGCCTTGTGTAATCCAACAAAAGGAGTGAGGAGATGGGTCGAGCGGTCAAACAGGTCGTTTTGCCCATTCAAGGGATGACTTGTGCCAATTGTGTGTTCACCGTCGAGCGCAATTTGAAGAAAGCGCCCGGCGTTCTGGAAGTGCAAGTCAGCCTGCCCCAAGAGCGGGCCACGGTGGTTTTGGACCCGGAACAGGGCCGGTTGGACGCGTTGGTGGCCCGAGTCGAGCGGGCCGGATACAAAGTGCTGTTGGGTGAAGCCGAGTGGTTGCTGCCCGATATGGCCGACGACAACGATGCCCGCCTGGTGGAGCAACGCCTGGCCGCGCTGGAGGGCGTGCTCAAGGTGCAGGCAAATCCCGCCAGCCAGCGGGTCCGGGTGGTTTTTATCCCTACCCTGGTCACCGCGCAGGAGGTGCATCAGGGGCTGACCCGGTCGGGTTTCCGGGCCGTGGCCCTCACCGAAGGCGCGGAGGACATCGAAGCTCAGGTACGGGCCCGAGAACTGGCCCACCAAAAGCGCCTTCTGTGGGTGGGATTTGCTTTTACCCTGCCTTTGTTCGTGCTCTCCATGGGTCTCAATATGGGCTTCCTGCCCGCAGCGTGGGCCACGGCCCCTTGGTTGGGATGGCTGCTCTTCGCCCTGGCCACGCCGGTGCAGTTCCTGGTAGGGCGTTCGTATTACGAGGGCGCGTGGAAGTCCCTGCGCAACGGTACGGCCAATATGGACGTGTTGGTGGCCATGGGGTCGTCGGTGGCGTATTTCTACTCGGTGGCCGTGCTCTTGGGCCTGCTGCCGGGACATTACTACTTCGAGACCGCGGCCATGATCATCACCCTGGTTCGCGTTGGCAAATATCTGGAAGCCCGGGCGAAAGGACGCACCACCGAGGCCCTGCGCCACCTGGTCCAACTTCAGGCCAAAAAGGCGCGAGTGTTGCGGGACGGCCAGGAAGTGGAAGTGCCGGTGGAAGAGGTTCAGGTGGGGGATGTGCTCCTGGTGCGGGCCGGTGAAAAGGTTCCCGTGGACGGCCGGGTGCTGGAAGGTCGGGCTTCGGTGGATGAATCCATGCTTACGGGCGAGTCTTTGCCGGTGGAAAAGGGGCCGGGGGACGAAGTGGTGGGCGGCACGCTGAACCGCACGGGCTGGCTCAAAATCGAGGCCACCCGGGTGGGCAAGGATACCGTGCTGGCGCAAATCATCCACATGGTGGAGGAGGCGCAATCGGGCAAGGCGCCCATCCAAAAACTGGCAGACCGGGTGGCTGCGGTGTTCGTGCCCGCGGTGATGCTCGTGGCTCTGGTGACCTTTGTGGGGTGGGGTTGGGTGGCCCCACAATTCATAGATCTGCCCCAACCCTGGGTGCGGGCCATGGTGAACGCGGTGGCGGTGCTGGTGATTGCCTGCCCCTGCGCGTTGGGCTTGGCCACGCCCACGGCCATCACCGTAGGAACCGGGCGGGCCGCGTTGTTGGGCATTTTGTTCAAGTCCGCGGAAATTCTGGAGCGGAGCGCCGCGGTGAACCTGGTGGCCCTGGACAAAACGGGCACCCTGACCCAGGGTCGGCCCCGGGTGACGGACGTGTGGGCCGCGGACGGCGACGAAGACGAGGTGCTGCGGCTGGCCGCGGGCGCGGAACAGGGAACCACCCACCCTCTGGCCGAAGCCGTGCTGGAGGCGGCCCGGGAACGGGGTTTGAAGACGCCCTCCACGGAGCGCTTTCTTACCCTGCCGGGTCGGGGGGTGGAGGCTGAGTTTCCCCAGGGCCGCGTGCGGGTGGGCAGCCTGCGTTGGTTGCAGGAAAGCGGCGTGCTGATGCCCGAAGCGGCGCTGAACCGGGCGCAAACCTGGGAGGCCGAAGGCAAGACCCTGTTGGGCGTGGCCCTGGGCGACCGCCTGCTCGGCCTCATCGCGGTGGCGGATACGTTGAAACCCGAAGCCCGGGAGGCCATTGCCGCCTTACGGGCCCTGGGTGTGCGGGTGGTCATGCTCACCGGCGACAACCCCCGCACGGCGCAGGCCATTGCCGATCAGGTGGGCATCGAAGAAGTGCACGCGGCCCTGCTGCCTCAAGACAAGTTGGCGTTGCTCCGAGAATGGCAGCAAGACCCCCAATGGGTGGTCGCGATGGTGGGGGATGGCATCAACGACGCGCCGGCCCTGGCCCAGGCCGATGTGGGCATCGCCATCGGTTCGGGCACCGATGTGGCCATCGCCACCGCGGACGTGGTCCTGTTGGGAAGCGATTTGCGGAGGGTGCCCCGAGCACTGGACCTGGCCCGGGCCGTGTTCCGCATCATCAAGCAGAACCTTTTCTGGGCCTTTTTCTACAACGTGCTCCTCATCCCGGCCGCATCCCTGGGGTTGCTGCACCCCATGATGGCCGCGGGGGCCATGGGCATGAGCAGTGTCTTTGTGGTCAGCAACAGCCTACGCCTGCGTCGTTACACACCCGCGGTGGACCGAGATGCGCAGGCGACCGCCGCATCGCTGAAAGCCTCGTTGGAGCAAGCGTGACGGACGACCCATGTCTCGAAAGCGTCGTTCCGTTTCCCGCAACGTTTTCCCCTGGCCCTGGCTCCTCTGGAGCCTGTGGGTGGTGGTGCTGACCGCAACCACTACCCTGGCCGTGCTGTGGGTTTGGAACCGAACCCACCCCTGCCCATGTGAAACCCAGGAGGCAGGGATGGCCCTTCCCACGCCGGTCATGACCCCTACCCAAATCACCTTTCCCTACGTGGTACAGCCCGGTGACACTTTGGAAAGCGTGGCCGAGCGTTTTGGCGTGCCCGTGCCCACGTTGCAGGCTTTGAACCACCTTTCCCCCGGACCACTGCAACCCGGTAGCCTGGTGTTCGTTCCGGGTACGCCTCCGGCGGATACCCAGGGCCAGGCGCAGGTGCGCATTGTGGAGGTCATCGCGCCCGGTTTTCTGGTGCAGGAACGGGTGCGTTTGATGAACCTCAGCCCGCATCCCATTCGCCTGGAGGGCTGGACCTTGGCCGACGATGACGGCAACGTGTTCCGGTTTCCGCCGGTGGTGCTGTACCCCCAGGGCAGTTTGCAGGTGTGGACTCAGGCCGGCGCTTCGTCGGCCGTGGACGTGTACTGGGGTTTGGACCGCGCGGTTTGGGAACCCGGGGACATAGCCGTGCTGAAAGATGCCCAGGGCCGGGAAGTGCACCGTTTCCAGGTTTCGGAGTGACCGCCCGTGTCTCCCCGTCCTCAAGATTTTGTCGCGTTGTACGCGCGCCTGGCCATGCCGGTGACCGACGAGGATTGCGGGTTGCGTTGCGGCCCGTACAACGAGGGCGGGGTTCCCTTTTGTTGCGACCCGCGCCACGCCATCCCCACGGCCTACCAGGAGGAATGGGCTTACCTGCAGGCCCATACCGACTTGTGGCGGTTGTGGGAAGACGACGACCCCGAGGAAATCCGGCGCTTATGGGAGGAAATCCCGCGGTATCAAGTCCCCATCGTGTGTCGGGGCGTGGTCCACTGCCAGCGGGAATTTCGCTCCCTGGTCTGCCGTGCCTTTCCCTTCTTTCCCTACATTTCCCGCCAAAACGAACTCCTGGGTTTGACCTATTACTGGCAGTATGAAGACCGTTGTTGGGTCATCAGCCATTTGGGCCGGGTACGACCGGATTTTCGGCAGGCCATGCTGGACGTGTATCGCACTCTTTTTGCCTGGTATCCCCAGGAGCGGGAGACTTTCCGCCACCAAAGCACGATGATGCGCCGGGTTTTTGGCCGTCGCCATCGGGAAATTCCCCTGCTGCACCGGGATGGATTCATGTACCTGCTCCATCCCCGTACCGAGGCTTTGCGGCCGGTGGACCCAAGTTCCCTGCCCAAGCACGGTGTGTATGCCCTGGCCGCGATGCTCCCGTTTGAGGACGAATGAAAGTCCGCCGCAAAGGCCAAAGGCCAGGGTTTCGAGGCGTATAATGGGGGAGTGAAGGCTCCACGACCGGGCGGATGTTATGGAAAATTGGGACCTCCTTTTGGTGGAAGAGGCCGTCATTGGCCTGTTTTTGGTGGCCGTGCTGGTGGGCATTCTGGCCCGCAAGTTGCGCATGCCGTATACCCTGGGCCTGGTGCTCATCGGTTTGGGGCTGGCCCTCCTCATCCAGGTGGAAGTCCCCATTACCGAAGAACTCATCCTGGCCTTACTGGTGCCGCCCCTGGTCTTTGAAGCCGCGTTTCACCTCCGGGCCGAAGACCTGCTTCATGATGCCCTTCCCATCGCGCTGTTGGCCGTGCCGGGCGTGGTGTTGACCATGCTCATCGTGGGGGGTGTGGTGCACTACGGCACCGGGCTGGATTTGGGGCCGGCCATGTTGTTCGGTGCCCTGGTGGCCGCCACGGACCCCATCGCGGTGGTGGCCCTCTTTCGAGTTTTGGGGGCGCCCAAACGTCTGCAGGTGCTCCTGGAGGGGGAAAGCCTCTTCAACGACGGCACGGCCATCGTGGTGTTCCACCTGGTTCTGGGAATTCTGGCCACCGGAACTTTTAGCCTGGCTGCCAGCATCACCGATTTCGTACGGGTGGCCGGAGGCGGTTTCTTGGTCGGCTTGGCCCTGGGCGGGATGGCCTCCGCCATCATCGCGCGAGTGGACGACCATTTGGTGGAAACCGCCCTCACCGTGGTGCTGGCCTACGGTGCTTACCTGGTGGGGGAGCAGTTGCACGTCAGCGGTGTGCTGGCCGTGGTAGCCGCGGGCATCGTCAACGGCAACATCGGCCCTCGGGGGATGAAGCCTACGACCCGCATCGTGGTGGCCAATTTCTGGGAGTTCGCCGCCTTCGTGGCCAACTCCTTCGTGTTCCTCCTCATTGGCTTGCAAGTAGACATTCCCGCCATCGCTCAACATTTTCCTGAAATTTTCTGGGCCATTCTGGCCGTCCTGGTCGCGCGCGGGGTGGATGTCTACGGCCTGACCTGGGTTGGACCTACCATTCCCTGGGCCTGGCGGCATGTGCTTTTCTGGGGCGGTTTGCGAGGGGCCATTTCCCTGGCCCTGGCTTTGGGCATCCCTGCTTTTTTAGGGCCGGTGCGGGACCAGTTGCGGATTATGGCCTTTGGTGTGGTGTTGTTTACCCTGTTGGCTCAGGGGAGTACCATCGGTATGCTCCTGCGTTTCCTGGGCTTGGGTCAACGGGACCCGATTGAAGAGGAGTATCAGGCCCATCGGGCTCGCGCCGTGGTCACCCGGGCCGCGTTGGAACACCTGGAGCAGCAGTATCGCCAGGGGTTGATTTCCCAGGATACGTATCAGGCTTTGCTTCACCTGTTGCAGTCCCGCCTGCACGAATTGCAGCACGTTTTGCGGGAACTCCAGCGGCGTTATCCTCGGCTTCGGATGGAAGAACTGCAAGACGCTCGGGCCGAGGTGCTTCGGATTCAGCGCATCATGCTGCAAGATTTGTTTCAGGCCGGTTTGATTGGGGAAGAGGTGTACGAAGCCTTGTTGGGGGAAATCGACGCGGCTCTGGAGGAAGAGGTGCCCTTCTGGCCCACCCTGGCCTTGCGCCGCGCACCCGACGAGCCCCCCATCCGTTACGTGACCTTTGCCGTGATTCACGCGAAGGACCAGCACAACGCCTTTGCCGCACTCAATCGCCTGGCCCTGCCTTTCGTGGCTTTCCCCTCCGTGGGGGGGTATTTGCAACGTCGGAACATGACCCTGCTCATCGGCCTGCCCGAAGGCCAATTCGAGGAAATGGTCGAGGCACTGCGCTACGCGTGCCGACGTCGGGTGGAATTCGTGGCCTCGCCCCAAAAAGTGAAGGGCATCCCCATCCCCTTGTGGGTGCGGCCGCGACCCGTGACCGTGGGCGGTGCGGTGCTGTTTCTCTTGCCCGTGGAGCACTACGAGGAGGTTTGAAGGCTATGATGAAACTGGTTATCGCGGTGCTGCAGGATACGGATTCCCACCGAGTGATGGAAGCCCTGGTGCAGGCCGGGTATCGAGTTACCCATGTGGCCACCACGGGGGGATTTCTGCGCCGGGGCTTGGATACGTTGATGATTGGCGTGGAAGAGGAACGGCTTTCCGATGTGCTGGACCTCATCCGGCGGCATGTGAAAAGCGAGGCCGACCCTTCCCTGCGTCGCGGCATGGTGTTCGTGTTGCCAGTGGAAGCATACGAACGGGTGTGAGAGCCTGTCACCTGGGATTGGTACAATGGTCCTTCCCCTTCATCCTTTGTTCCCAATGAGGTGCGCATGACGAGGTCGTGGCCCTTCCCCCAAGACCTTATCGAGGCCCTGCACCGTGCCCGGCATGTGGCCGCGCTCACCGGTGCAGGCATTTCCGCGGAAAGCGGCATTCCCACCTTTCGCGATGCCCAGACGGGCTTGTGGGCCAAATACGACCCCATGGAACTGGCCACACCCCAGGCCCTGCGGCGCAATCCCGGTCTGGTGTGGTCCTGGTACGAATGGCGGCGCTCGTTGGTTCGCCAGGCCCAGCCCAACCCCGGCCATCGGGCTTTGGTGGAATTGGAAAAGCGGGTGCCCCGCTTCACCCTCATCACCCAAAATGTGGACGGCCTGCACCAGGCGGCCGGGTCGCATAACGTCATCGAACTGCACGGCAACATCTTGCGCACCCGGTGCGCGGATTGCGGTCGCCGTGTGGAGCAATGGGAGCCGCCGGCCGAAGGAGAAGCCCCCCGATGTTCCCATTGCGGCGGCGTGCTCCGTCCCGATGTGGTCTTCTTCGGGGAGCCCCTACCCCAGGAGGCCTGGCAGCGGGCGGTAGAGGCCGCGGAAGATTGCGACCTGATGCTGGTAGTGGGGACCTCCGCGGTGGTGGAACCGGCCGCGTCCCTGCCCCGCATCGTTTTCCACCGGGGGAAGGTGCTGGTGGAGGTCAACCCCCAGGAAACGCCCCTCTCGTCCTTGGCCCGTTACCGCCTGGCCGGACCGGCCGGGCAGGTGCTTCCCGCGTTGGTGCAGGCCCTGGACGCCCATCGTGCGCAAAAAGGAGCGTAGGAGCATGTCCCTTTCCCGTGCGACCCCGTCCTGGTCGGCCTTTTTGGCCGAGTTCCTGCAAAATTGGCCTTTGCTGGCAGGGCTGTTGCTCCTCGGCGCGGTAGTGGGTTATGCCGGAAGTCCTTGGCTGCCCCTGTACGCCCGGGCCGACGTGCCCCTGGACGTGCGCATTCCTTACACCGAGGTCCCTCGTCTTTCTCCCGAAATGATGTACATTCAGACCGAGCGGGTGCGGGAGGTCCTGGAAGCCCCTCCGGTGTTGGAAGCCGTCCACGCCCGCCTGCCGGAAGAGGTACGGTCGTCCTTTGAAAAACCCGGGGACCTGGCCCGGGCCCTCAGCGTGGACTGGCGTCTGACCGAGCAATGGTACCTGGTGGCCCGGCATCGCAACCCGGAAACCGCGCGCCTTCTGGTGGAAGCCTGGGCCGAGGTGGTGCAGGAAAAGGCCCCGGAATGGGAAGCCGCCACCCAGGCCTATTTGCAGTGGAAACGTTCCCTCATGTTGCTGGAATGGGAGAAAATTCGCATAACCCGAAACCGAGCCGGTGCCCTGCGGGCGCGAGAATTCTTCCAGGACTGGCTGGAAAAGGCCCGGCAACTTCCCCCGGACGAACCCGTGCCCGGGCCGGAGCGTCAGGAACTGCTCTTTTGGGCCGCCTTTGCCCAGGTGCTGCCCGATGTGGAAGCCCTGCCTCCCTTTCCCCCGTCCGAGGCATCTCGGGAGGTTTACATAGCCTGGGTGGAAAGCACGGCGCTGCCCGGCCTGGAAGTGGCTTTGCATACCTATGAGGTCGAAACCCGGGCCATTGCGGACCTTGTGGAAAAGGCCCAATCTCGGATGCGAGCGTACGAAAAGCACACCCTGGCCTTCTGGACGCCCGTGTATCTGGTAGTGGAAAGCCCCGCGCGAGTGCAGGGCCTTCCCCGCCCGGCCGGGGCCGCTCTGCTGGGAGCGGGTACCGGTTTGGCCCTGGGCCTGGTGGTGCTCCTGGCCCGTGCTACCTATGCAGGGAGACGGCAGGAATGAAACCCATGTTCCAACTGGGGCATCTTCGCCGCCTTCGAGAGGCGCTGGTGGCCGCGCTTTGGGTGGTTTTTCTGCTGACCCTGCCCTTCGAGAGTTCGCCGCTGTTGCCGGACATCATCGGCGGGCGGGCGGTGGTGCGGCCTCTGGCCGTGCTTCCCATGATGGCTTTGTTCTTCCTGGAAGCCCTGCCGCGGGTGTGGAAGCGCCCCTGGCCCCGGGCTTTCCTCGCGTTGCTGGCCTTTTGGCTGGTGGCCCTGGTCGCGTCCGGCTGGGGCCTGGCCCTGGCCCCGGACCCGGAACAGGGGTTTTCGCCCTTCACCCGGGTGCTTCGCGGGCTCATGACCCTGTCCGTGGGTTCCGGTTTCTACCTGGTCACCTGGTTACACCTGGCGGAGGAGCCGTCCCGTGGGCGCACCTCGCTG
The DNA here is from genome assembly GCA_026996855.1 of Anaerolineales bacterium. Classification (GTDB taxonomy): domain Bacteria; phylum Chloroflexota; class Anaerolineae; order Anaerolineales; family DRMV01; genus S139-71. The sequence goes on from JALWJZ010000027.1 coordinate 11,641, forward strand.
CGCTGGCTGTATGCCGCCCTGGTGCTGTCCCTGCTGTGGGGGTCCTTGCAGGTGATGTACATTTGGCGAAAGGACGTGGCCTTGTGGGAGACCCTGAACCACTGGCACCGGACGTGGGTGGGCACCCGGCCCTTGCAATATCGCCGAGTGGTGGGCGTAACGTACGAACCCAGTTGGTTCGCGGTGCAGTCCCTCATTTTGTTCTTTCCCTGGTTGTTGGGTTCGGTCCTGACCGGGGTTTCGGCCTTTCCCTGGCGCAAGGGTTTCCTGCAGGTGGAGACGGGCCTCTTGGTCTGGCTGGTCGCGGTGCTGTTGTTCACCTTTTCCCGGGTGGGGTTGGCCGTGCTGTTCTTGTTGATGGGCCTGGCCTTGATGGTACGCCTTTGGGCCTGGGGGAAGGGCCCCTGGCGACGGCGTCTGGTTTGGGTGCTGGCCGCGGCAGGGGGCATGGCGGCCCTGGCTGGCGTGGCTTTTTGGGGTTTGTTGACGGGAAGCGATTACGTGGCCGAACACTTCACCAAGTTGTGGGAGCGGATGCAGCGCCGGGCCGACGAGGTTTCTCCGACTTTCGTACTGCGAATGATGGCGGGAAGCCGCTGGGGGGAGTGGCAGTACGGCTATCGAGTGTACTCGGAACACCCGGTGTTGGGGGTGGGCCTGGGGTTGCTGCCCTTTTACCTGGACGAAACCGTGCCTGCGGGCGAACTTTCCTACTGGTTCTACGAAAGCGTGATGCCCGGCGGCAGCGGAGAACCCATGATGCACACCCGCCACCTGTACCTGCGTTTGCTGGCAGAAACGGGTTGGGTGGGAACGGCCCTGTTTCTGGCCTTTCAGTTGGGGGTGGTGGGGATGGCTCTGGCCCTGACCCGTCACCCCGACCCCGAACTGCGCGCCTGGGGCTGGTGCGGGTTGCTGGCCATGGCCGCGGTGTTCCTGCTGAGCATCGCCTTCGATTCCTTCTCTTTGCCCCATCACTGGGTGGTGTACGGGTGGGTTTCCGGTCTGTACATGGCCGCGAAACGGTCGGGGCATTCGGCCTTCACGTAGGCCTTTTCCGTCCGGTGGGGATATCCCTTCGCTGGGAGATGTTTTTTGGCGGGATATGGCCCATGGCTCATGCCGCTGGCGTGGCTTTGGACCGCCATCGGGGGATGGCGCGCCCCTCAAAACGGGAAAAACCCCCTCTCAGCCCCTCTCCTTGGGTATAATTCCCTGGACTCTGTTTCCAGGATGGGGAACCATGGCTCAACGCATTCGACCCGTCAAAGGCACGCGCGATTTCTATCCCGAAGATATGGCCCTGCGCCAGTGGCTGTATCGCCACATGCGCGCGGTCTCGGAACAATTCGGCTACCAGGAATACGATGGCCCTTTTTTGGAGCCAATCGAACTGTACGCGGCCAAGTCCGGTGAGGAATTGGTGAAGGAGCAGGCCTTTGTGTTCCCGGATCGCAGCGGCGACCTCATCACCCTGCGTCCGGAACTGACGCCCACCCTGGCCCGGATGGTGGCCCAGAGGCAGAAGCAGTTGTACTTCCCTTTGCGTTGGTGGTCCTTCGGCCCCTTCTGGCGGTATGAGCGCCCGCAGCGGGGCCGGGGCCGGGAGTTCTTCCAGTGGAACGTGGACCTGTTGGGGGTGAACCGGCCCGAAGCCGATGCAGAACTGGTCGCGGTGGGGGCCACCTTCTTCCGCCGGGTGAACCTGACCCCCCAGGAGGTGCGCATTTACGTGAACAGCCGGCGCTTGATGGACCAGGCCCTGGACCGCATCGGGGTGCCCGCGGGGATGCGGCCCGCGGTGTTTCGCCTCATCGACCGTTTGGACAAGATTTCGCCGGAAACCTGGGAGGCCCAGGCGCTGGACATGGGCCTGAGCCAGGAACAGGTGAAGGATTTGAAGGCTTTGCTGGAACAACGGGATTTGTGGAAGCAATCGGAGGAGTTGCGCCGTTTCTTCCGCGCGGTGGAAGCCCTGGGAGTGGCCGAGTACGTGGCCTACCATCCGGCCATCATTCGGGGGTTGGATTACTACACCGGCATCGTGTTCGAGGCCCGGGATGCCCAGGGTCAGTTCCGGGCCATTTTGGGCGGCGGTCGCTACGACAACCTGGTGGCCGACGTGGGCGGCGACCCCATCCCCGGGGTGGGTTTCGCCATGGGCGACATGGTCATCACCCTGGTGCTGGAGCACTACGGCAAACGACCCCAACTGGACCTGGCCCCGGCCCCCATCCTGGTCACCGTGTTCGACGAGGAGCACCTGTTGCCCTCGTACCGCCTGGCTCGCGACTTGCGGGAGGCGGGCTTTCGGGTGGTGGTCTACCCCGAACCCGTGCGCCTGTCCAAGCAGTTCAAGTACGCCAACCGGGTGGGGGTGCAGGTGGTGGTGGTGCTGGGGCCGGACGAAGCCGCCCAGGGTACCCTTACTTTGAAGCACATGGGCACGGGCGAACAGGTCACCCTGCCCCGGAAGGAGGCTTTTGCCCGCCTGCGGGCCTGGCTGGGCGAGTCGTCCGGACCTTCCCCCCAGGAATGAGCGACAATGGCGCCATCCGTACGCGTGGTTCATCTGGGAAAGCAGTACCGCATCGGTCAGACTCGGGGCAAGGTGGAATACCGCACCTTGCGGGATTTGCTGGTTTCCGGGTTCCGACGGACGCCCCAGACCACCATTTGGGCCCTGCAGGACGTATCCTTTGAAATTCCCCAGGGGCAGGTGGTGGGCATCATCGGGCACAACGGCGCGGGCAAGTCCACCTTGTTGAAAATCCTGGCTCGGGTGACCCGTCCCACTCGAGGGTATGCGGAATTGTACGGCCGGGTGGGTTCCCTGCTGGAAGTGGGCACCGGTTTTCACCCGGAACTCACCGGGCGGGAGAACATTTACCTCAACGGTGCCATCCTGGGTATGAGCAAAAAGGAAATCGACCGGAAGTTCGACGAAATCGTGGCTTTTGCCGAGGTGGAAAAATTCATCGATACGCCGGTGAAGTTCTACTCCAGCGGCATGTATCTGCGCCTGGCCTTTGCCGTAGCCGCGCACCTGGAGCCGGAAATTTTGTTGGTGGACGAAGTACTGGCCGTGGGAGATGCCGCGTTTCAGCGCAAGTGTTTGGGCAAGATGGGAGACGTGGCCCGGGAGGGCCGCACCGTGCTTTTTGTGAGCCACAACATGTCGGCCATCTTGCACCTTACCCAGCGCACGTTGGTGCTCCAAAAGGGCCGGGTGGTGTTCGACGGCCCTTCGGCCGACGCGGTGGATTTTTACCTGGCTTCGGGTTTTCGCCGCGCGGGGGAGCGCCTTTGGGCGGAGGAAGACCTGCCCGTAGATACCGGCCCCTTCCGTCCCCTGGCCCTGCGGGTGAAGGATGCCCAGGGCCGGGTGACGGACACGGTGCGAGCCGATGCCGATTTCGTCGTGGAGTGGGAGTACGCGCTGGAAGCGCCCATACGCGGGCTGCGGGTGGGTATTTATCTGCTGACCACTCGCGGGGAGTACGTGTTCACTTCCTTCGACACCGACGACCTGGACCTGTACCGCCGCTGGGAGGAGCGTCCACCGGGGCGGTATGTGAGCCGGTGTCGGATTCCGGGGCCTTGGCTCAACGAGGGGCGGTACATTTTGTCGGTGAACGCCAGTGTTTACGGAGTGCGCCGGTATTTTCACGAGGAGAACGCGCTTTCCTTCCGGGTGGACCCCACGGGAGCGGTGGGCACCCAGTGGCCGGAGCGGCGGTTGGGGGTGCTGCGGCCCAAGTTGCCCTGGGAGATTGAGCGGGTGGCGGGGGAAAATTGAAAAGGTGCTGCCTCTTTGTGGTCGAAGCGTGGGTCCGGCCCGCGTCAGGAGGCAAGGTTCACGGTCGGCGATTTCGTCGCCCTTTTTTGGTGCGCATCCTGGAGCAGGAAGACCACGAGCCGCTCGGGGCCGTGGACGCCCAGGGTGAGGGTCATTTCGATGTCCGCGGTGCGGGAAGGGCCGGTCACCAGCACCGCGGCCGGGCCTTGGGTCAGGCGGGGATCGGTGAGGGCGTCTTCCAGGCGGGGGACGATTTGGGAGGCTCGAACCACGGCCAGGTGAATCGGCGGCCACAGGGACGCGCCCAGGGGGCGGCCCGGGCCGGAGGGTAGAAGTAGGGAACCGGTCTCCGCGATGGCCCGGAGCACGCCGGTAAGCCCGGCCTGGGCCTGATGGGATGAAGTGAAGCGCAGGCCCAGGCGTTGCAGGGCCTCGACCAGGCCCGCAGGCAGGTGCTCGGCTTCCCAGGCCCATAGGGTTTGGATGTGGTTTTCCCGGCACCAGGCGGCGATGGCCTGGGCCAGTCGGTCCGGGGCTATCGTGTGGGTTTCCGTGTCCACGCGTCGTGCCTGGTGGAGGAAGCGGGGGATGGGGTCTTGGGGCGGTGTCGCGTCCGGGGAAGGAGAGGCGGTTTGAGACGCGGCAGCGCGTGCCGGTCCTTCCCCCTGAAGAGAAACCGGAGCCGGACGGGGACGGCGCAATCGGTAGGCCGCGCCCCGAAGCAGGGGCATGGGTAGGGGGATGGGCAGGCGAGGGAGCCACCGTTGCAACAGGCCCTGGGCCAGGCGGAAGAGGCGAGGGTGGGGGATGAGCCGGCCGTAGGCCCGCAGGCCCAGCCGCAACCACCAGGGCAGGCCGGGCAGAGGGCGGGAGGGTTCGCGGCCGCGGCGCACGTCCAGGATGCGTTGGGGCAGGGGGATGGCCACGGGGCACACCTCGGCGCACGCACCGCACAGGGTGCACAGGTAGGCCAGGTTTCTGAAGCGAGGGCCGAAGAGGCCGGGGGAAAGCACCGCGCCCATGGGGCCGGGGTAGGGGGTGAAGGCGTTGCCCTGGCCCCGGTAGCCGTGGCCGCCGATGTGGGCGAACACGGGACAGGCGTTGAGGCACGCGCCGCAGCGAATGCAGCGCAGGATGTCGTCCAGGGGCGTGTGGGCCAGGGCACGGCGGCCGTTGTCCACCAGGACGAGGTGGCGCTGTTGGGGACCGTCGGGGTCGTGGGGGCCGCGCGGGCCGTGGAGCAGGCTGACGTAAGCAGTGAGCACCTGGCCGGTGGCCGCGCGGGGCAGCAGGCGCAGCATCCAGGCCAGGTCGGCCATGGTGGGTACCAGCCGCTCCAGGCCCATGACGGCTACGTGGAGCCGGGGCGCGGTGGTGACCATGCGGCCGTTGCCTTCGTTGGTGACCAGTACCAGGGTGCCGGTTTCGGCCACGCCGAAGTTGACCCCGGAGATGCCCATGTCGGCCTGAAGGAATTTGTTGCGCAGGTAGGCCCGCACCGCGCGGGTCATCTGGGCCACGTCTTCGGTGTAGGGGATGCCCAGGTGTTTTTGGAGCAGGCGGCCCACTTCTTGACGGCGGAGATGAACCGCGGGGGTGATGATGTGGGCGGGCTTTTCCCGCCGCAACTGGACGATGAATTCGCCCAGGTCGGTTTCCACCACTTCGATGCCCGCTGTTTCCAGGGCCTCGTTGAGGCCGATTTCTTCAGTGAGCATGGATTTGGACTTGACCGCCAGGCGGACGCGGTGCTCCCGGGCCAGGTGGAGGAGGATTTCCTGGGCCTGGTGGGCGTCGCGCGCGTGGTGCACCACGACGCCGCGGCTTTGCACCTGGCGGAGGAATCGTTTCAGGTAGGCATCCCAGTTTTCCAGCACCCGGCGGCGGATGGCCGCGGCCCGTTCCCGGGCTTCTTCCCAGGGGAGGGGCAGAGTGCGCATGGCCCGGTCCCACGCGGCTTTGCGACGCCGCGCGTTGGCCTGCAAGGCTTCTTGCAGGGCGGGGTCGTGGAGCAGGGTGTCCAGGTGGGGAAACATGGATGACCCTCGCAGGAGGTCAAGAGAACCCAAAGGGTGTGGGCGCTTCGGTTCAACCGTGGCAACGGAGACGTTGCCAGGCGGTCAGGAGTTCCTGAAACATTTCATCAGGTGCGCGCCCAACCAGTTCCAGCCGGAAATGCCGCTCGGTTTCGGGACAGGACCAGGTCAGGCGTACACGGCGGGCTTCGCGCCGGCGCCAGGGTGGGCCACGGCGAATGGTGGCCCATTCCTCCCGGGCCGGGTGGGGCCCCACCACGGTGGGTTGGGTTTCTCTTCCGGCTTTGAGCGCCCGGGTCCGTACGGTGATGGTGAATTCCAGGGCGGGCCCTTCTTCATGTTGGAGCAGGTAATGGGCATCGGCCGAGGCTACCCAGACCACCTGACCGCGACGGTGGGTTGCGTGCAGGTCCGGGTGGGCAAACCCTCGCTTGAGACGCCAGCCCTGGGGCAGGGGAAGGCGAAAGAGCATGGCGTGGCCCAGGACGAAATTGGCCAGTTGGATGTCTTGAATGGTGAGTTGGGCCATGACGTTCCCTCACCTTCAAATGCGTTTTTCCGCGGCGCGCCTCGCGGGTACGTCTTCCGGAGGCTGGTCGTCGTATTTCAGGGGCGGTACCGGTCTGCGGGGAAGGGGGCGTGATGTCATCCCACGCGGGTAGTAGAAGGTGCGGCGCAATTGCTCGGTCAACGGGCCTTGCAAACGGTGGCCCTGATAGGTTCCCCAAAATTGCCAGAAGCGGAAGAGGAGGATTTCCCGCCATTCGGCCTTCCACAGGCCCTGGCGTCGGGCTTCCCTCCAGTCGTGCCAGGTGTTCAGCCACCACAGGCGGAGGAAATCCCAGAAGCCAAAGCGGGTGTCGGGGTAGATTTGCTTCAGGGCCATGGCTTCCCGGCGGTAACGGTTGTACACCTGGCGCCAGGTTTCGTCGTGTACATGGATGATCTCGGCTTCGGGCACGTAGACCACCGCGTAACCCTGGGATAAAGCCCATTTGGCCCAGGCCAGGTCTTCCAGGCCGGGCAGGGTTTCGTCGTAGGGGTGTTTTTCCCACAAGGCGCGGCGGATGGCCGCGTTGGCGTTGTTGCAGAAGGGATGGTCCTGGTAACGGGGGCCGGTGCCGTCGGGGAACCAGGAAGCGAAGATTTGATGCTCGGAGAATTTGGTGGTGGCATTCCCCCGTTGTTTGCCGTAGGTGAGGGCGACGCGGGGGTCCTGGAAGGGCTCCAGCAGGCGTTCGATCCAATCGGGGTAGACGGGATACACGTGGGCGCTGGCAATGACGATGAAAGCCCCTTGCGCCGCGGCAATGCCTCGGTTCAAGGCCCGGCCAAAGGTGAATTCCTGCGGGGAAATAGATACCACTCGGGCGCCGTACCCGCGGGCAATGGCTACGGTGTCGTCGGTGGAGCCGGAGTCCACCAGCACCACCTCCAGGTCCTGCACGGTTTGCCGCCGGATACCTTCCAACAGGCGGCCGATGTGTTGGGCTTCGTTGTAAGCCCGTACCACCACGGAAATCCGTGGATTACCAGTCATGGTGAACCTCGTAGCCCATGCGAATCAGGATGTCGCCGGCGTGTTCTTTGAACAGCGCTTTGAGTTCCGGGGTGAAGTGCTCCTTCCATTCGCCGGGAATGCCTCGGCGGAAAGTGCCGGATTTGCGTGGCTGGATGGCGGTCACCAGGCGTTCCACGGCCTGCTCCAGGGGCACGGTCAGGGGCCACCGGCCGCGAGATTGGACGTAATCCAAAATGCGGGCTGCGGCATCCCGGGGGCGGAGGCGGAGGTCTTCGAAGCGCACGGCCAGGACACCGGGCTGGGTTATCCACCGGATGTAGGCTTCGCATCGTTCACGGATGGGGGGGAGATACAGGTCGCCTTCCCGATGGCCGGTGATGAGCAGACGCAGGCGGGATGCCATATCGGGTAGGTTGCGGAAATAGTGGTGCCATTCGTGTTGGGGTTGCATGTAGGTGATGAAATGGGCATGGGAAACCACCAGGTCGCGCGGGTCCCGGTAAATGAAAACGGTGGCCCAACCGGGGCCGGAAAGCCAATCCAGGAAGGGCGGCTCCGAGGGTAGATACCCGTAGGAGATGTCGCCGGGGCGCATCATGCGCAGCCGGGCCGGAATCTTTTCCCGGGGAAGTTTTCGGTTCTGCTCGTCCCGATTGACCGGCGGCATGCCCATGTCCACGAAAGGCCCGATATGGGGAAACCCCAAAAGCACCTGGTGAAGCAGATGGGAGCCGGCTTTGGTTTGGGCAATGCCCAAAAGCCGGGGGGCTGCGTCCAACGCGGCAGCGCCAAAGCGCCGGGCCGTTTGCCAGCGCCGCCAGCGCCAGCGCATCCACCGAAGTTGCCAGCGTAAGCCGGGTGGAAGCCAACGAAGCAAAGGATGCACGGTGCCTCCTGTATCCCGAGGTGCAAAGCACGGTTTTGCGCCTCGACTGGGTGCTTCAAGTATATCTCAAACGGCTTTGGAAGCAGGCGGGAAAGGTTTTTGCGCGGTTGCTCCAAATGGGCAATTGGGTGCGGATTTTTGTGTGACCATAAAATTGTACATCTGTCACCTTGACACGTGGGGTTAAAACCGTAAAATGCAATGGTTGAATGAACGATTTTACCGCTCATATAACAAAACAAGAGGAGGGTAGCCATGAGGCGCAAAGAATTGCCCCTGTTCCTGCAATACATCATTCGCAAGTATCGCGAGTTTCGTGAGCGAGGTGTGCCACCTTCCGAGTGGCGTTTGCCACCGTTGCACAAGATTAGCGAGCAGTTGGGCAGCAGCGTACCCAATTTGCGGGAGCAATTGGCCGTGGCCCGGGCCATGGGTTTTGTCGATGCCAAGCCCAAGGTGGGTATCCATTTGCGCCCGTATTCCTTCCACCCGCCTGTTTCCCTCAGTCTGCAAGTGGCCGTGGCCATGGACCGCCACCACTTCGACCAGTTCCTGGACCTGCGCCGTCGCCTGGAAAAGGCCTACTTCCTGGAGGCGGTTCAGACGCTGACGGAAGAAGACAAGCGGGAGTTGGTGCGCCTGGTGGAGGAAGCCAAGCGCAAACTCAGCGAAGACCCCGTGCGCATTCCTCACCGGGAACATCGAGACCTGCATCTAATCGTCTATCGTCGCCTGGACAATCCCTTTGTGCGGGGCCTTCTGGAGGCCTTCTGGGATGCTTACGAGGCCGTGGGTTTGAGCCGCTACCGGGATTTGGACTACATGCGCACCCTTTGGGAGCATCATGAGCGCATGGTCAATGCTATAATGGAAGGCGACTATCAAGCCGCCTATCAGGCTCTGGTGCAACATTTGGGGATGCTGGAAACCCGAAGAGAACAACCGCAAACGCCTGTGCCGGTCGGAAGCGGTTTGTGGGAGGATGAATTCTGAAGAGGGGCATCCTCCCACCCGCTTTTTCTTCATCCCATACCTTGGCCAGGAGGCCCCGAACATGACGCTCCAAACGGCTCCTCGAGCGGGTGTGCATCCTTCGGTACCCGAGGTGGTGAACGATTTTTCCATCACCGTGGGCACCATCAACGGAACGGGCAGCCAGACCTCGAACCTGACTCTCCTTCGGGCCCTGTTTCGCATGGGTATTCCTGTCTCCGGGAAGAACATTTTCCCCTCCAACATCCAGGGTCTGCCCACCTGGTACACCATTCGCGTGAACAAAGATGGTTTTGTGGCCCGCCGGGAAACCCATGAAATCGTGGTGGCCATGAATCCGGCCACGGTGCACGAGGACATGGAAAAAGTGGTACCCGGCGGCGTCTTCTTGTATGCCGACCATTTGCGCCCGCAAGGTTTGCGTGAGGACGTGATTGCCTATACCATGCCGGTGAACCGGCTGGCTCGGGAATCCGGGGCTCCGCCTCGATTGCGGGATTATGTGGCCAACATGGTGTATGTGGGTGTGCTGGCCTGGGTGTTGGGCATCGACATGGAGGCGCTGCACGCGGCACTGGCTTACCACTTTCGGGGGAAAGCCAAAGCCCTGGAACTGAACTACAAGGTGGTGGTAGACGCCTATCAGTGGGCCGAAGAGCATCTGGAAAAGCGAGACCCGTATCGGGTGGCACCCATGGAGGCCACTCGAGGGCTCATCTTGGCCGATGGAAACACCGCGGCCGCGCTGGGTGCCCTTTTCGGCGGCGTGCAGTTTGTCAGTTGGTATCCCATCACCCCTTCCACCGACCTGGCCGAAACCCTGGAACGTTACTTGCGGCGCTATCGGGTGCGGGAAGATGGCAAACATACCTTTGCCGTCATCCAGGCGGAGGACGAACTGGCCGCCATCAACATGGCCATTGGCGCGGGCTGGGCCGGCTTGCGAGCCATGACCGCCACCTCCGGCCCCGGTTTGAGCCTGATGACCGAGGCCATTGGTCTGGCCTATTACGCCGAAGTGCCCGTAGTGGTGTGGGACGTGCAGCGGGTCGGGCCCAGCACCGGTTTGCCCACCCGGACGCAACAGGGCGATATCCTCTTTGCCCACTTTGCCAGTCACGGCGATACCGAGCACATCCTCCTCTTCCCGGCCGATGCCAACGAGGCTTTCGAGTTCGGCTGGCGGGCTTTTGATATCGCGGAGCGGCTCCAGACCATCGTCTTCGTCATGAGCGACCTGGACCTGGGTATGAACCACTGGATGGCCCGACCTTTTGCCTACCCGGACCAGCCCATGGACCGGGGGAAGGTGTTGTGGGAAGAGGATTTGGAGCGGTGGGAACAGGAACGGGGCGTGCCTTGGGGACGTTATTTGGACGTGGACGGTGATGGCATTCCCTATCGCACGGTGATGGGGAACCGACGTCCCGGCGCGGCGTACTTCACCCGGGGCACGGGTCACGATGAGTATGCTCGTTATTCGGAAGACCCCGAAGTCTGGCACCGCATGGTGCACCGCATCAAGAAGAAGTATCGGCTGGGCCGGAAGTACCTGCCGCGGCCCGTGGCGGACGCGACCGGTGCCGAGGTAGGCATCATCGCCTATGGCACCACAAACCAGGCCATACCCGAGGCACGGCATTTCTTGGAACAACGAGGGATTGCCACGGATTACATGCGAGTGCGGGCTTTGCCTTTCCATGAGGAAGTGGGGGATTTCTTGGCCCGGCATCGGGTGGTGTACGTGGTGGAAGCCAATCGGGATGGGCAGATGGCCATGTTGTTGCGCATGGCCTACCCCCGATGGGCCGACCGGGTGCGTTCGGTAGCCCGCACCGACGGCCTGCCCCTCACCGCGGCTTTTATTGCGGATGGCATCGCCGGGCAGGAAGGGTAAACCAAGGAGGAAAAGGCATGCCCGGAGACGTGTCCGCACTGCTGGAGAAGCAGGTTTTCGAGATTTTGAAGCAAACCTTTGGCCCGGAAAACGCGTTGCTTCTGATGGAGTATTGGGCACAGCGCATGCCCCTCGACGTGGCCCGTCGTCGGGACGTGGAAGAAGTTCGGTTGGAAATCGAAAAGGTGCGGGCGGAGTTGACCGCCCAAATCGAACAGGTGCGGGCGGAGTTGATTGCCCAAATCGAACAGGTGCGGGCGGAGTTGACTGCCCAAATCGAACAGGTGCGAGCCGAAGTTGAGAAAGTGCGGGCCGACCTGACCCGGGAAATCGAAAAGGTGCGGGTGGAAGGCCAGGTGGAACGGGAGCGTCTTCGTGCTGATTTGCTCAAGTGGTCCTTTGTGTTCTGGGCCACGCAGATGCTGGCCATTGGGGGTGTGCTGTTTTCTCTGGTGCAGTTGATGCGTTCCTTGCCATAACTCAGAGGACCTGCGCGATTCCGTAAACCACGGCTATGCAAGGAGGAAGCCATCCATGCCCAAGACCAACGCCATTGGCCTGACCAAAGCCGATTACAAAGGCGCCCCTTCAACCTTGTGTCAAGGGTGCGGTCATAACTCCATTTTGAGTCAAATCATCGCCGCGCTTTTTGAAATGAGCGTGCGCCCGGAAGATGTGGTCAAATTCAGCGGCATCGGGTGTTCCAGCAAGGCACCTACCTACATGCTCAGCCGTTCCTTTGGCTTCAACGGGTTGCACGGGCGGATGCCGCCTCTGGCCACGGGCGCGCTGGTTGCGGACATCACGGTCAAGGGTATCGGTATGAGCGGCGATGGCGACACCGCCAGCATTGGCATGGGCCATTTCAAGCATGTGCTGCGGCGCAACCTGCCTCTGGTGTACATCGTAGCCAACAACGGCGTGTACGGCCTCACCAAGGGCCAGTTCGCGCCTACCGCGGAAAAGGGACTCACCTTGAAGCATCACGGCCAGAATCCGTACATGCCCATCGACGTGTGCCTGGAAGCCCTGGCCGGCGGTGCCACCTTCGTGGCCCGCAGTTTCGCGGGCGACCCGAAACAACTCAAAGCCCTCATCAAGGCGGCCTTTCACCATAACGGCCTGGCGGTCATCGATGTGGTCAGCCCGTGTGTGACTTTCAACAACGATCCTTCGGCCCGATTTTCCTACGGTTGGGCGCGGGACCACGAAGCCCCGCTGCACACCCTGGATTTTATCCCACCCGAAGAGGAAATCTGGCTGGACCGTCCCCTGGAACCGGGGGAGCGGCGGCCGATTCGTCTGCACGACGGCTCCGTCATCGTGCTGGAGCAGGTGCGGGAAGATTACGACCCCACCGACCGCTTTGCGGCCATGCGAGCCATCGAAGAGAGTTACAAGCGGGAAGTGTTGCTCACCGGTTTGCTTTACATCGAAACCCCCGATACCGCGCCCGTGGTGCGGGAGAACCTGTTCGAAATCTTGAACCTGCCGGAAGACAAGCCTTTGAACCGCATGCAGGAACCCGAATTACGGCCTCCTCGGGACGCGTTGGAAGAAATCAACCGTGAAATGTTCGTGGCTTGAAAAGAAGAGGCGGCCGCTCGAAGGCCGCCTCTTCTTCGTTCGGACGAGTGCGCCAAAAACCCGGGCTTTCTACCGAGATCCCACCCGAACCGTGATGTCCATCTTTTCCCCATTGCGATAAACGGTGAGCACCACCTCATCGCCCGGTCGCACCTTCGTGACCAGGTAGGAAATCAGGTCGTCAAAGTTGTACACCGGATGGCCGTTGATGGCCACGATGAGGTCGCCCCCCTTGGGGAGGGAGTGGGGATCTTCGGTGACCTTTTCCGCACCTCGCAGACCGGCGCGATGGGCCGGACTGCCGGGCACCACGTCCACCACGTATACGCCGTAATCCACCGGTAGGCCCAATTCTTCGATGAGGGCCAGGGGAAGGTCATCCTGGGCCTGAATGCCCAGATAGGGGTAGACGAATTCGCCTTTCTCGATGAGTTCGGGCACGATGATGCGCACCCAGTTGCTGGCGATGGCAAAGCCCACTCCGATGTTGCCGGCAATCAAACCTTCGGTGCGGATGGCCCGGTTCACGCCAATGACTTCTCCTTTCAAGTTCAGAAGGGGACCGCCGGAGTTTCCGGGATTGATGGCCGCGTCGGTTTGAATCAGGTCACCCATGCTAAATACTCCGCCGGTCTGTGCCATTTGCTCTGAAGGTAGGGTGCGCCCCAGTGCGGAGACGATGCCCCAGGTCATGGTGCTTTCCAGTCCGAAAGGGTTACCCAGGGCCACCACGATTTGCCCTACCTTCACCTGGTCCGAATCGGCCAGGGGTAGGGGGACCAGTTGGTCCTCGGGTACATTCACCTTGAGCACAGCCAGGTCCGAGCCCTCGTCCACGCCCACGATTTCGGCCCAGGTTTTGTCCTTGGTGTGGGAAAAGATGATTTCCACCCGTTCGGCCTCGGCAATGACGTGGTAATTGGTGATGATGTGCCCTGCTTTGTCGTACACAAAGCCCGATCCCTGCCCCGAAGGTAAGTTTTTCGGGGCTTCACCCAGGGGTGTTTCACCACCGTAGACCCGAATGGAAACCACGCCGGGCATCACCCGTTTGTACAGTTGCACTAAGGTGGCTTCCAGGTCGGCCCCGTGCACCGTAATGGAGACTTGCGGTTCGGGGGGCACCTTTTCCGGGCCTTGTTCCGTCCAGGGCCGGATTTCTACTACCTGGGCTGGTGGTGTGAGTTTCCGTTGCCAGGCCCGCTGCATGCGCCATTCCTGGACGAAACCCAGGGGAGAGCACACGCAAGCCAGGGCGACAAGGCCCAGCAGAAGCACCATAACGAAGAATTTGCGAAGGGATGTCATGGATGCACCTCCGTGGGATGGGATGGCCCCTTTACCGGGCTTGGGGCGTCCCGGCTTTGCGCAGGGCCGCGAGTTGCTCGAAGAGTTCCCGTTCCTTCGGGGTCAGGTTTTTGGGAATGCGCACCTTGATTTCGGCGTACAAATCGCCGTATTCTCCGGGCTTTTTCAGTTTGGGCATCCCCCGGCCGCGCAGGCGGAAACGCTGGCCACATTGGGTACCAGGGGGAATGCGCAGATAGACGTCGCCCTTGAGGGTGGGAACCCGTACCTCGCCCCCCAGCACCGCGGTGTACAGGTCCACTTCCACCTGGGTGTACAGGTCGTCACCCTGGCGTTCGAAATTGGGATCCGGTGCCACCTGAACCACCAGGTACAGGTCGGCCATGGTGCCATCTTCCAGGGGCACCGCGCGTTTGAGCCGCACCTTGGTGCCGGTGCGGGCGCCGGGCGGAATTTTCACCTCCAGACGACGCCCGTTGATTTCGATGTGCCGGGTGGTGCCGTGATAGGCTTCGTACAGGCTGATGGTGATGGGATGTTCGAAGGCGGGACGCTGTCGAGGACGAGTCCGGGCGGTTCGACGACCTGCACCCAGGCCGCCCAGCAAATCCTCCACCGTGACTTCTTCCCCAAGCCCGCCAAAACCGAAGAACTGGCGGAAGAAATCGGAAAAGCCGCTCACCCCGCCGAAAAGGTCGTCCAGGTCGCGGAATTCCACCCGCACGCCCCCGGGCCCGGCCGCTGCCCATTGGGACCAGTCGAATCCACCGGGCATGCCGGCCTGTTTCCAGCGCTCGTATTGAGCCCGCATTTGGTCGTACTTGGCCCGTTTCTCCGGGTCGCTCAACACCTGATACGCTTCGTTGATTTCCTTGAATTTCTCCTCGGCTTCCTTGTTCCCGGGGTTGCGGTCCGGGTGGTATTTCAACGCCAGTTTCCGGTACGCCCGTTTGATTTCATCCTGTGTGGCATCCGGGCTGACCCCCAGAATGGCATAGTAATCTTTGAATTCCATGGCTCGTGCTTACCTCCGTGAGGGGTTTATCGTTGTTTGTAACAGAAAAAGACCCTCCTCCCGGCCTTCCGGCCGAGGGCCGTTCTTTATTGTAGGCCAAAACAACGGGTTGGGGCATGGATGTTTTGTAAGAGGGGCGTAAAAAGCCCGGGCTCTTGTCGAGACTTTCCGTTTTGTGAAGGGCGTTTATAATGCCAGCGTTGAGCCCATGGGAGACCCGGAGCGTGGTCGGTCCAGGGGAGCGGCCATTGGTGTTTGAGACTTCTGCAAGTTGTGAAATGTGTTTCCGGTTCCTTCCGGGCAAAGGGTCATGAAAGTGTTGTATTTGACCGAAGGCTATTCGCCCCACGACCGGCGTTTCATGGAGGCCGCGGCGAACCTTTTGGGGCATCAGGTGGTGTACGTGCCCTGGCGGGGGCGCCCCGCGCGACGGCCCCGGGAACTGCCGTCCTCCGTGGTCTGGGCCGGGCATTTGGGTGCGCTCACGCCCCTCCGGTGGCGGTCCTGGTCCAGGGGGCTGCGTCGTTTGTTGGACCAAGTGAAGCCCGAGCTGATTCACGCCGGACCACTGCCCTGGGGCCCCCTGTTCCCGGCCTGGTGGGGCGCGTGGCCCCTGGTGAGCATGTCCTGGGGGTCCGATGTGCTGTGGCATGGACGGCGCAAGCCCTGGTTGAGGACGCTCATCCGCTGGGTGCTGCGCCGCAGTATCCTCCTTTTGGCCGATTGTCGCGCGGTGGCCGATACGGCCCACGCCTGGGGTATGCCGCGCGAGCGCATCCTGGTCTTCCCCTGGGGGACGGACCTGGACGTGTTTCACCCCGGTGAGGAACCCGAGTTGCGCGCTTCCTGGGGGTGGCCCGAAGACGCGTTCGTGTGGGTCCACGCCCGGACGTGGAACCGTTACTACGGCGCGGACGTGGCCCTGCGGGGGTTTTTGCGGGCCTGGCGGCAGGAGCCCCGGTTGCGCCTGGTGCTGTTGGGCGGCGGGCCTCTGGAGGGCTGGTTGCATCGCGAAATCGTCCGGCACCGGGCCCAAGGGGTGGTGCGTATCGTGGGTCGGGTGCCGGAAGAGCATTTGGCCCGCTACTTCCGCGCCGCGAACGGTTACCTCAGTATGTCCCGCAGCGATGGTTCCTCGGTGACCCTGCTTCAGGCCTTGGCTTCGGGCCTGCCCGCGGTGGTGAGCGACATCCCCGGCAACCGGGAATGGGTGACGCCCGGGGTGGAGGGCTACCTGGTGCCCGTGGGCGATGTGGGGGCGCTGGCGCGCGCCCTGGTGCAGGTGGCCCGTATGGACGCGAGGGACCGTGCGGCCATGGCCCAGGCCGCCCGCCGCCGGGCCGAGACCCACGCCGATTGGAAGCGCCACATCCGGGAACTGGACAGGGCGTATCGCCTGGCGGTAGAATGGGGCGTGCGACCATAGAGGCGCGCGCTTCGGGATGATTTAAGGTTTCCCAAAAACCAGGATAAGGAGGCGAAAACATGTCCCGTAGAGCCATCAAAATCGGCGACCGCTGGGTGGGCGACGGTTACCCCACCTACATCGTGGCGGAAATCGGCATCAACCACAACGGCAGCCTGGAACTGGCCAAGCGCATGATCGATGCGGCCATCTGGGCCGGGGTGGACGCGGTCAAATTCCAAAAGCGCACCCCGGAAATCTGCACGCCCAAGGAAATGTGGAACAAAATGCGGGAAACCCCCTGGGGGTATATTCCCTACATCGAGTACCGCCGTAAAGTGGAATTCGGCCAGGAGGAGTACCGGGAAATCGACCGCTACTGCAAGGAGCGGGGTATCACCTGGTTCGCCTCGGTGTGGGATATCCCCTCGGTGGACTTCATGGAACAATTCGACCCGCCGGTGTACAAAATTCCTTCCGCGGCGCTGACGGACCACGAACTCTTGCGCTACGTGCGCAAGACGGGCCGGCCCATCTTGCTTTCCACCGGCATGTCCACCATGGAGCAGATTCGCGACGCGGTGAAAGTCGTGGGGGAAGAAAATCTCATGTTGCTCCACACCACCAGCACCTACCCCTGCGAACCCGCGGAACTCAACCTGCGCATGATTCAAACCCTGCGCCGGGAGTTTCCCACCGTGCCCATTGGTTATTCGGGCCACGAAGTGGGCCTGGTGACCACCGCGGTGGCCGTGGCCCTGGGCGCCAGCCTGGTGGAGCGGCATTTCACCCTGGATCGGGCCATGTGGGGCAGCGACCAGGCGGCTTCGGTAGAGCCCGGTGGCATGGCCAAATTGGTCAAGTACATCCGGGTAACCGAGGCAGCCCTGGGCGACGGTGTGAAGCGGGTGTACGAATCCGAGAAGAAGGCTATGAAGAAACTGCGGCGCTTCCTGGAGCCGCCTAAACCGGACGTGGTGGGGGATTGAACGCTCATGGAATCCGCCCCCGTCTCTCGCGACGTACCTTTGAAACGTCTGGTACAGGCCATCCCGGGTTCGGTAAGCTTCTCCGGAGACGGGGACGTGTTGATTGCCGGGCTGGCCCTGGATTCCCGGGAGGTGCGCCCGGGCTACCTGTTCATTGCTGTTCCCGGTACCCGGTTGGACGGCCACGATTTCATTCCCCAGGCTCTGGAGCGGGGCGCGGCCGCGGTGGTGGGTACCCGGCCGCTGAGCCTGCCCGTGCCTTATGTGCAGGTGGAAAACGCCCGGCAGGCCGCGGCGCACCTGGCCGCGGCCTTTTACGGCCATCCCGGCCGGCGGCTTACCGTCATCGGCGTAACCGGCACCGACGGCAAGACCACCACCAGCATGTTGATTTGGAGCATCTTGAAGAAAGCGGGGCACCCCACGGGCATGGTCACCACCATCCACGCGGACCTGGGCGGGTTGCAGGTGCCCACGGGCTTGCACGTCACCACTCCGGACGCCATCACCGTGCAGCGTTTTCTGGCCGAGATGGTGCGCCACGGCCTCACCCACGCGGTGCTGGAGGCCACTTCCCACGGCCTGGACCAGCACCGGGTGGATGGTAGTGAGTTCGACGTGGCCGTGGTCACCAACATCACCCATGAGCACCTGGATTACCACGGCTCTTACCAGGCCTACCGCGCGGCCAAGGCCCGCCTGGTGGAATTGCTGGCCGAGACGGTGGAAAAGCCCCAGGGCAACCCCCGGGCCGCGGTGCTCAACCGGGACCAGGAGGACCTCTTCCCCTGGCTGGCCGCGAAGGCCCCGGGTCGGGTGGTCTCCTTCGGACTTCATCCCCAGGCGGACGTGCGGGCCGAACAGGTGGAGAGCCGACCCGATGGGCTGCGTTTCCTGGCCATGGGGCCGGGGTTTCGGGTGCCCATTTTCAGCCCCTTGGTGGGGGATTACAACGTGGCCAACATCCTGGCTGCGCTCGCGGCCACGGTGGTGGTGCTGGGCGTGGACCCCCAGGCCGCGGCCCAAGCCGTGGCCGAGTTGAAAGGGCTGCCCGGCCGCATGGAGCGCATCCACATGGGCCAGGATTTCACCGCCATCGTGGATTTCGCCCATACGCCCGTGGCCTTGCAGCGGGCTTTGCAGGCCGCGCGCACCTGGACGCCCGGTCGCATTATCGCGGTGTTCGGCTCCGCGGGCCTGCGAGACCGGGCCAAACGCCGCATGATGGCCCGGGTTTCCGCGGAACTGGCCGACGTCACCATCCTCACCGCGGAGGACCCCCGCACCGAGCCCCTGGAGGATATTTTGGCGGAGATGCTGGAAGGGGCTTTGGCCAAAGGTGCGGTGGAAGGGGAGACGGTGTTTCGCGTGCCGGACCGGGGCGAGGCTATCCGCCTGGCCGTGCGCCTGGCCCGCCCCGGCGATACCGTGCTGGTGTGTGGCAAGGGCCACGAGCAGTCCATGTGCTTCGGCGAAACCGAGTACCCCTGGGACGATCGGGTGGCCTTACGCGCGGCCCTGGCCGAATTGCTGGGCGTCCCCGGGCCGGAGATGCCCTACCTGCCGACCCGGGGGCAGGGGGAGACGGTATAGGGCATCCTTCGGGTGACGGAGCCTGTCATACACCCATCCCCAACACTCGCGCCAGATTTTCTTTGGTCAACAAGGCCACGTCCTCCTCTCGCTCCAGGAACGGTCGCACATCTTCCACGACGTGCTCCCACGGCAGAGCGTCCAATCGCTGCCACACCACTTCCCGCCAGTTTGCTTCCGTTACCGGCGGTCCTTCCCATCCCGTTTGGCGCAGGGCGTTGTTCAGCATGACGAAATTGGGCGGCGGCCAGGTCGGGTCGCTGAGAAACCAGAGAAGGTCGTAGACATCCCGACCCTTCAAGTAGGGGCGCTGCAGGATGGCGTGGAGTTTGCCGGCCAGAAGGGAGGGTTTGTCGTGGTGTTGCAGGCGCAACGTCACGTGCCGACGCACCAGCGTCACCTCCAGGCCCGCACCCGCAGGAGGCCGCGTGTCCACTTCCACCTTCACAGCGAGCACTTCGTCAGGGTGAGGAGACAGGCGCAACTCATAGGGTAGGCCCCGGAAGCGCACGAACGCGCTGTGCACCACCTTGCGGTCGTTTACCTTGAGGGAAATTTCATAGCCCTCCGCGCTGAGTGTCCTTTGCACCGCGCGCAGATAGCCGCGGAAATCATACGGTGCCTCTTCCCGCTCGCGAGCGAAATCCAGGTCTTCGGAATAGCGGGGAATGTGGTAGAGAAAGCGCAGCGCGGTGCCGCCGTGAAAGGCCAACACGAGCATGGCCCCCTCCCGTTGCAGGACTTGGAGGATGCGAGCCTGAAGGTACTCCCGCACCACGTTGCGGGCCTGCCATGGGGATGGGATGGGGCGAATCAACTCGACCAGATAGTCCTTCATAGGGCTTCGTAGGCCTCCTCTTCTTGTTCACGCAGGGTGAGAATCATATCCACGGCGCGGCGCAATTTGACCATACCGGAGCGCTCGGCAAACGCCTGCAGGCGCCCAGGGTCGAGACGCTCCAGGTTTTGCAGACGCAATTCCTTCAGGTAAGCATGGAGGCCCCTGGCCGGCTGCAGGTAAATCAGATCCAGCAAGGCTTTTTCCGGGAGGGCGACGAACGCGCGCTGGTCGGGAGCCACTTCTTCCAGCCGATAACCGAAAAAGAAAGTCGGGCGCACATGCCGGTAGAGGAAGGTGCCCAGGGGCGTTTGCCACTTTCCAGGGCGAGCGGTTGTGATGCTGGTAATGACGTACACGGCTTCTGGGATGAGGCCATAGTAGGCAAGGGCAGCCTGCAGACTCACGTAGGAAGGGCGCACCAGGTGGTTGGCCACCAGGAAAGGATGGGGACGGACGCGCTGGTAGGGGGGCGCGAGGGTATAGAGGCCTCGACGCAGCCGATACAGTTTGCCCGCCCGCACCCATCGAGAGAGTTGAACGCGCAGAGCGTTGGGGTCCTGGTTGCCCGCCAGGAGAAGGCCCGTCTCGAAAACAGGCTCATTTCCAACGATGCGAAGCAATTCTTCAAAAGTCATTGTGTTTTCCAAATTGAGGAAAGCGGATTTATGCTTTGTTAGCATGTTGCATTAGTTTATCAAAGATGATAAATTGACGCAACATCTCCTTTCCTCTGCTCACTCAGAGCCATGGAGAATACGGAGTATCCGCTGGAGAAGGTCAAAAATTTTTCTGTGTTCTTTGTGGCTCCGTGAGAAAATACGGGGCTTTTGCCGCTTTTGTTGGATTTTGAAAAAACGCGTTCCTCTTTGCACGCGTTTTTCAAAATGAATGGGGAAGCAGCAGAAATTTCTATAAGACCGCTCATGATTCGGAGGATTGTAGAGATGCCAATGCTTCCCGTACGCGGCGAATGAATTCCCCAGGCCGCACGACTTGGACCTCGGGATGGCCTGGCTGATAATGGCGCACGTTGAAGGTGACCAACCAGGAGCAACGAGCCTGCAAGCGGCCACCAAAATGGGTAGGTCCTTGGGATGTGCCCGCCCCTCATGAATCGCCACATCCTCGGCCGCGGGCGAAGGTATCACGGTCAATGCTCGTTCTACCAACAGACGAAAAAGGGGGGAGCGCTTCGGGTAACTTGGCCTTCAAGTTCCTTTCCGCTTCGATAAGGGTCAATTCGCCCAGACGCAGAATGAGCAGGCTGGCCCCGTGTTCGCTGGGGGGAAGCCGCACCCGCAAACAGCACATCCGCGTCCACAAACACCCGGGGCTTACGCATCGCGCTGCGTTCGCTCATAGTGCTCTCTGTAGTAAATTTCCCGCTGTTCTCGAAGAGCGCTTAACAACTCCTGGAGGCTTATGCCCGCTTCCTCTCGCAATCGCTCGATCTCGCGGGCCAGTTCGGGTACCAGGGGAGCCATAGGAGTGAGGATGAGAATGCCGCCCAGGTCCAAAAGTCGAAAGGTGTCCCCGGGTTTAATGCCGTATTTCTCGCGCAATTTAGCGGGCAGAGTAAGCGTACCTCGTTTCCGTACCTGAACCGTCAATTCCATAACCCTCTTCCTCCGTGGCAGGTTTTCTGCAAAGGCAGTTTATCATAAAACTCGTGCCCCAGAGAAGGATGTTGTTCATCTCGAAAAATGCTTGCTCTCAGGAGTGGGAGAGCCGTTGTATTGCCCCTTTCACGTCCCCTCTTCCCCCAGATGGAAGGGCGTGCCCGGCTCCACCAGCACCACCCGCTCCCGGCTGCCCTCGGAAGCCGGGCCGACGATGCCCAGGCGCTCCAGTTGCTCCATGATGCGGGCCGCGCGCGGGTAGCCGATGCGCAACCGCCGCTGAATGAGGGAGGTATGGGCCCGTTGCGTCTCGATGACGATGCGCGCGGCTTCTTCCAGCAGCGGATCCCAGCGGGGGCCTTCTTCTTCGTCGCCCACCAGGTTCTCCCAGGGGGGAGGCGCCTCCTCGGGCGGGCCCTCGGCCTGCTGCCAGAAAGCCACCACCCGGCGAATCTCCCGTTCGCTCACAAAGGGCCCCTGCACCCGAAGGGGCGCGGGCGCGTCCGGGGGCTGGAAGAGCATATCGCCCCGGCCCAGCAGACTTTCCGCGCCGGGCTGGTCCAGGATGACCCGGCTGTCCACCGAGGAGGCCACCTGAAAGGCCACGCGCGCGGGGAAGTTGGCCTTGATGAGCCCGGTGATGACGTCCACCGAGGGCCGCTGGGTGGAAACCACCAGGTGGATGCCCGTGGCCCGGGCCAGTTGGGCCAGGCGCACCAGCGCGAACTCGGTCTGTTCGGGTGCGTGCATCATCAGGTCGGCCAGTTCGTCGATGACCACCACCAGGTACGGCAGGGGCGGCTTGCCCTGCCGGGCCAGGCGCCGGCGATAGGTGAGGATGTTTCGCACCCGGGCCTTCTCGAAGAGGCGGTAGCGGCGCTGCATTTCCGCCACCACCCACTGGAGCAGGGCCAGCACCCGTTTGGGTTCCGTTTCCACCGGTCCCATGAGATGGGGCAGTCCCCGGAAATGGGCCAACTCCACCCGTTTGGGGTCGATGAGAATCAGGCGCAGGTCCTGGGGAGGCAGGTTCATCACCAGGGTGAGGAGCAGGGCCTTGAGGAAGATGGACTTGCCCGAGCCGGTGGTCCCGGCCACCAGCAAATGGGGCATGGCCGCCAGGTCCGCGGCCACCACTTCCCCGGCCACGCCCCGGCCCACCGCGATGGCCAGGGGGCTGTTCACCTTGTGGAATTCCGGGCTTTCCAGCAAAGGGCGCAAGCGCACCAGGCGGGTTTTGGGATTGGGAATTTCGATGCCCACGTAAGGTTGGCCGGGAACGGGGGCCTGCACCCGTAGGCGGCGCACGGCCAGGGCCAGGGCCAGGTCCCGCCGCAGGTTGACGATTTGGGCCACCCGCACCTTTTGGCGGCGAGCGCCTTCGGGCGTGGTTTTTTCGATGTAGCCGGGTTCCACCCCGAACTGGATGACCGACGGCCCCACCCGAACGCTGACCACCCGGGCCGGAACGTCGAATTCCTCCAGGGTTTCTTCGATTTTTCGGGCCATGGTTTCGATGTAGGCCTGGTCCGTCTGCCCCCGGGTTTCCTCATCCAGCAGTTCCAGAGGGGGCAGGTTCCTGTCCCGCAGGGGAAGGGGCATCTGTTCCGTCTCGGCGGAAGGTTTTTCCGGGGTGGTCTGGATCGTGGGCGATGCCGGGCCTTTCGACTTTCGGCGGGCAGCGGCCTTGGGTCCGGCAGAGGTCTGGACCGTTTCCTGTTCTTGCGTTGGGACTGGTGGGGGCGTGGGGGATGGTGCCGAAGCCGATGGAAGGGGAAGCGTACGGCGAATTTGCCGGGCCATCCAGGCCCACAAGCCCACGGCCCCGCTGCCCATGCCCACCACCGTGGCAATGAGCAAAGCCGCGGCCAGCCAGTCCGGCAGGTAGCGCAGCAAGAGTGCGGCCAAGGCCCACCCCACGATACCACCGTCGTACCCGGCCAGGGCGCGGCTCAGGTCCGCGGCGCGGAGCACGCCCAGCAGGGCCAGCAGGGCAAAATAGGCCACCTCGCCCGTCAGCCAGCGGCCCCAGCGCCAGGACGGAGGCGGCCCGGCCGCGGCCTGTAAGAAGCGCAGCCCCAGTAGCCCCAGGACGAAGGGGACGGCCCAGGCCCCCCACCCCAGCAGCACCCGCCAGAGGCGAATCCACATAGCCAGCAGGTGGCCCTGGGGTGTACCAGGGGGAAGCAGGCCGATTACGGTCATCGCGGCCAGGGCCAGCAGCCCGATGCCCAGCGCGTTGTCCAGCCAGACGGGCCGCTTACGGGCAGCACCTTCTGGGGTGTCCTTCGTGTTCGGCGGCAAGACCTCCTGGCCTTCGGCCTGTTTCTCGGTGGTTGCTCGTTTGCCAAAACGAAAAACGTGCTGCATGTTCGGGCCGTTTTCCTGGTTTTGGTTTTGCACATCCCGCCACGGGCGGTTGGCTCGCTTTGATTGTATCAGTCCATCGTGTCACCGGGTAGGATAAAATCAAAGCACAGAGGCGACCCTTCCAATAGGAGGTGCAGCATGACCGACCCTGCCCTTTCCTCCGTTGCCGATGAGGGCCTGGGTACCCCCTCTCCTTGCCGCAAGGAAGACCAGCCGGCCGAAGTGCATCGCCAGGTGCGTTGGCTCATCGGATACAACATCGTGATGGTGCTCTTGGGTTTTTCGTTCTTGGGGCTTTTGTGGTACCACGCGGAAACGGTACAGGATGCAGCACCGATGTGGCTTCGGGCCACCCTGCCTCCCTTGCTCACGGCTATGGTGGGTGGGCTGCTGGGCAACGTGTTGTACAACATTCGCGTCATGTACGTGCATTACGTCAAACGATGCGATTACGACACCCGATGGGTCGGAAAGTACCTTTCCGGCCCGTGGGAGGCAGCCGTCCTGGCTCTGGTGGTTTATGCGCTGCTCCGCGGCGGTGTGGTCACCCTTTCCGGGGTCTCCCTGGTTTCAGAGGGAAGTAGCGGAACCGCCATCCAAGATACGGCGATGTTGGCGGCTTTGGGCCTGGGTGCTCTGATTGGCTTCAGCATTCGCGATGTGATTGGTTGGTTGCAGCGGCTCAGCGAGACCCTGTTTGGCGAACGTCAGGAGCCTCCCGGCCCTGCCCGATAGCCCTTCACCAGCATCGGTTTGCTAAGGAAAACGGCCCCACGCATCGGGCGCGGGGCCGTTTGGCGTTTTGGGTATGGCCGCAGGCTCATGCAGCCACGGGTTCGGCCTGTTCGGGCTCCTCTTCCTCGGCCCGGGCGATGATCTTGAAGACCAACTTCTCGCCCTTCTCGTCCACGTCCACTTCCACGGTGTCGCCGGGCTTGATTTCCCCGGCCAGCACCTTGAGGGAGAGGGGGTCCAGCAATTCCCGCTGGATGGCCCGCTTGAGGGGCCGGGCGCCGAAGTCCGGGTCGTAGCCCACTTCGGCCAGCCAGTCCTTGGCCCGGTCGGTGACCTGAATGCGGATGTCCTGCTTGGCCAGGCGCTCCTGAACCCGCTGGATTTGCAGATCCACGATTTGCCGCATGTGCTCCTTGGTCAGCGGCCGGAAGACCACGATTTCGTCGATGCGGTTGAGGAATTCCGGCCGGAAGAAGCGCTGGAGCACCTGCTGGATTTCTTCCCGGGTGGGGTAGGTGTCCCGCAGCCAGAGTTCGCTGCCCAGGTTGCTGGTCATGATGATGACGGTGTTGCGGAAGTCCACGGTGCGGCCCTGGCCGTCGGTGAGCCGGCCGTCGTCCAGCACCTGCAGGAGCACGTTGAAGACCTCGGGGTGGGCCTTTTCGATTTCGTCGAAGAGCACCACGCTGTAGGGCCGACGGCGCACGGCTTCGGTCAGTTGGCCGCCTTCTTCGTAGCCCACATAACCCGGCGGCGCGCCGATGAGCCGGGCCACTGAGTGCTTCTCCTGGTATTCGCTCATGTCGATGCGCACCAGCGCGCGCTCGTCGTTGAAGAGGAACTCGGCCAGGGCTTTGGCCAGTTCCGTCTTGCCCACGCCCGTGGGCCCCAGGAAGATGAAGGAACCGATGGGCCGGTTGGGGTCTTGCAGGCCGGCCCGGGCCCGGCGGATGGCATTGGCCACGGCCTTGACCGCCTCTTCCTGGTCCACGATGCGGCGGTGCAGGTATTCCTCCAGTTTCACCAGGCGCTCCCGTTCGCCCTCCAGCAACTTGCTCACGGGGATGCCCGTCCACTCGGAGACCACCTCCGCGATTTCCTCTTCGGTCACCTCTTCCTTGAGCAGGCTGCCGTCCTTCTGGATTTCCTTGAGTTTGGCCTCCTGCTCCCGGAGTTTCTTCTCCAACTCGGGCAGTTTGCCGTAACGCAGGTACGCGGCCTTTTCCAGGTCGGCCTCCCGCTCGGCTTTTTCGATTTCGATACGGGTCTGCTCGATTTCCTCCTTGGTCTTGTGGAGTTCTTCGATGACCTCTTTCTCCGTGCGCCAGCGGGCTTCCAGTTCCCGGGCCTTTTCCCGCAGGTTGGCGATTTCCTCTTCGATTTTCTGCAGGCGCTCTTTGGAGGCCTTGTCCCGCTCCTTCTTCAGGGCCTCGCGTTCGATTTCCAGTTGCATAATCTGGCGCTCGATTTCGTCCAGCGCCTTGGGCTTGGATTCCACCTCGGTGCGCAAGCGGGCCGCGGCCTCGTCGATGAGGTCGATGGCCTTGTCGGGCAGTTTGCGGTCGCTGATGTAGCGGTCGGAAAGGGTGGCCGCGGCGATGACCGCGCTATCGGTGATGCGCACGCCGTGGTGCACTTCGTAACGCTCTTTGAGGCCCCGCAAGATGCTGATGGTCTCTTCCACGCTGGGCTCGCCCACGAACACGGGCTGGAAGCGGCGTTCCAGCGCGGGGTCCTTTTCGATGTACTTGCGGTACTCGTCCAGGGTGGTGGCGCCAATCATGTGCAGTTCGCCCCGGGCCAGCATGGGCTTGAGGATGTTGCCCGCGTCCATGGCGCCCTCGGCCTTGCCCGCGCCTACCACGGTGTGGGCCTCGTCGATGAAGAGGATGACGTCCCCCGCGTTCTTCACCTCTTCCAGCACGGCCTTGAGGCGCTCCTCGAATTCGCCCCGGTATTTGGCACCGGCCAGGAGCGCGGCCATGTCCAGTTGGATGATGCGCTTGTTCTTCAGGCTTTCGGGCACGTCACCCTTGACGATGCGCTGGGCCAGGCCCTCCACGATGGCCGTCTTGCCCACGCCCGGGTCGCCGATGAGGATGGGGTTGTTCTTGGTACGGCGGGAGAGAATCTGAATCACCCGCCGGATTTCCTTGTCCCGGCCGATGACCGGGTCCAATTTGCCCTGGCGGGCCAGCGCGGTCAGGTCGCGGCCGTACTTCTCCAGGGCCTGGTAGGTGTCCTCCGGGGTCTCGCTGGTCACCCGGCGGGTGCCGCGAATCTTGGCCAGGGCTTGCAGCACCGCGTCCTTGGTGATGCCGTACTCTTGCAGCAGTTTGCCCACGGGGGAATCCAGCAGGCCCAGGAAGATGTGTTCCACCGAGAGGTACTCGTCCTGCATGTTTTTCATGTACCGCTCGGCCGCGTCCAACACCTCGGCCGCGGGGCGGGAGAAGCCGATTTCCACGTTCGCGCCGTAGACCTTGGGCTTGCGTTCCAGGCGCTCCCGAACCTCTTCCCGCAGGGCCGCGGTGGTGCCGGCGATTTGCGTCACAATGGCCGGAACCACACCCTCCTTCTGCTCCAGCAGGGCGTACAGGATGTGTTCCGGTTCCACCGCCTGATGGTTGAACTCCCGGGCCAGTTGCTGGGCCCGGAGCAGGGCTTCACGCGACTTTTGGGTCAGTTTGTCCACGTTCATGTCCGTTGTCCTCCTTCTTGTACGCCGATGATTGAATCCGTGAAAACGTCACAAGTTCACGAGCATTATGCCAGAATGGTATAAGGAAAGCGTTAACGTCAGGCCACGATTTGGGTTTTGCATACAAATTTTCGTACCTTTTGCCCGGCGTTGGGGTTAATCGTGCATGACCGAAAGCAAATGTTTGGAGGAAAACCATGATGTGGCAACCGGAACGAACGGCTTTGCTTTTCCCTGGACAGGGTTCGCAATATGTGGGCATGGGGAAGGACCTGGCCGAAAACTTTCCCGAAGCCAGGGCTGTTTTTCAAGAAGCCGACGACATTTTGGGCTACCCCCTCAGCCGCATCATGTGGGAAGGGCCGGAGGAATCTTTGAACCAGACGGAGCACACGCAGCCTGCGGTGTTCGTGCACGGAGTGGCCGCGTGGCGGGTGTGGAAGGAGCGTCTGGCCCGGTGGTCACCGGCTTTCGTGGCCGGGCATTCGTTGGGGCAGTTGACCGCGCTGGTCGCGGCAGGCGCGGCCGAGTTCGCCGATGCCCTGCGTCTGGTCAAGGAGCGGGCCCGGCTCATGGCCGAAGCCGGACGCATCAACCCTGGCCGCATGGCCGCGATTTTGGGATTGGATGTGGCCAGCCTGGAGGAAATCTGCCGGCGGGTTTCCTCCAAGGTGGGTTTGGTGCAGGTGGCCAACGACAACTGCCCGGGTCAGGTGGTCATTGCCGGGACGCCGGAAGGTGTGGAGGCCGCGCTGGAGGAGGCCAAGAGGGCCGGTGCCAAACGGGCGGTGGTGCTCAAGGTGAGCGTGGCCGCCCATACGCTGCTCATGGCCCCGGCTCAGGAAGCCTTCAACAAGGCCCTGGAGCAGGTGGGTTTGCGAGACCCCCAGGTACCCATTTTGGGCAACGTCGCAGCCCGACCGCTGACCACGGCCCGGGAAGTGTTCGCAGATCTGAGCGCGCAACTGACCTCGCGGGTGCGGTGGACCGAGAGTATGCGGTATTTGTTGGAACGGGGTGTCCAGCACTTCGTGGAAGTGGGACCGGGCCGGGTGTTGAGCAACTTGCTCAAACGCATTCAGCGTGGGGTACAATCGTTCCAAATGGGAACGGTGACCGATGTGACGCGTTTGAGGACGATGGACCCATGAAACGGTGGATACCCTTTTTGGCCGTTGCCCTGCTCCTTCTGGCTGCGGCTTGTGGACGGTTTCGGCCCACCATCTCCATCTCGCCCACTCCGACGTTGCTTCTCTGGACCCCGGTGCCCTATCCCGTGCTTCCGAGCATCCCGCCCACCGTCACCCCTACACCCAAGGCGGGGGAGGTGATTTCGCCTGTTCCGTCTCCGAGGTCCCCATCTCCGACCCTTTCCACTCCTTCCCCCACGCCGGAAGGGCCAATGGCCGGAGCCTCGCTCCCACCGGGAGCCACACCGACCCCCTGGGCGCCCACGCCTACGTGGACCCCTTCGTCCACCACCGGCGCAATGTGGACCCCTGTGGTGCCCATCCGCCCCGGGCCGGTGGCTTATGCCTACCGCCGGGATGTGCCCCCTACCCTGGACGGCCTGTTGGACGACTGGCAGGGTTTTGGCACGTACCCCATCGTCTTTCCCACCTACGGGCGTCACGCCTATCGCGGCCCCGAGGACGTGAGCGGGCATTTCCACGTGGCCTGGGACCCGGTGTACCTGTACCTGGCCTTCCACGTGATGGACGACGTGCTGGTGCAAGAGGCCGGGGGGCGCTATCTGTACCGGGGCGACAGTGCGGAGATTTTGGTAGATGCCGACCTATTCGGAGATCGCTATGTGCGGTTTCTGAACCACGATGATTACCAATTGGGCTTTTCTCCAGGACAACCCTTTGGGCAGGCACCTTTCGCGTGGCTGTGGTACCCCCGGCCTTACGAACGTCTGGCCACCGAGGTTCAGGTGGCCGTGGCCGTGGGAGAGCAGGGCTACGACATGGAGGTGGCCGTACCCTGGGGACTGTTCCACCTGGTGCCGTATCCGGGTTTGCGGATGGGTTTTGCCGCGTCCATTTCCGACAACGACCGCCCCGGCACGGCCATTCAGCAAACCCTGGTTTCCAGCAGTCCTTATCGCCGCCTGACCGACCCCACCACCTGGGGGGAACTGGTGCTCTACCCCTGCGGCATAGCCGACAGCATGTGTCCCCGGCCGTGATGACCACCCCATGGCTGTTGGCTGGTCGCCGGTGGCCGTTGGTGATAGGCCGCGGGCTGCGCATTTTATCCGCACATCCGCCCATTCGCATGTCCGCCTCTTCGCTCATTCGCCTCCGCACCGAGGTGCTGTACGTCAAATCGGTATAATGGGGGCATCCGCCCTGTGGAGGCAGCATCATGGCTGAGGAAATCACCCGGGAAATGTTCGAGCATCTGGTGCATCTGGCCCAGTTGGACCTTTCGCCCGAAGAGGCCGAATATCTGCGTCGCGAACTCAACCGGCAATTGGATGCCATCCACAAACTGGAGGCCATTCCGTTGGACGATACGGTGCCAATCACGTCCCACGGTGTACCCTACCGGCCTGAAGACCGTCCCCCTCTTCGGGAGGACGAGGTGAAGCCTTTCCCCCGGCCCGAGGCTTTACGCGCGCTGGCCCCCGAGGAGGAAGAGGGCTACATCGTGGTGCCCGATACCGAGCGCACCGACGCCCTGACGGGCGAGGGGTGAGTAAGGAAAAGCACCCCTTGTCGTGCCCGATGTTTGTTCTGAGGGCAAAGTCGTATGCCTGACGCCGTTTCCACGTCCACGCCCGACCCGGACCTGCGACGTCGCGCGTTGCAAATCCACCAGGCTCTGTTACGGGCCTTTGGGCCGCCGGAACGATCCCATCTTCCCCCGGTGGACGAGTTGGTGTGCACCATCCTTTCCCAAAACACCAACGACAACAACCGGGACCGGGCCTTCGAGGCGTTGAAGGCGCGTTTCCCTTCCTGGGAAGCGGTGCGGGATGCGGACACCCAGGAACTGGCCCGGGTGGTGCGGGTGGCCGGTTTGGCCAACCAGAAGGCCCCTCGCATGCAAGAAGCGTTGCGGCGCATTTCCGAGTTCACCGGCGGGCCCATTACCCTGGATTTCCTCCGCCCCTGGCCGACGGAAAAGGCCCGGGAGTGGCTCATGCGCCTCCCCGGGGTGGGGCCGAAGACCGCGGCCATCGTGCTCTTGTTTTCGCTGGGAAAGCCCGCCTTTCCCGTGGATACGCACGTGTACCGGGTCACGGGACGTTTGGGTCTGCGCCCACCCCGGATGAGCGTGGAAAAGGCCCACGCCTGGCTGGAGCAGGTTTTTCCGCCGGAAACGTATTACGACGCGCATTTGAACCTCATTCGTTTGGGTCGCACCTATTGCCGTCCCCGGAACCCTCGATGCCAGGAGTGCCCGGTGCGGCATCTGTGCCCGGAAGGGCAGAAGCGCCTGGCAGACCGGTCTACGCCGGCCCGAGAACGCGAAACGCTTGGGGACGCGCCGAAGGAGGCCTCAGAAGGTGTTTGAGAAGGTGCGAAGCACCTTCTCAAAAAAGAAAGAATTTTGTAAAATACGCCTGCGGACTGCAGTTTGCGCTTTCGTCTGGTGGTAACTTCTTGTTGTAACGTAGAAGGAAGGGTTTTCAAACACCCTCTCATAGCCTTGGAGAGGATCGTGCGGAGCGATGTAGCCGAAGGAGGGGAGAAGATGGGAAAGCGGAAGGCCCGATGGTTGTGGTGGGGAGTGCTGGGGTGGTTCCTGGTGATGTGTAATCTGCCCCTGACCCCGGTGGCAGGCGGTGGGCCTTCGGGGAATACCTATGCGACCATGACCGCGCTGTACGCGCAGGTGCCCACGTTGGTGCTCACGGTGCAGGTGGCCACGGCCACACCCGTGCCTGTGGTTTCCCCCGCCTACACGCCGACCCTGCCCACGCCGCCGGGACCCTTGCGCCAGGGAGGTACAGTGGTGGCGCATCGCCGGACCGCACCGCCTCTGGTGGACGGCTTGCTCAGCGACTGGCCGGACCTGCCCTACACCGCGGACAAGGTGGTTTGGGGACCGGACCAATGGTCCGGGCCTCAGGACCTTTCGGCCCGCTTCGCGGTGGCCTGGGACGAGGCCGGCCTGTACCTGGCCGCGCGGGTGACCGACGACGTGTACGCTCAGGTTTCCCAGGGTTACAACCTGTTCAAAGGGGATGCCCTGGAAATTCTGCTGGACAGGGACCTGTACGGTGATTTTTCTTCTGCCACCCTCAACGACGATGATTACCACCTGGGTTTGTCGCCCGGCCGCCGAACGCCCGGGAATCAGCCAGAGGCCTTCCTTTGGTTTCCCCAGGGTATTCGAGGACCTCGGCCCCAGGTGCACCTTGCGGCTCGGGCCACGGAAGAAGCGGGCGGCTATACCGTCGAAGTCTTCGTTCCTTGGGAGGTGCTGGCCGGGCCTTTGTCGCCGGGTGCGTATGCGGGTTTTGCCTTCCGGGTGTCGGACAACGACCTGCTCGGTCAGGCGGTGCAACAGAGCATGGTGGCCAATATCGGCCCGCCCCACGTATACAACAACCCCACCACCTGGGGAAATCTGATTCTGCTTCCTTAGAAAGCGCGAACGGGGACCGGGCCATGAAAGGTTTTCCTCCTGGGTATCCACGGCACACCGCGAAAAACCGTTTGGTAAGCCCCGGTCTGCTTTTTTGGATTGGGTTTTGGTTGGCCGTCCTGGCAGGGGGATGCCAGGGCGGAGAGACGGCAGAAGCGGCCCCGGCACCCTCGGTGACGCCTTCCACCGTCGCGAGCCTCACGGTTGCTGCCTCCCCTGTGGGGAGGGTAACCCCTGTCGCCACGCCTACCGTCATCTCGTCTCCGGCGCCATCCCCCACGCCCACGCCGAAGTTTGCCTATCCCCAGGCTGCCCAACGTCATCGCATTACGGTGACCTACGCGCCCCTGTGGCAACGCATGACCGTGACCCAACACCTGACCTGGCAAAACACCACCGGGGAAAGGGTGGAACGGCTGCCCTTGCTGGCCCCCATGCTCACCCAGTCCTACGTCAGTCTGCAAAAGGTGCAGGCGGCCAACCGTCAGGCCTACTACGCCTGGGATATGGAACGTTGGGTGCTGTGGCTCACCCTGGCTCCTGCCCTCGAGCCGGGGGACACCCTGGAACTGGAACTGGATTACGTGCTCACCCTGCGCCCCCTGCGCACCGAGCCTTCGGACATTACCAAACCCATGGTGCAGGGATACACCGTGCTCCAGACCAATGCCGCAGAGTGGCATTTCATCGTGGCTGCCTACCATGCGGAGAAAGGCTGGCTGCTGCCCCGCCCCTGGCCCTTTGGCGAATTCATCCCCTACCCCATCGCCGATTACACCGTGTACGTGAACGTGCCCCCCGGCTGGCAACTGGCGCACAACGGCCGCCAAATCCCCTGCCCGGAGGAGGAACCGCCCTTCGACCTTTGTTTTGAGGTGCTCGCGGCCCGGCAGGCGGTGTTTTCCACCAGCACGGTGTACGAGACCTTCTCCGAAGAGGCCCCTTCCCGTCGGGGCATCCCGGTGCGCATCGAAGCCCATGTGTTTGCCGGCGACAAGGACCTGGGGCCGGTGGTGGTGGAGGCCATGAGGCAGGCCCTGGTCCTCTACGAAAACCTGTACGGGCCTTACCACCGGGAACGCCTGGTCTTCGTAGTGGGGGATTTCCCCTTCAGCATGGAATACGACGGCATCTTCTTCGTGCGGCGTTCTTTCTTCTTCGACGAACCCTGGGGCCGCCTGACGGCCATCACCGTGCACGAGGTGGCCCACCAGTGGTGGTACGCCCAGGTGCACAACGACCCCGCGGTCGCACCCTGGATGGACGAGGGCCTGTGCGCTTTCAGCGAGATTTTGTACTACCAGCGCCATCTTCCGCAACGCATGGATTGGTGGTGGGGTTCCCGCTGGGAAGGGTTGCAGCCCAACGACGACCCCATCGATTTGCCTCTGTGGACCTACCTGAATTATTTCGACTACCGGCGCAGGGCCTACCTGAACACCGCCCGCATGTGGCTGGACGTGTACGAAACGCTGGGTGAGTCGGCCTTTTCCCAGATGATGCACGACTACGTGGCAACGTATCGCGGGCGCATCGCCTATCCCGAGGATTTGAAAGCCCTGCTGGCCGACTCCCTGCCTCAAGCAACCTGGCAAACCCTGCAGCAAACGTATTTCTCCTCACCGTAGGGGGCGCCCTTTTTGGGTGTTCTCTGCTCCTATCATTCCAATCATTTCTTTGATAACGCAAATAACTTGTTGTGCAAATGGCTTGACGAAATTTTTCATCGGGGTTAGGATTATAGAAACCCGACCAGCCCGGTTTTCACCGCCGTTTTTCACAAAGCCCTCAGGAGGTGTGCAATGGATAACATCGGATTTCGCCAATATCTTGCGGAGGCATTGGGCGTTTTCTTCATCATTTTCTTCGGTGATGGTTATGTGGCCATCGCGGTGCTCTACGGTGTGGGCGATGGTTTGATGCTGGCAGGTTTCGCGTGGGCCTTTGCGGTCGCGCTGGCCATTTACCTGGCCGGGGCCATGCAGAGCGGCGCCCATTACAACCCCGGCGTCACCCTGGCCCTGGCCTTACGGCGAGGCTTCCCGTGGAACAAAGTACCCATGTACATTTTGTTCCAGATTTTGGGAGGCTTCCTGGGCGCGGCCGCGGTGTGGTTCATCCACTCCGAACAGTTGGCTTTCCAACTTTCCAAATTGCCGCAAGGTCTGGCCACGCCGCCGGTGGTGGATGCCAATGGCGTGGTGCAGGATGCCGGCGGCGCGGTGTACGCCCAAATCTTCGCGCCCATGGTGCCCAACTGGGGCATCGCCGCGGGCGGTAAGATGGTGGCCACCAGCGTGGGCCTGGCCTGGGGCGCGGAAATCCTGGTGACGGCCGTGCTGCTCCTGGGCATCTTCGCCCTGACCGACCCCGCTCAGCCCAACGTGGGGCCGGGTTGGGTGCCCTGGCTCATCGGCATTCTGGTGGGCATGCTGGTGATGATGGAAGCCCCCATCACCATGACCAGTATGAACGCCGCCCGTGACCTGGGGCCGCGCATCTGGATTGCCCTCATGGGCGCGGGGAGCAACGCCTTCCCCGGCCCCGCAGGATGGGGCGCTACGCTGGCCACCACGGTGGGTTCCACCATCGGTGCCATCGTGGGCGCGTACTTCCACGATTTCGTGATGAAGCCGGCCTACAAGGAAGGCTAAGCGTAAACCTTGGGGGAAGGGCTGCCCAGGTGGCCCTTCCCCCAAGCCAGTTCCTGGAGCCATGAACATGCATCCACGCCGAGGAAAACGCCCCCAACAGAACCCTCAAGGAGGATGGCTCTCTCCCAAGATTGCCATCCCCGGCATTGTGCTGGCGGGCGTCTTTGCCGCCTATCACGTGGCCCGGGCCCTGTACCCCCGTTACGATTTGTTCACCACCCTGAGCGTCACCTTCATCGCATTCATCACCCCCATCGGTGCCGCGGCGTTGACCTTTTTCCTGCGTCGAAGGCTGGTCGGGTCGTAGGAGAAAGGTCATGGAAATTCGCTTGACGCCGGAACAGAATCGGATACTGGCCCAGGTTTTGAGCCGGGACGACGTAGCGCTGCAGCGTTTGATTCGCTATCCCAGCGGGAGGATGAGCGCTGAGCTCATCACGCCTTTTGGCCCCCGGAGTCTGGATTTGACGCCGGACCTGCCGCCTGCGGCAGGACGCCATGCACGCTGGCTTCCCTGGTTTCTCTTCGGGAGTTTCGCCTGGCTGTCCTTGGGCCTGGCCTTGATTACCAGCGGCCTGATTCATCTTCCCCTTTGGGCCGACGCCCTCTGGATTGGTTCCGGTGCGATTCTGAGTGGCCTGGCCGTGTACCGCGCCCAGCGGGTGCTGGCTACGCCTTTGCTCCTTACCAAAGAGCAAAGTCGGGCCTTGGCCTTCCTTTTGAGTCGGGGCTATCGCATCCTGGCCCTTAGCGGGGGTGGCGGCACCCACCTTATGGGCCGTGGCCCGCTCATGGTGCGGGTTCGTACGCCCGAGGGTGGGGAAGCCGTCTTTCCCCTGAAACCCAACGGGTGGCTTCCTGCCCAGGTATCCATACCTTTCGAAGGTGCATGACTTTATGAGGAAGGTGCGTTCGGATCTGGCTCGCCATTGCTACCAGTGAAAAGTGAGGTTCTTTCCCAACCCCTTTCAAGGAGGACGGCCATGAAGAAACTGGTCAATCGCCCCGAAGATTTTGTCCGTGAAATGCTGGAGGGCATGGAAAAGGCCCACGGCGACCTCATTGGCGTGAATTACGAGCCTCGGTACATTTACCGCAAGGAGATGCCTCAGGGCAAGGTGGCCGTGATTTCCGGCGGTGGCAGCGGTCACGAGCCCATGCACGGCGGGTTCGTGGGCATCGGCATGCTGGACGCGGCCTGCCCCGGCGAAGTGTTCACCTCGCCCACGCCGGACCAGATGTATGAAGCCGGTAAGAAGGTGCACGCCGGCGGCGGTGTGCTGTTCATCGTCAAGAACTACAGCGGCGACGTGATGAACTTCGAGATGGCCACCGAGATGCTGAACATGGAAGGCATTCCCAC
Organism: Anaerolineales bacterium; assembly: GCA_026996855.1. GTDB lineage: Bacteria > Chloroflexota > Anaerolineae > Anaerolineales > DRMV01 > S139-71. The sequence goes on from JALWJZ010000027.1 coordinate 47,556, forward strand.
CATCAATGTGCTGGTGGACGACGATGTGGCCGTGAAGGACAGTCTGTACACCCAGGGCCGCCGCGGCACCGGTACCACAGTGCTCATGGAGAAGATCGTGGGCGCGGCCGCGGAATGGGGCAAATACGACCTGAAGCGCCTGGCCGACCTGGCCCGCAAGGTGAACGTGAACGGTCGCAGTATGGGCATGGCCCTGACCCCCTGCACCGTGCCCACCGCAGGCAAGCCCACCTTCGAACTGGGCGAAGACGAGATGGAAATCGGTATCGGCATCCACGGCGAGCCGGGCCGCTATCGCGAACCCCTGGCCACCGCGGACGAAATCACCGAACGCCTGGCCCTGGCCATCATCGAAGACGGCCCTTACACCCGCACGGTGAAGGAATGGGACCTGGACGCGGGCGGCTGGAAGGAATTCGAACTCACCGATCCGCCCTTCCAGCCCGGGGACCACGTGATCGCCATGGTGAACAGCATGGGCGGCACCCCCGTGAGCGAACTGTACGTGGTCTATCGCAAACTCCACGAGATTTGCGAGAAGAAGGGCCTGACCATCGTCCGTAACCTCATCGGGGCTTACATCACTTCCCTGGAGATGCAGGGCGTGATGATTACCCTGCTCAAGGTGGACGACGAAATCCTGGAGATGTGGGACAAACCTGTAAAGACCCCGGCGCTGCGTTGGGGTATGTAAGCACCATGGGGATGGCGGCAGAATGCCGCCATCCCCATCCACCGAACCCTTGCGTGAAAGGAGGAACCAACCATGAGCACCATCACCCGCGAACACATCGTCCAATGGCTGGAAAACGTGGCCCAGGTCCTGGCCGAAAACAAGGAGTACCTGACGGAACTGGACGCGGCCATTGGCGATGCCGACCACGGTATCAACATGGATCGCGGGTTCACCAAGGTCATGGAGCGCTTGGACGGCGTGCGGGACAAGGACATCGGCACGATTTTGCGCACCACTGGCATGGCTTTGCTTTCCAGCGTTGGGGGCGCGGGTGGTCCCCTGTACGGTTCCCTGTTCATGAAAGCGGGTATGGCCGTCACCGGGAAACACGAACTGACCCCGGAAGAGTTGGGGAAATTGCTTCGGGCCGCGGTGCAGGGCGTCATCGACCGGGGCAAGGCCCAGTTGGGCGACAAGACCATGGTGGATGCCCTGCTGCCTGCGGTGGAGGCCTATGAAAAGACCCTGCAAGAAGGCGGAGACCTGTGTACCGCGCTAACCCGTATGGTGGCCGCCGCGGAAAAGGGCATGAAGGATACCATCCCCCTGGTGGCCAAAAAAGGCCGGGCCAGTTACCTGGGCGAGCGCAGTGCCGGCCATCAGGACCCGGGCGCGACTTCGTCTTATCTCATTCTCAAGGCCCTGAAGGAGACCGTGTGTGGGTGATTAACAGAGGCGGTTTTGGATGGCTGACCTTGTTTGCTTGTCGAACGTTTCATTACCCTTCGTAGGAGGTATGCCATGGAGAAAAAGTATGTAGCCGCGGTTGACCAGGGTACCACCAGCACCCGGTGCATCATTTTCGACCGCAAAGGCCGGGTCATCGGTGTGGACCAAAAAGAGCACGAGCAGATTTACCCCAAGCCCGGTTGGGTCGAGCACGACCCCATGGAAATCTGGCAACGCACCCAGGAAGTGATTCGCGGGGCCATCGCCAATGCCGGCATCGACCCGAACGAAATCGCCGCGGTGGGTGTGACCAATCAGCGGGAAACCACCGTGGTGTGGAACCGGCACACGGGCAAGCCCTATTACAACGCCATCGTATGGCAGGACACCCGCACCGACAAGATTTGCGACATGCTGGCTGCGGACGGCGGCCAGGACCGCTTCCGCCCCAAGACGGGCCTGCCCCTGGCCACGTATTTCTCCGGCCCGAAAATCATGTGGTTGCTGGAGAACGTGCCCGGCCTGCGAGAGGACGCGGAAAAGGGCGACGCCATCTTCGGCAACATCGACACCTGGCTCATCTGGAACCTGACCGGCGGGCCCAACGGCGGCGCCCACGTGACCGATGTCTCCAATGCCAGCCGCACCCTGCTCATGAACCTGGAAACCCTGGACTGGGACGACGAAATCCTGAGCATCATGGGCATTCCTCGGGCCATGCTGCCCAAGATTGTGCCCTCCAGCGACCCCAACACCTGGGGCAACACCGCCAAGGATGGGCCTTTTGGCGCGGAGATTCCCGTGTGCGGCGACCTGGGCGACCAGCAGGCCGCGTTGGTGGGGCAGGCCTGTTTCGACGTGGGCGAGGCCAAGAACACCTACGGCACCGGTTGTTTCCTGCTGCTGAACACGGGCAACAACATCGTGCATTCCAAGCACGGCCTGCTCACCACCTTGGCCTACAAATTCGGCGACGCGCCCGCGGTGTACGCGCTGGAAGGCTCCATTGCCATCACCGGCGCGCTGGTGCAGTGGCTGCGGGACAACCTGGAGTTCTTCGAGAAGTCCGCGGACATCGAGCCTTGTGCCCGCAGCGTGGAGGACAACGGCGGCATTTACTTCGTGCCCGCGTTCTCCGGCCTGTTTGCGCCCTACTGGCGCAGCGACGCCCGGGGCGTCATCGTGGGCCTGACCCGCTACATCCGCAAGGGCCACATCTGCCGGGCCGCGCTGGAAGCCACCGCCTACCAGACCAAGGACGTGTTCGACGCCATGATTAAGGATTCCGGCGTGGAACTGAAGGCCCTCAAGGTCGATGGCGGCATGGTGCGCAACGAATTGCTCATGCAGTTCCAGGCCGACATCCTCAACGTGCCCGTCATCCGGCCGGTAGTGACCGAAACCACTTCTTTGGGCGCGGCTTATGCCGCGGGCCTGGCCGTGGGCTTCTGGAAGGACCTGGACGACCTGCGGGCCAACTGGCAGGAAGACAAGCGCTGGACCCCCGAAATGGACGAGGAAACCCGCCAGCGCCTGTACAAAGGCTGGCTCAAGGCCGTGGAGCGCACCTTCGGTTGGGTGGAATGACCGAGGTATAGGGGCGGGGCCCCTTGAGGTCACCCGCCGCCCTGGTATGGCCTTCGTTCCCCTGGGAAAGGGGCTTCCCCGACCCTTTCCTTGCGTGTAGGGGAACCCGGCCCTTGGGAAGGGAGGACGTGCATGCACGTCCTCCCTTCTCTTTGGCCTTGGGGGCAAGCGAAACACCCTATCCTGTGGTATCCTTGCAACACGATGCCTTTGGGTTTTGTGCATCGGCAAAATCGTCCAGCATGTCAAAGGGTAGGGTGCATGACCGCTTCGCCCCTTTCTTCTCACAAGGAACTCGAAAAAACATCAACGGTATCGGCGCCTCGCGAGGGAGATTCGCTTCCTCGGGACGGAGCGAGGTCGCGAACGGAAACCCCTCAGAGCCTGAAGCCCTATTACGTGGTTCGCCCCCCCGGGCGCTGGGGCTTTCCCGATTTTCGGGAATTGTGGCAATATCGGGAACTGATTTACTTCTTCACCTGGCGGGACCTGAAAGTGCGTTACAAGCAAACCCTGCTGGGGGTGCTGTGGGCCTGGTTGCAGCCCTTCATCACCATGGTGGTGTTCAGCATTTTCTTCGGGAAACTGGCCAAAATGCCCTCCGAGGGACTGCCTTACCCCATTTTCGCCTATGCCGGCCTGCTGCCGTGGGATTTCTTCGCCAAATCCTTCAACAAAGCCAGCCGCTCCCTGGTCATGAATCGGCCCATGCTCACCAAGGTGTACTTCCCCCGCCTGGTCATTCCCCTCTCGGTGGTGCTGAGCAGCCTGGTGGATTTCCTCCTGGCCTTCGTGGTCCTGGGCGGCCTGATGGTGTGGTACGGCATCGCACCCACCCCCCAGGTGTGGACCCTGCCCTTCTTCCTGCTCCTGGCTGCGGCGGTCAGCCTGGGGGGAAGCCTGTGGGCCTCGGCCCTGAACGTGCTATACCGGGACGTGGGTTACGTGCTTCCCTATCTGGTGCAGGTGCTTTTGTTCGTCACCCCGGTAGTCTACCCCACCAGCCTGGTTCCCGAGAAATGGCGCCTGCTTTACGCGCTAAATCCCATGGCCGGGGTGGTGCAAGGCTTTCGCTGGGCCTTGTTGGGCATCGGCACCGGGCCGGGGCCGGAGATGGCCCTTTCCATTGTGGTGGCCGTGGTTTTGCTGGTGGGGGGCCTGCTCTTCTTCCAGGGGATGGAACGCTACTTCGCTGACCGGGTCTGAAGGGCCTTCGCCCACCTTTGCCGCCGTTACCCGTCGCTCTTGTCCCCTTCCGGCCTGCACAGTTTCATGAAGGTTTCACAACTCGAATTTCTTGGCATCTCCTCGGGCCTCTGAGGAACCGGGGGAAGGAGGGTATCTTGTTCCTGCGTTGGTTGGCTTTCGCTTTTTGGATGGCTCTGTTGGCCGCTTGTGGTTCGGACCGCCCGTCCATGACGCTCTCACCTGTTTTTGGGGAAACCGCATCGCCCGGTGCGTCTCCGTCGCCCGTGGCCCCGGTTGCCCCGGCTACTGAGACCGCGACCACGGCCCCACCCACGCAGGTCGTGCCCACGGCATGGCAGCGCACCAACCCCGGCGGGGGCGGCGCGTTTAACACCATCGGTGCCGGTCCTACGGGTATCATCCTGGTGGCCAGCGACCTGAGTGGCGTGTACCTTTCTCGCGACCGGGGCGCAACCTGGCAGCCCATTGGCGCCCAGCAGGGCCTTACGGTGACCCACGCCAGCGGGTTGGGCTTCGACCCTCAAGACCCCGATGTTCTCTACGTGGGCACGGAAGAGGGCCTTTTCCGTAGCCAGGACCAGGGCGTGACTTTCCGCCGGGTGCTGGATCACGGTTACATCACCCACATCGCGATGGCACCTTCGGACCCGGACATCGGATACCTGGCGCATCATTCCCGTTTCGATGTGGCCGATGCCACGGTCTACCGCACGCAGGACCGGGGCCGCACCTGGGAGCGGGTGAGCGGTCCTACCCTGCCCCAGGGCCTGCATGTGTTGGAACTCGAAGTGCACCCGGAGCGTCCGGATACCGTCTTTGCCCTGGCGGGAGAAGGGCGCTTCGCCTGCGGTCCCGCGGCCTTGTTCATGAGCACCGATGGCGGCCACACCTGGCAGCGACTGGCCGAAGAACTGGGCCAGGTGCTGGATGTAGCCCTGGACCCCGCCTTGCCCGACGGCCTTTTCCTTTCCACTTACGGCGATGTGTGGGACCCCGGCTATCGTTGCATTCAGGACGACCCGCAAGGGGGGTATGTGTACCACGGGGTGTTCGATGGCGAGAGTTGGACGTGGGAAGCCTGGAGCGACCAGGAGGATTTGGCCGCGCGCAACTGGCTCCTGTGGGCCGACGCCGATGACGACCATGCGCTGCGGGTCATCGACCTGGATTATCCCGAAATCTGGGAAACCCGAGACCGGGGCGCGACCTGGCAACGCCTGGGCGACAAGTCGGAATGGGACTGGGGCTGGACCGGAGAGACCTTCGCCTACGGCACCAGTTTCAACGGCGATGCCAAGACCCTGGGGCGGGACCTGTCCGACCCGGATGCTCTGCTTTGGGCCGATTCCCAGTTCGTATGGATCACGCGCGACGACGGCCGGACCTTCTTCCCCCTGCACACCCAAAAAGTGGGGCCGGGCCGATGGCGCTCCACCGGTGTGGACAACATCGTGACCTACGACCTGGCCCTGGATGCCGACGGGAGGCACGTCTACCTGGCCATGACGGACATGGGCTGTTTCCGCAGTCCGGATCGAGGGGTATCCTGGCAGATTTGCAACGACGTGGAGGCCTCGGGCTCCTGGGAGGGGTACGGCGGCAATGCCTTTACCGTGCTGGCCGACCCCGCGCGGCCGGGCCGGGTGTGGATGACCCTGGCCGAGGAAATCGACCTGCCCCATACCCTGTTGCACAGCACCGACCACGGTGCCACCTGGACCCCGGCGCGAGGTCTTCCAGAAGAAGGGATGCCTTCGGGGCTCAGCCTGGACCTCCACAGCCCCACGGAAACCCGTACCCTCTTCATCACCTGGGGTGGGGATGTGTACCGCAGCCAGGATGATGGCCGTACCTGGCAGCGGGTGCTGGATTGCGGCGGGTGTCGCACCACCGCGGTGGACCCCCATGACGGGAGCCGGGTGTACGCCGGGGGCGAGGCGGGGCTTTGGCGGTCCACCCAGGGGGGCGAGCCGGGCACGTGGGAGGCCATCGGTTTGCCCAGTATGCAAGGCACTTTGGGGGATGCCTTTTGGGATACCTATTGGGAAGGGGTATCCGACGTCGAATTCGACCCCGAACAGCCGGGGCGTGTGTACGTCGCGGTGTTTGGCGAGGGCCGGGGCTTGTATCGCAGCGAGGATGGTGGCGAAACCTGGGAGCACGTGCTCGCAGATGCCTTTTTGTGGGATGTGCTGGTCGCCCCGTGGAACCCCCGGCACCTGTACATCGCTTCCAGTAGCGCCCTGCATTCCGGGGGCTATCATCCCGAGTCCCGCGGCGTGCGCTTCAGCCCCGACCGGGGGCGCACCTGGCAGGATTTCAACCAGGGGCTGGTGTGGCCCTTTGCCAAGGTGTTGCAGGCCATGCCTGCGTCGCCGCCTTTGTTGTGGGTGGGTTCTCCTGGTCTGGGGTATGCCTACCGAACGCCGGTGAGTGGAAACGCAACCCCGCCCTGAAGGGTGCCGGAAACGATTTTGGGGATGCCCATTTTTGCCTTGGAAAAGGCCCACCGACTGGTGTTCCCCGAAGTTGGTCTCTCAAGAAAACACGGGCTGTAGCCATGCGCCGCCTTTTGAGCCATCAAGGTGGGCGGCTTGCCCTTCAACGAAGGTTTTTGGGGGCTTAGCGTCCGATTTTTGAGCCGGTCCACGCCGTCTCAAAAGGAAAGACCCAGGGGACGCCGACGGGCGTCCCTTTTTGGACTCCCGACGTTTTCCTGACGCTTCGTTTTTACCATGCGAGCATCCCAATGCTTGAGGAGGTCCCTATGTCCAAGAATCGCACGTTGTGGCTGGTACTGTCCGGTGTGGCGGCCGCGTGTCCGTCCTTCTTTTGTTGCCTGATGGGCTTCACGACCCTGGCCGGTGCGACCACCTACGAGACCGAGTTCGGCGGAACCACCTCGACTGGCACCATGAACCCGGCCATGGGGTTGGTGTTCTTGTGCCTGGGCCTGCTGCCCTGGTTGCTTCCGGCCGGTGTATGGTTTTACACCCGCAAGCGGAATGGCGGCGGAGCGCCTCCGGCTGCCACGGGGGCGTCTTTTGCGCCCAAACCCGGCCAGCCGTATGCTTCGCCGTGGGAAGACGAATGATGTCCGCCGTCGTCCGGGAAGCCGCCCGGACGACGTCCATTTCTCGAACGGAGGTGTTCCATGGCCCTTGCTGCCGATTTGCGCACCTTTCCCGGGCTTTCCTACCGTGCCTTTCAGCACCCCCTGGACCGTGAGGCCCGCAAGGCCCTGGAGGCCATTCCTTTGGTGCCCCGCCTGGTGCGGAAGTGGTCCGAGTTGGTGACCGAGCGCTTTTTGCACATGAACCACATCGCCAACAACCTGCGGGTGAGCGAAACCCAATACCCCTCCCTGTACCGGCAGTTCGTGCGCATGGCTGAGGTGCTGGACATGCCCAAACTCCCGGCCCTGTACATCGAAACCTCGCCCACCATCAACGCGTACGCGATGGGCATGGAAGATTACTTCGTGGTGGTGACCACGGGGTTGATGGAACTCCTCACCGAGGACGAAACCCTGGCCATCATCGGCCACGAATTGGGGCACATCAAGTGCGAGCACATGCTGTACCGCAATATGGTGGTGCTCATGTTCAAGTACGGCGCAGGCATCCTGGACGCGCTCATCCCCGGCATTGCCCAGTTCATGGTCGTCGGTTTCAAACTGGCCCTGCTGGAATGGAACCGGAAAGCCGAATTCTCCAGTGACCGGGCCGGTCTTTTGGCCACGCAAAAGCCCGAGGCCATCGCGGGCGCGCTTTCCAAACTCGCAGGCAGCCTGCGCTATGCCCAGGACGAAGAACTGAACATTCAGGCAGTGTACGAGCAGGCCGAGGATTTCGAGGAATGGGACGACGATTCTTTGTTCAACAAAATCATCAAACTCAACATGTTGCTGGAGCGGACCCATCCCTTCACCGTGATTCGGGTGAAGGAAATCCTGGACTGGGCCGAGTCGGACCAGTACAAGAGCATTCTCTCCGGGGATTATCGGGCCCTGGCCGAGGGCCTGTTGGCGCCGGAAGTGCAGACCTCCGCCCAGGGCGGTTTGCCCACACCCACAGGCTTGGTCTGCCCCAAGTGCCGCACGGTGTGGCCTTCCAACATGGGCTTTTGTGGAAAGTGCGGCACCAGCCTGCGCCAGGCCCTGGTGATTTGCGGCGGCTGCGGCGACCCGGTGCAGCCGGGCGAACAGGTGTGCAACCGCTGCGGTCGGCCCCTGGTCGGGTGATGCCAGGAAGGGGAACGCACCCCCAGCGAGCCTCGTTCGGGAGTCAGAGGGAGGCCCTGGGCTGTGTCGTCGGACGTTTTTGAGGAGGATCGATGAATCGAAAGGGTGGGAACCTCTTATGGCTGTTGGCCGGAATGGGTGGGGCGGTGTTTCTGTGTGCGTGCCTTCTGGTGGCCGGGGCCTTTGCCTTGCTCCTGGCTTTCGGGGAGGTATCTGCCGAGCCTGGGGCGTCGTCGAATACGGGGACGGTTTTATCAACGCCTGCCCCTCGGCGGCCTTCTCCGTCTACGCCCTTTGCCGGCGCGCCGTTTCCAACCAATCTTCCGCCGCAGGATGAACCGGTGGACGAAGGGGCCTTTTGGGCTTCCCTGCCCCGCCCGCCGGACGAAACGCCCCTGCCCGTGACCGAGGGGGTGGACATGGCCTATGGCACGGCCCTGTCGCCGAACCAGGTCCTGAAGATGTACGCCGCGTGGCTGAAGGAGCGGGGGTGGCAACCCGTTCCCCCAGAGGCCGTGCCGGCGTTGGCCCTGCCTCAAGATGCCACGGTGCAGGTGTGGCGCAAGGGAGATGCCTTCTTCGCGGTGGTGGCGCGGCAGCAGGAAGACGCCCAGGGGACGCGGGTCGAGTTGTTGCTGCGGAGGGAGTGAACCGATGGGGCAATCGACCCCAAATCCTATCGCCCGTTGTACAGGAAGATTTCCTGGGTCACCGTGGGGTCACGACGCAAGGCGCGGTCCAGCCGGGCATGGAGGTACCAGGAGATGCGTCCCCCAGGGCCGCAATGCCCGCAGGTGGGGCGGCCTTGGGGCAGGGGAATGCGAAAGGCATAGCGCTGTTCCCGGCCAGCGTGCAGCGTTCCCGGCCCCGCCAGGTCCGCCTGGTGAACCGTTTCCCAGAATTCCGCGTCAGGGGCATCGTCGAAGACGCTGTCGTAGGGGATGCGCTCGTGCACCCGCAGGAGCACCTGCACGCCCCGCACCTCCAAGTCCTCGCGCGGGCGGATGACCACCTGCCCTTCCAGGACCTCCCCTTCCACGAATTCCAGCCCGGGCAGGTGAAAACGCAAGTCCGCGAGATGGGGTTGGGAGGGTTCGCCGAACACGCCCGGTTCAGCGTAACGGCCCGGCGGCGGTACCACCAAACGAACCGGCGCCCGGTATTCTTCGTCGGGAAGCATGGGCCGGTCGGCCACCACCTTGAGGTACCATCGGGCCTGGCAGATGCGGCCCTCATGGGCTGGAGGAAGCACATCGGGAATGCGCAACTGCCCTTCGAAGGTTTGTTGGAAGTCGGAAGGCAGTTTCGACGGCAGGGGAAGGTCGGCCTGCACCGCCCAGCGCTCGCTTTCTTTCCACATCAGACGGTAGTCCACGGTGCCGTCCTCTTCTTCCCACTCTTCCGGGTAACGGAAGCGTTGCCAGAACACCAGGCCGATGCGAATGCCCCGCAATTTGGGGCGGCCCTTCATACGGACGTGGACGCGGGCGGGCAGGGCATCACCGGGCCGATACGCGCGGTTTTGATCCCATGCCACCTCCAAGGACACACGACCGGGTCTCAGAAAACCGAAAACCATTGTGCTGCTCCTGGATAGGGATAGGCATCCAAACCCGAGAAGGGGTTTCGATACCTTTGAGGGGAATTGGAAAGGAGTTGGTGTTCCATAAGCGAATGATTGTTCGGTCGTTTGACTGGAGGAAGGGCTTGTGTAGTATAATGAAGATACCACACAATGATTCGTTCGTTTTGGTATTCGATTGTGGAGGAGGGTCGAACCATGAAGCGCCTGGGATTGCTGTTGTTGGTGGTGTTTGGCTTGTTGACCGTGGCTTACACTGGCTTCCCCACGTTCACTATCAAGAAGGTGAAACGCAATCACTCGGTGGAGATTTACCCCATCAATTTCCCTCCCAACGATACCTTCATCGTGCGCATGGGGCCGATGGGCACTCGGGGCATCGGTGGGTATGTGGTGGCCACGGTGACCACGGATGCCGGCGGTAATTTGAGCAAAACCGTGTATCCCATCCACCCCAACCTGTGGGGCCTGCCGCGCATCGCCATCCGCCTGGAAAGCCCCATCACTGGGTACTATGCATACAACTGGTTTTACAACACCACGACCAACGGCGCTCCGGCCACCCCGCCTCCGAGCGGGTGTATTTACCGTGGGTTCCCCTTCTTCTTCATCCGTTCCGTGGTGAAGGACACCTCGGTCACCATTTCGCCTCACAACTTCCCCTGCAACGACACCTTCTTGGTTCGTATGAACCTGATGGGCACCCGAGGTGAGGGGGGCATTGTGGTGGCCACGGTGACCACGGACGACCAAGGGAACCTGAGCCAGATTACCTTTGACATCCCCGAGGCTTTGAAAGGGCAACGGCGCATTGCCATCCGCCTGGAAAGCCCCACCACGGGCTATTACGCCTACAACTGGTTCTACAACAACACGGCCACGGTGGACGTGCCGTGAAAGCAAAAGGGGAAGGTGCACCAGGTGCGCCCCCTTTTTCGTTCAAAAGAGCAAAGCGAAAGGGTGCAAACGCGCCCTTTCGCTTTTCATTTACCCGTTTCCTGGAGTTTACGCCAATCGGCCAGGAAGCGCTCCAGGCCCCGGTCCGTCAGGGGGTGCTGAAGTGCTTTGCGTAGCACAGCCGGCGGACAGGTGGCAATGTGCGCGCCCGCCTTGGCTGCCTCGGTGATGTGCCGGGGATGGCGAATGGACGCGGCCAGAATCTGGGTGGTGATGTTCGGGTCGTTGCGGAAGATTTCGGCAATTTCTCGAATGAGGGTCATCCCCTCCCAGGAGATGTCGTCGATGCGCCCGATGAAGGGGCTGACGAAATAGGCCCCGGCCAGCGCGGCAAACAGGGCCTGGTTGGCGTTGAAAATCAGGGTCATGTTGACTTTGATGCCCTCCTGGGCCAACTGCCGGGTGGCGATGAGACCATCCTCCGTCATGGGGATTTTCACCACCACGTGCTTGTGCCAGGAGGCGTACTCCCGGGCTTCGCGAATCATGCCTTCCGCGTCGGTGGATACCACTTCCATGCTCACCGGCCCCTGCACCAGGTCGCAAATTTGAACGATGACGTCCTTCACGTTGGTGGCCGCAGCCCGGGCCAACAAGGTGGGGTTGGTGGTCACACCGGAGATGATGCCCCATTGGTGAATTTCACGAATTTCGTCCAAAACCGCCGTATCCACGAACAACCGCATGGCCTGCCTCCCAATGTTCGAGGTTGGTTCGATTTTACACGAAACCGGACAGGGACCGGAACCGTTTGGGTGTACAATGCCGGGGATGTGCAGCCGTGGACGAAGTTGCACGCGGGAGGCGGGTAACGATGAATGCGGAGCCCCCCTTTGCGTTACCGGAAGCGGGAATCACCGTGGTGCTGCTGCGGCATGGGGAATCCCAGGCCAACGTGCTGGATGTGCGTCAGGGCCAGGGCCAGTCGCCTTTGACCTCTCGCGGGTTGCACCAGGCCTGGGAGCAGGCCCGGCGCTGGAGGGCCTGGGGATGGCGGTTCCGACGGATTCTCACCAGTCCGTTGCACCGGGCTTTTCACACCGCGTGGGTCTTTGCCCGGGTGTTGGAAGTGGGCGACATCGACGTGCTCGACTTGCTCCAGGAGCGCCTTTTGGGAGGGCATTGGTTCCGTCCCACGGCTTTGGCTCTGGAAGAGGAACGGCGACGTGCACCGGTGCGCGATCGATTTGCTCCGGCCGGGGGGGCTCCCCCGGGGGAAAGCCCTTGGGACCTGTATTTGCGGGCGCTGCGGGTGCGTGCCTTGCTGGAAGGGTTGAGTCCAGGACGGTATTTGGTGGTGGCGCATGGTGTGTTGCTCAATATGCTGACCCGCGCCATGTTGGGCCTTGCCCCCACCCGGGATTTTGGCGGACCGCGGGTCAAATTCGTCAACCTGAGTTACATGGTGTGGCACCGCGGCCCATGGCGGGGTTCCTGGACCTGGCTCGCGGCCATCGCCCCGGAATCCGTTCCTGGTTCGGATGTTCAGCCCGACTGACGTGATGTTCTCTGTGTCCTCTGTTGGGGCGTTCCCAAAGCGGCATCCAGGCGCTGTACTTCGGGGAAAACCGCGACAGTGCGGATGTCTTGCTTGCCTCAAATCCTGGCAGGGGGCCTTCAGGATTTGAGGCCTACCCTCCTTATGGTTGCCGGAACGAGGCCCGGTGTCTCCCCCATCTTTAGGTTTCACACAGAGGCACGGAGGACACGGAGTATCTGTTGGAGAAGGCCAGAACTTCCTCTGTGTTCTTTGTGCCTTCCGCGAGAAAATGGGACGGTCTTTGCCGCTTCCATCCGATCTCGAAAGAGTGTGGCGGGGGGAACCCGGCCTGTCCGGTGAGGAGGCATGGGGCCAGGCGTTTTGCATGCTCTAACAAGTACGCACACAGAGCCACGGAGAACACGGAGTATTCGCTGGAGAAGACAAAAGGCAAAATTTTCTCTGTGTTCTCTGTGTCTCCGTGAGAAAATGCGATGGTTTTTGCCGTTTTTATTGGATTTTGAAAAATGCGTGGCATGGGGCTTTTCTACCCTGAAAAGTTCCGTGCACTTTTCCCCGCCTTTCGAGACAGGGACAGGCCGGGCGGGGGAACCCGGCCTGTCCGGTGAGGGGGCATGGGGCCTTTCTACCTTGAAAAGTGCCGTGCACTTTTCCCCGCCTTTCAACACAGGGACAGGCCGGGCGGGGGAACCCGGCCTGTCCGGTGAGGGGGCATGGGGCCTTTCTACCTTGAAAAGTGCCGTGCACTTTTCCCCCACCTTTCGAGACAGGGACAGGC
>JALWJZ010000028.1 GCA_026996855.1 Anaerolineales bacterium
TCGGTGAGGGACCGGTGGTGGGAGTGGCGGTCACCTTCGGGGTGAGCAGGGCAATTTGGGTCGGAGAAAGGGTGGAGGTGGGGGGCGGCGTCAGGGAAGGCGTTGGTGTGGGCGTGCCGTCTTCGTACAGACCAAAGGCTTCGCGAATGGCCTTGTCCACCTCTTCGTCGGTTACCCGAAGGCCACGGCGTTCCATCTCCTGACGGATGAGGGTGTTGTCGATCATTTCCTCCAGCACCTGACGGCCCAGGGTCTCGGGGTCGTCCAGCAATCGAGCCCAGGCCTGCACTTGGGGGTCCATGGGCAGACCCAAACTCTGGAACTGCTGGTAGAACATGATGTACGAAGAGATGCGGCGGATGAGAAGGGTGCGCTGAAACCGCACCTGGGCCTGGAAATCCCGGACGTAGATGGGTTCTCCGTTGACGCGAGCCACCACCTTGCGCGGGACCAGCAAGTACTCCCACACCAGGCCCGCGGCCACCAGCAAAAGGACGAGGGCTACCAACCCGCCAAACCACAACAGCACGCGACGCCGCTGTTCCTCGATATGGCGGCGGGTGTGCTGGTACTTTCGGCTTTTCTCCAAAACGTTTTTGGTCATAGAAACCTCCGGAAAGGCGAGGGGTGATGGAAGCGATTCCACGTTTTTTACCGGGTCGTCCGTTTCAAGGGGACGGTGCGAACCGTGAGAACCCTTTGCCCTGGTAAACACGGAAGGGGCGACGTGGGCTACGTCGCCCCCAACGCGATGGCAAAGAGGAAGATGCTCAGGCGTCCCAACCCAAAGCCGCGTTTACCGCAAGCGCACTTCGGTCTGGTAGGGCAGCAAGGCCAGGTAGCGAGCCCGCTTGATGGCCCGCGCCAACTGCCTTTGGTGCTTGGCGCACACGCCGGTTTGTTTGCGCCCGCGAATTTTGGCGTCTTCGCTCAGGAAGCGACGCAAAATCTCCACGTTTTTGTAGTCGATTTTTTCAATGCGCTCCACGCAGAAGAAGCACACCCGAGGCCGTGCGTAGTAGCGGCGCCGGGTTTGGCTTTGCGCACCGGCGGCTTGGGATGGGGCTTGAGACGGGCTCTGGGTTTGCGTTTGTTGGGTTTGTTCGCTCACGATTCACCTCCGTTCACGACAAGGAAGTTTGGCTTTGGAATCATCGGGGACAACTCCAAAGCCAAACGTTGGAAATGGGTTTCAAGACACGGGTTTGCGCTGGTTCGGCTTCTCGCCTGAAACCATCCGGCCGACCTGGCGGGCGCCGGAAAAAGACTGCGTCGGTCTCTAAGCCTGTTCGTCGTCGGCAATCCAGGCGGAGCGACCGGCGTCCATGTCCTCTGGGTTTTCAAAGGTGTTTTCTTCTGCCTGGGCATCCAGAGGCGCCTCTTCCGCAGGCCCTCCGTCATCGTCTTGGGGGCGGCGACGCCGCCGGTCGCCCAGCACGATCATCTCGTTGGCCACGATTTCCACGCTGTAGCGTTTGTTGCCTTGGGCATCTTCCCAACGACGGGTTTTGAGACGGCCTTCGATGTAGACCCGTTCACCCTTGGTCAGGAATTGTTTACAAATTTCCGCCAAATTGCCCCAGGCCACCACTTGAAACCATTCCGTTTCGCTGCGACGTTCTCCTGAAGACGTGTTCCAGTACCGGGTGGTGACCACGGGGAAGGTGGCAATCACCTGACCGGAAGCGGTGTAACGCAGTTCAGGGTCCCGGCCCAAGTGTCCGATAATCATGACTTTGTTCAAACCACGTCGCATCCCAAACCTCCTTCGTTCAAAGCCGTCAAAGGCACCTCTGGTCACCCCTTGCAATGTTGGATGGCTCATCCGGTAAGGGTGAGCCATCCCTGTACGGGGAGACCTGGCGTACCCTTCCTGTTCCTCACTTTTCATCCAGGCGCACGATAAGGTAGCGCAAAATGGGTTCCTGGTAGCGCAGATATCGATGCACTTCATGCAGGCCCTGGGAAGGCAGGACGAAGTACATGAGGATGTAGTAGGCATCCCGGCGCTTACGAATGGGATAGGCCAGCAGCCGCTTCCCCCAGGAATCCACCTTGGTGACTTTTCCATTGAGTTGCTGGATGCGCTCCTGGATTTGCTTCACCAGGTCCTGGACGGACTTCTCATCCAGGTCGGGATGGACCAGGAACACCATTTCGTAGGGACGTACACGGGGGGGTTTGGGGTAGAGTTCGAGGACATCGACTTGATTTTTGCGCGCCATAAAAGCCTCCTTTCCACGGGTTTGCTCCCGATCGTCGCCGGGAGCGGAAAGGACCTTCCAACGAAAGCCGTGCCAAGTGTAGCATAAAAACGTGTCTTGGCAAGGCCGAAAAAGCGGCTTTTTTCCGTTCCCGGGCTACCAAGCCCGTTTGAGGCCGTTTCCAAATTCCGATGGTATTGGACGGTAAACCGACCGCGTTGTCTTCGTCCGGTTGCACCGTGGTATCATCGGCCTCGTGATGATGGACGCTTCGGGACCCTCGAGCGTTTGCACTGCAAAAAGGAGGGCGTTTTCATGCGTCTTTTGGTAACCGGCGGCGCCGGATACATCGGTTCCATCATGGTGGAATACTTGCTCCAGCAAGGGTGCCAGGTGACCGTATACGATTCCCTGGTGACGGGGCATCGGGCCGCGGTACCCGAAGGGGCACGATTCGTGCAGGCCGACCTGGCCGACGAAGACGTTTTGCGTCGGGTCTTGCGGGAAGGTTACGATGGGGTGCTGCATTTTGCGGCTTTCATCGAGGCCGGAGAAAGCATGAAGCGGCCGGCCAAGTACTTTCGCAACAACGTGATGAACAGCCTGCGCCTGCTGGAGGCCGTGCTGGAAGCCGACGTTCCCCGGGTGATCTTTTCCTCCACGGCGGCGGTGTACGCGCCCCGCCCCGAACCTTTGCGCGAAGAGGACCCCATTGGGCCGACCAACGTATACGGCCAGACCAAGCGCATGGTGGAAGAGGCGCTGACCTGGTATCACCGCGTGCACGGGCTACGGGTGGCCATTTTGCGTTATTTCAATGCGGCCGGTGCCCTGCCTCATCGGGGGGAAGCGCACCCCCACGAAAGCCATCTCATTCCCCTGGTGCTGCAGGTGGCCCTAGGCCAACGCGAGGCCATCTACATCTTCGGCACCGACTACCCCACGCCGGACGGCACCGCAGTGCGGGATTACATCCACGTGTGGGACTTGGTGCGCGCCCATTGGCTGGCGTTGCAGGCCTTGGATGCACGTCCTTTTCAGATTTACAACCTGGGGAACGGACGGGGGTATTCGGTTCGCCAGGTCATTGAAGTGGCCCGACGGGTTACGGGCCATCCCATCCCGGCCATCGAGGCGCCGCGCCGGCCGGGTGACCCGCCCTACCTGGTGGCTTCATCCGAAAAGGCCCGGCGGGAATTGGGCTGGCGACCGGAAATCCCCGACCTGGAAGACATCATCGCCAGCGCCTGGGAGTGGCATCGTTCGCACCCCCGCGGTTACGCCTCGGTGTAACGGGTGCCGGGAAACCCAAAACCCACGCGTTTTTCAAAATCCAACAAAAACGGCAAATGCCATCACCTTTTCTCACGAAAGCACAGAGAACACAGAGGAGCGGATGCTCCCTGTTCTCCGTGGCTCTGTCTGTGTGCGTCTTTGTTCGAACAAGCAAACGCGTGCCCAAAACCCGCGGGCTATTGGCACGATGCGTACTGTAGGTTATCATCAAAGTGCTTGTCGTGCCCTCTGACCTGGCGGAGGTCCGTATGCTTCCCACCGTGTATCTGCTGGATGGCCATGCCATCGCCTATCGGGCTTATTATGCCCTCACCGGTGGCATGGAAGAGGTGGCCCGGCGATGGGTGACTTCGAAGGGGGAACCCACCGCGGCCATTTACGGCTTTACCAGCGTGCTCTTGCGCATGTTGCAGGAAGACCCCGACTATCTGGCCGTGGCCTTCGACACCGGTCGCAGTTTTCGCGACGACATTTACCCCGAATACAAGGCCACTCGCGAAAAGATGCCCGAGGAAATGCAGGTACAGATGGACCGCATCTACCAAATGATGCAGGCCTTCGGTTTTCCCATCCTGGAAGTGGAAGGGTACGAGGCCGACGACGTCCTGGGGTCGGTATCCCATCATCTGGTCACTACCCACGACGACCTGGGAGTGCGTATCATCACCGGCGACAAGGACCTGTTGCAACTGGTGGAGGAGCGGGTCATCGTTACGCTGCCGGGGCGTAAACTGGCCGATGCGGAGAACTACACCCCCCAACGGGTGCGGGAGGAATTCGGCCTGGAGCCGCACCAACTGGTGGATTACAAAGCCCTGGTGGGGGACAAGTCGGACAACATCCCCGGCGTGCCCGGCATTGGTCACAAAACCGCGGTGCGCCTGCTGCAGCAGTACGGGGACCTGGAGACTATCTACCGCCACCTGGACCAACTTTCCCCAGGGTTGCGCAAGAAACTGGAGGCCGGCCGGGAACTGGCTTTTTTGAGCCGGGAACTGGCCCGCATCCGGCGGGATTTGCCCATTGCCCTGAACCTGGAAGAAGCCCGTACCTGGGCGCGGTTCGACTTCGAGCGGGTGGACGCACTGTTCCGGGAACTGGAATTCCGCAGCCTGGCCAAGCGCCTGCGGGAAATCCTGCGCAAACGTCAGGCCCTGCCCGAACCCTCTGCGGCCACGGCGTATCAACCGCCCTTGTTGCAGATCCAAGAACAGACCCCGAATTACATGACCCACCTGGTGGATACGCCCGAAGCCCTGCAACGCCTGGTGGAACGATTGCACCAGGCCCGGGAAATCGCCCTGGACACGGAGACGGATTCCCTGAACAAAATGCGGGCCCGGCTGGTGGGTATTTCCCTGGCCGTGGAGGCCAACGAGGGTTACTACATCCCCCTGAACCACCGGAGCGGCCGCAACCTGCCCTGGGACCAGGTGCGCCAGGCCCTGACCCCGGCCCTGACCCATCCCCGCATCGGCAAAGTGGGGCACAACATCAAATTCGACGTGGTGGTCCTGGCCCGGCATGGGCTGTTTCCTTCGCCCCTCACCTTCGACACCATGATTGCCGAATGGCTCATCGACCCCGACAGCCGGGGCCGCAGTCTGAAGGACCTATCCTGGAAGCGGCTGGGCATTGCCATCACGGAAATCGAGGATCTCATCGGCAAGGGGAAGAAGCAGAAGAGCATGGACCAGGTGTCGGTGGAGCGGGTCGCGCCTTATGCTGTGGGCGACGTGGTCACGGTCTTGCGCTTGAAACCGCTTCAGGAGAAGGACCTGGAAGCCCGGGGCGTCATGAAACTCATGCGGGAAGTGGAAATGCCCCTGGTGGCCGTGCTGGTGCGCATGGAAATGGCCGGTGTGGCCGTGGACGAAGACTACTTGCATCGCCTGGGGCAGCACCTGGAGCAGCGCCTCCACGAAATCGAGGAGCGCATCTTCGCAGAGGTAGGGGAGCGTTTCAACTTGAACTCACCGCAACAACTGGCCCGCATTCTGTTCGACAAATTAGGCCTGAACCCCCCCGAACGCACCCGCAAGACCGCCAGCGGACGGTACTCCACCGCGGCCCAGGTGCTGGAAGCCATGCGGGACCAGCATCCCGTAGTGGCCTGGATTCTGGAACATCGGGAACTGGCCAAGTTGAAATCCACCTATGTGGACGCGCTGTTGGAGCAAATTCACCCCGAAACCGGCCGCATTCACACCACGTACAACCAGGTGGGGTCGGTAACGGGGCGCATCGTTTCCCAAAACCCCAATTTGCAAAATATCCCCATCCGAACGGAATTGGGCCGGGAGGTGCGCAGGGCCTTCGTCGCGCCCCCGGGCCGCCAGTTGCTTTCCGCGGATTATTCCCAAATCGAACTGCGCATTCTGGCTCATTTGTCGCAAGACCCTGGCCTCATCGCGGCTTTTCAAGCAGGGGAAGACATCCACCGCACCACCGCGGCGGTCATTTTCGGTGTGAAGCCCGAAGAAGTCACCCCGGAGATGCGCCGGTTGGCCAAAGCCGTCAACTTCGGCCTCATTTACGGCATGAGCGCCTACGGCCTGAGCCAAACGGTGGGAATCTCGGTGAGCGAGGCCCGAAAATTCATGGACCGGTACTTCGGACGTTTTCCCAAGGTGAAGGAGTACCTGGACGACACCCTGCGCCAGGCTTACGAGATGGGCTACGTGACCACCATTTTGGGGCGCCGCCGCTACTTCCCCGAATTGCAAAACCCCGCGGTGAACATCAACGTGCGGCGTCGGGCCGAACGAGAAGCCGTGAACGCGCCCATCCAGGGTTCCGCCGCCGACATTTTGAAGATGGCCATGCTTCAGGTGGACGCCTATTTGCAGAAGGAGGCGCCCGAGGCGCTGATGATTTTGCAAGTGCACGACGAACTGGTCTTTGAAGTGCCTCGAGAGCGCCTGGAAGACCTGGCGCCCCGCATCCGCAGCATCATGGAAGGGGTGTATCCCCTGGTGGTTCCCCTGGTGGTGGATTTGAACGTCGGCCCCAACTGGGCCGACCTGGAACCCTGGCCGCCCACGTCGTGAACGCTCTTATGGACTCGGTCACCCTCCCCATCGCTTCGCAGCCCCTGCCCCCTGCCGGGCCTGTACCCCTGGCGCGCCTATGGGAACAGGTCCTGGAAGTTCCCTTCTTTCGCGGGCTGCTGCGCGCGTTCGAGGCCCACTTCTTCGGCATGTTGCGCCTGCCACAACCCGTGTTGGATTTGGGCTGTGGCGACGGTCAGTTCGCGGCCCGGGCCTTTCCCCGGCCCCCGGAAGTGGGCCTGGACCCCTGGTGGCCTCCCTTGCGAGAAACCCGACGCTGGAACGCGTATCGTTACGGCGCGGTTTGCGCAGACGGCGCGGCCATGCCCTTCCCCACGGATGCCTTTGCCGCGGTGGTGAGCAACTCGGTGCTGGAGCACATTCCCCATCTGGACGCGGTGCTGGCCGAAACCGCGCGCGTCCTGCGCCCTGGTGGATGGCTGGCCTTTTCCGTGCCCAATCACCGTTTCGAGGCGTACCTGAGCCTGGCTCTGGTCGCGGAGCGCCTGGGTTTGCGCCCGCTGGCGCGCGGGTATCGGGGGTGGTTTCAACGCGTCTCCCGGCACGTGCACTGCGACCCACCTCAGGTATGGCTTCCCCGGTTGGAACGCCACGGCTTTCGGGTTTGGGTCTGGTGGCATTACTTCCCCCGTTCGGCCCTTTGGGCGCTGGAATGGGGCCATTACCTGGGCCTGCCCAGCCTGGTGGCCAAGAAACTCGCCGGTCGCTGGGTTTTGGTTTCCAGGCGGTGGAATCTGGCGCCCGTGGTCGCGTGGCTTGCCCGTTTCTTGCGGCAGGCCGTGGACCCCGAAGGCGCGTACACCTTCTACATTGCGCAACGGGTTTGAACGGCTTTTCGCAATCGGAATGCCCTTTCGCCACGGAGGAAGCGTCATGGCTTTGTTGCGCCTTCCCGGGCTTATCGACCCCCATGTGCACGTTCGCGAACCGGGGGCCACCTATAAGGAGGATTGGTCCACGGCCACCGCGGCCGCCCTGGCCGGCGGGTTCACCGCCATTCTGGCCATGCCCAACACCCAACCACCGGTGACGGACGAAACCACGCTGGAGGCCGCGTTGCAACTGGCCCGAGAAAAAGCCCGGTGCGACTACGCCCAGTACCTGGGCGCCACGGCCCATTTCGGTCCCCGGGAAGCCGCGCTGGCCCCGCGCACCGCGGGCCTCAAACTCTACCTGAGCCGCACCTTCGGCCCCCTGTGGCTGGTCAGCACCGAAACCTGGCACCATCCCTTCCGCCTGTGGCCCCAGGAGGCCCCACTGGTGGTGCACGCCGAACGGGTGACCCTGGCCGCGGCCCTGTTCTTTGCCCGCCTGTATCGGCGGCCTATCCACGTGGCCCACGTGGCCTATCGAGAGGAAATCCTGCTCATCCGGGGCGCCAAGGAGCGGGGATGGCCCGTGACCTGCGAAGTCACCCCTCACCACCTCTTTTTGACCCAGGAAGACATCCCCCGCATCGGGGAAGGACGGGCCGAGGTGCGCCCCAAACTGGGCCTGCCTCAGGACCGGGCCGCGTTGTGGGAAAACCTGGAGGTCGTTGACGTGTTCGCCACGGACCACGCCCCCCACGCCGTGCAGGAAAAGGATTCCCCCCAGCCCCCGCCGGGGTATCCCGGCCTGGAAACGGCCCTTCCCCTGCTCCTCACCGCGGTGCAGGAAGGGCGGCTTACCCTGGACGACCTGGTGCAGCGGATGCACCATCGGGTGCGGGCCATCTGGCGGCTGCCCGAGCAAGGGGAAACCTGGGTGGAAGTGGACCCTCAGGCGCGATGGGAAATCCCTGCCCACGGCTGGCATACCCGGGCCGACTGGACGCCCTTCGTGGGGATGAAGGTGCAGGGCCGGGTCAAACGGGTGGTGCTCCGGGGGAAAGCCGTTTACCAGGACGGCCGGGTGCTGGCGCCGCCGGGAAGTGGGCGTTCTCTGCGCGGGGTGTGAGCCTGGTCGGTCTTGTGGTTCGCGGACCATCCGGTCGGGCCTGTTTTGCGGTTTTTTCCGTAGAAAAAGGGCCTTGCTTCACGAGCAAGGCCCTTTTGCGATTCCCTTTCGGGAAAGGAAAGGCAGAGGGCGCTACTTCTTGGCCTCTTCCCGTTCCTTCTTGCGATCCTGGATGATTTTCTCCTGGATGTGGGGCGGTACCTGCTCGTAATGGGAGAATTCCATCTCGAACACGCCCCGACCTCCGGTCAGGGAGCGCAAATCCGTCACGTAGCGGAGCATTTCGGCCAGGGGTACCTGCGCCCGGATGACGGCCCGCCCTTTTTCCGAATCCATACCCAGGACCTTAGCCCGACGGGTGTTCAGGTCGCCCAGCACGTCGCCCATGTTCTCCTCGGGCACGGTGATGGTCACGTTGTAAATGGGTTCCAGAAGCACCGGCCCCGCCTCCAGGAAGGCCAGTTTGAACACCTCCCGGGCGCAGATTTCGAAGGCAATAGGCTTGGAATCCACCGGGTGCTCTTTGCCGTCGAACACGGCCACCTTGACGTTGACGATGGGATATCCGGCCAGCACGCCCTCTTTCATCACGCTGCGTACGCCCTTGTCGATGGCCGGCTGGAAGTTGGAGGAAATCGCGCCGCCGAAGACCTCCCATACGAACTCGTATTCCTTGTCGGGCAGGGGTTCCAGGCGCATGTGGATTTCCGCGAACTGACCGGCGCCGCCCGTCTGCTTCTTGTGCCGGTAGCGGGCCGTGCCCGTCTTGGTGATGGTTTCCCGATAGGGAACCTTGGGTTCTTCGGTGCGCAGGTTGAGTTGGAACTTGGCCTTGGCCTTGCGAATGGCCACGTCGATGTGCTGGTCGCCCATGCCCTGCAAGATGGTCTGACCGATGGAACTGTCGTGGTACCAGGAGAGGGTCATGTCTTCTTCGCACAGGCGGGTGAGGGTGGGACCCAACTTGGTGGAATCCGACTGGCTGAGGGGTACCACGGCCACCCGGTGCAGTGCGGTGGGGTACTCGGGCATGGGTAGGATGATGGGGTCGTCCTTGGAGCACAGGGTGTCGCCCGTGGCCGTCACGCTGAGTTTGGGCACGGTGCCGATGTCCCCCGCGTGCAGGCGCTGGACGGGAATTTGTTCCTTGCCCCGCTGCACGTACAGGTTGCCGATGCGCTCCTCCGCTTCTTTCTTGGGGTTCCACACCCGGGTATCCACTTCCAGCACGCCCGAGACCACCTTGAGGTACGTCACCTTCCCCACGAAGGGGTCTGCGGTGGTCTTCCACACATACGCGGCCAGCGGACCCTCGTCGGTGGTGCGCACTTCCACCTCGGTGCCGTCGGGGCGCTGGGCCTTGATGGGCGGTTTCTCCCCGGGGTGGGGCACCAGGTGGAGCAAGGCGTCCAAGAGAGGGATAAGTCCGATGCGCTTTTCGCCCGCGGCCACGAAGACGGGCACGTAAGAGCCTTCCAGCATGGAGGCTTTGAGGCCCTGGAGGATTTCTTCGGGGCTCAGGTCCCCCTCTTCAAAGTACTTTTCCATGAGGGCTTCGTCGCTCTCGGCCGCGGCCTCCACCAGGGCCATACGGGCTTCTTCCACTTCATCGGCCATGTCGGCGGGAATCTCGGCTTCCTGGTTGTCCGGTCCCAGGTAGGCCTTCATGGTGAAGAGGTCCACCACGCCCTGGAAGTTTTCCCCGCTGCCGATGGGCAACTGCACGGGGAGGAGTCGGGCTTCGGAGATGTCGGCCAGTTCCTCCAGGCGGCGCTTGAAGTTGGCCCCGTCCCGGTCCATTTTGTTGATGAGCACCATACGAGGCACGTTGAACTTGCGCGCATAAGCCCAGGAGACCTCGGTGCCCACTGCAGGCCCGGAGACCGCATCCACCAACACCAACGCGGCTTCGGAGACCCACAGGGCGGAAATCACTTCGCCGATGAAATCCGTGGAACCGGGAGTGTCCAGCAGGTTGATTTTGTGGTCCTTGTATTCCAGGGGGATGACCGCGGTGGAAAGGGAAACCCCGCGCCGGATTTCCTCTTCCTCGAAATCGGAAACGGTGTTGCCGTCCGCGATGGAACCCATGCGGGTGGTCACACCCAGATGGTAGAGCAGGGCTTCCACCAGAATCGTTTTCCCGGCACCGCTATGGGAAATCAACGCCACATTGCGAAGGGCAGAGGTGGGGTATTCCTTCATCGTTCCGCTCCCGAGTGGAAAGTTCGGCCTGAAACCCAAGGTCGTGGAAGGATTTTACGGGAAAGGAAAGGCCTTGTCAAAACACAGGGACGGGCTATAATAAGGGATGCCCTGGGCGGATAGCTCAGCTGGTTAGAGCGCCGCACTCACATTGCGGAGGTCGGGGGTTCGAGTCCCTCTCCGCCCACCACACGAAAAAGCCCCGTTGTTCGAGGCGGGGCTTTTTCGTTTAAGGCTTACCCACGGCGCCCGACGCACGAAGCATGGCCGTGGTGGGCTTCAACCGCCAAAGAAATTGCTCAGCCCTTTTTGCAGCATGTCGCCCATGTCCGTGCTTTCCCCGGAAAGCAGCGCATCCAGCGATTGGGCCAGGGGGTCGGGCAAGCGGTCTTTCAGCGCGTCCAGCACGGTTTCCACCGCGGTGCGGGCCAGGTCTTCCGACAGCCCGGTCTTCTCGGCCACCTGGCGAACGAGTTCGTCCTTCATCGTTGTCCTCCTTAGGGGGTAGTTTCCGATTTACACGGATTCGTTCGGTGTCCCAGCGGCGGCTTCCGTTTCGGGAATTGGCTGGCACAGGGAGCGCAAGTATTCCCACTGGTAAATGCCCTGGCTGTGGCCGTCGGCCCAGATGAGGTTGATGGCGTAGTTCCCCACCAGTTCGGCATGGCTCAACTGGAAAGCCTGGGGTGGATACAAAGGCGGAAAGCCGGTCTCTTGCTGGGTTTCTCGCTGTTTGACGCACAGAGCGCACGGGCAGGCCATGCGCAGTTCCCGCAGGGTGCAGCGCCCGCGGGTGCCATCGGCCCATTCGATTTCCATGAACCCTTGTTCCCGGTCGATGCGGACATGCGTGGGGCGCGTCATGATCAACCTCCATCATGATGGTGTCGTGGTGCCCTTCGCAGTGCTCGGTCGCCCTGGGGGTGGACTTCCTCACTGTTCGTGTTCGGCATCTTCCAGGGGTTCGACCCACAGCACCAGTCCTTCTCGCCGCACCACCCTCACCGGTCGGTCCTGAGCGATGGGCACCTGGCTTCGGGCGCTCCACGTTTCGCCGGCCACATAGACCGTGCCTGTGTGGTACACCGGGGTGCGGGTCACGCCTCGCTGTCCCACCACCCGGTCCACGTTGATGAGTTGGGGTTGGTGCAGGGCGTCGAAAATTTTTCCGCTGCCCCACCACAGCAAAAGGGCAAACCCACCCCCGGCCACCAACAACCAGAGGGGATGAACGGCCAGCCAGCCTCGGGCCGGGCGTACCATGAACCCGGCGCCCAGCACCACCAGGGCAATGGTCATGGCCATCCAGCGACGTTCGCGGGGGCGCTTTAAAGCCGCACCCAGGGGAACCAGGGCCAGGAGCAACAAGGTGACGGCCCACCAACGCAGAGAGAACTGACCCAGCACCAACATCGCGGCCACCCACAACCCGAGGGCAGCCAGTTCCATAAGGCCTGTACCCGGCGTGAGCACCGCGAAAGCGGTGAACAACCACGCGGCCAGAAGCAAACCGTAAGCTAGGTTCGGGTCGGCCAGGGCTTCCCACATGGCCTCAATTCTCGCAAGAAGGGGACACCCACCGGCAAAACGTCCGGTGTTCCAAAAGGTTATACCACCCGTTCAATTGGAAGCCGTCACCAAGGGCGCCTCTTCCACCGGGATTTCCGCATCCTCGTCCACCAGCACGCCTTGAATCTGGTCCAGGCTCAAAAAGGAATGGGCCACCAGGCCCAGTTCCTGCGCGGTAAGGCGACCGGGGCCGATGACCCGAACCACCTTGCCCATCCAGACCAACTGGTGGACCAGGGGGACGAAATCTCCATCGCCCGTGACCAGCACGATTTCGTTCAAATGGGGGGCCATGTACATCACTTCCAGGGCCAGGTCCAGGTCCATGTCGCCCTTGATGGAGCCGTCGGACATACGGCGAATGGGTTTGGTAATGACCCGATACCCCATTTGGGAAAGGGCCCACAGAAACTGCTCCTGGGATTTCCAGTCGGGGTTGATGGCCGTGAACGCGTGGAAGGTCACCCAACGAGGGTGGGGTGCCTGGGCTAGAATGAAATCCCGCAGGGCCCGGTAATTGACCTTGGTCCCCGGCCACAGGGTTTTGGTGGTGTGATAGAGGTTTTGTACATCGACGAAAACGCCGATACGCCATTGCACCATGGCAGGCATGGAAAGACTCCGTAAGGGTTGAGGGGTTGGAGACGATACGACCGGTGGCGCGGGTGCCGCTACGTCCTGGCTTCGCGTCGGCGCGGGCGGACGTTCGGGTTTGTTTTTGCTTCCTTGGCGGTCCCGGCCCCGGTTCAGCCATTGTCGATTTTTGCGGAACCATTTGGGCCACCAGGTAGACATCTCGCCTCCTCGTTTTTCAAAACCCGTGCACATGCAGGCAGAAAATGCAATGTCATTATACGCATTCTACCATCGTTGCCAAGAAGTTAAATTTTTTCAAGATTTTGCAAGGAATGACCAAAGGACAGGGCGTTTGAACGCTTTGGCGTGGCTCGGGAAGGAGCGGGCCATCCCACCTTCGCGTGTACCTGGTACAATAGTCATCATGATGAGCGCCAAAGTGTTGGACACGCTTTACAAAATCCTGACGCTGGAGGCCGAACGGGGGTGGGACAACCGGGCCGTGATGGGTGGGTTGGACAAATTGCTCACCTGGTGGCCGGTGCAGGCCCGGGAGCAGGGTTGGCCCGAATTGTTGGTGCAGCGGGTGGAGGCTTTCTTGCAGGCCTATCCGCATCGGTCGCCCGAGGAACGGGAGAAGAGCGCCCGCAGCCTTTGGGCCAAGGTTCGCAAGGCCTTCCCCCAGGCGGCCGACCTGCCCGTCTCTTCGCCTCAGGCTCCTTCCAAACCGGCTTCGACGACCAGACCCCGGCGGAAGAGGACGTCCGAGGGGGATGCAGCCCCTTCCTCGCCTCGCGCGACCAACGGAACGCAGGCCCCGCCCTGGGTTTCCGGCGGCCCGCGAGGTCTGTACGCCCCCGTCACCGCGCTGCCCGAGGTGGGAAGCAAGCGGGCCCGTAACCTGGCCCGTCTGGGTGTGCAAACCATTCTGGACCTGCTTTTCCTCTTCCCCCGACGTTACGACGATTACTCCCGCCTCAAGCCCATTCGCGAATTGCGCTATGGGGAAGAGGTCACCGTGTTGGGAGTGGTGAAAAGCGTCCAGGTACGGGATACCCGCAACGCCCGGCTCAAGCGGGTGGACGTGCTGGTCTCCGACGGTACCGGCACCCTGCAGGTCAGTTGGTTCAATCAGGTGTGGATTGCTCAGAAATTGCGGGAGGGCCAGCCCGTGGCCCTGGCCGGCCGGGTGGACCGCTATTTGGGCCGTTTGGTGCTGACCAATCCGGAATGGGAACTGTTGGAAGAGAAGTACCTGCACACCAACCGCATCGTGCCGGTGTATCCCCTTTCCGGGAACCTCACCCAACGCTGGATGCGGAATTTGATGAGCCGGGCAGTGCCCCAATGGGCGCCCAAGGTGCCGGACCCCCTTCCCTTCTGGGTTCGGGAAGCGGCCCACCTGCCCACCCTGGCCTGGACCCTGGAGCAGATGCACTTTCCCGATTCGTGGGACAACCTGAAGCGCGCCCGTCAGCGCCTGGCCCTGGAAGAGGTCTTCGTGCTGCAGGTGGCCATGGGACTGGTCCGTGCCCGCTACAAGGCGCGTCCTGCCCGGCGTTTCCAGGTGGACGATGCATGGTTGAAGGCCCAACTCGCACGGCTGCCCTTCACCCTCACCCGCGCCCAGGAGAAGGCCCTGGCCCACATCCGTGAAGACCTGGCTTCGGGGCGGCCCATGAACCGCCTTTTGCAGGGGGACGTGGGCGCGGGTAAGACCGTGGTCGCGGCCCTGGCCATGGCTATGGTGGTTTCCCAGGGCGCGCAGGCGGCCATCATGGCGCCTACCTCCATCCTGGCCGAACAGCACCATCGCACCCTGACCCGGCTGCTGGCCGGGCCGGGAGGTCCTTTGCAGCCCGAAGAGATCGCGCTGCTGGTGGGCGCCACCCGCACCAAGGAGCGGCGCCGCATCTTAGAAGCCCTGGCTCAAGGCGAAATCAAAATTTTGGTAGGCACCCATGCCCTCCTGGAGGACCCGGTGCAGTTCCAGGACCTGCAACTGGTGGTCATCGACGAGCAACACCGTTTCGGCGTGCGCCAGCGGGCCGCGTTGCGCCGTAAAGGGGAGGCTCCCCACCTGCTGGTGATGACCGCTACGCCCATCCCCCGCTCCTTGGCCCTCACCATTTACGGCGACCTGGACTTGACGGTGCTGGACGAAATGCCGCCGGGCCGCAAGCCCGTCGAAACCTTCCTGCTTTTCCCTCGGGAACGGGAGCGGGCCTTTGCCTTCGTCCGTCAGGAAGTGGAAAAGGGGCATCAGGCCTTCATCATCTACCCCTTCATCCAGCGCAGCGAACACGAAGACTTCGTCCAGGTGCCCGCGGTGTTGGACGCTTACCGCCTGTTGAGCGAAGAAATCTTCCCTGATTTGCGGGTGGGGCTGCTGCATGGCCGCATGAGCGGTGACGAGAAAGAGGCCATCATGGCCCGCTTCCGGGATGGCGGGTACGACATCCTGGTTTCCACACCGGTGGTGGAAGTGGGTGTGGACATCCCCAACGCGACGGTGATGGTCATCGAAGGCGCCGAGCGCTTCGGTCTGGCTCAGTTGCACCAACTGCGAGGACGGGTAGGCCGCGGTGGGCAGCAGGCCTACTGTATCCTCATCCCCAGCACCGACGAAGCCGCGGAGGCCGAGCGCCTGAAAGCCCTGACCCAAATCCACGATGGCTTCCGCCTGGCCGAACTGGACCTGCGCCAGCGAGGCCCCGGCGAGTTCCTGGGCACGCGTCAGGCCGGTTTTGGCGCGGGGTTGCGCTTCGCCGACCTGCTCAACGTGAACCTCATCGAAACCGCGCGTCGGCTGGCGCAAGACTTTTTGCAAAAGGACCCCCATCTGGAACAGCCCGAGAGTCAGGCCCTGGCCCACTATTTGCAACACCTCCTCACCACGGGCGAGGGCGAAATCAGTTGACGGAGTCGCCCATGACCTATATCAAAGCCGTGTTCCCCGGGACGTTCGACCCCATCCACTACGGCCACATCGACATTGCGCTGCGCGCGGCGCGCATGTTCGACGAGGTGGTGGTGGCCGTGTACGACAAGCCCCTGAAGGAACTCATCTTCACCCCGGAAGAGCGAGTCGAAATGGTCCGCCGCGCCCTGGAGGGGCACGCCAACATCCACGTGACGGGATACAGCGGTCTGACCGTAGAATTTTGCAAGCGTATCGGCGCGCAAGTCATTGTGCGCGGTTTGCGGGTGTTCTCGGATTTCGAACGGGAATTCCGTATGGCCCTGACCAACCAACTGCTGGCACCGGGTATCGAGGTCGTGGCGCTCATCACCGCGGGGAAGTACATGTTCCTCTCCTCCACCACGGTGCGGGAGGTGGCCGCGCTGGGCGGTGATGTGAGCTTCATGGTGCCCCCCTTCGTGGCCGAGGCCCTGTACCGCAAGTTTCAGGCGCGGAAACACCCCTTGTTTCCTGCTTCTCTGAAAGAGGAATGAGCCGGGAGGGGAAACGCGCTTCGTGATGAGGTTTCCAAAACGTGGCGATAGGGTTACAATATAGCAAAAAATTCCCCTTCGACCCGTTTCCGGGAGAAGACAAAAGTCAGGAGGATGGCGTAAGGACGCTCAAAGGAAAGAGGGGGCGAGTTTCCCGGTGCAGTCGGTCGGCGGCACCCGGCCCAATGGCTGGGTTGCGGGGTACAATGGAGGAGGCGCAGACATGGACATTCAGGAACTGGTGGATCGACTGGAAGAGTTGGTGGAAGAAGGGCGCAGCCTGCCCTTCATTCGCGGCATTTTGATTGACGACGACCGCCTGCTGGACCTCATCGACCAGATGCGCATTTCCATTCCCGAAGAGGTGCGCAAGGCGCAACAGTTGCTGAGCCAAAAGGACCGCATCATCGCCCAGGCCCAGGAACGGGCGCGGCGCATCGTGCAGCAGGCGGAGGCGGAACGTGCCCGCATGGTGGAGGAGCATGCCCTGGTCCAGGCTGCGCAAGAACGGGCCGAGGAAATCGTGGCCCAGGCGCAAGAAGAGGCCGCTCGTATCCGTCGCGAGGCCGAAGAATTCGTCCTGCGCCTCTTTCGGGATGCCGAAGGGCATTTGGAGAAAGCCTTGCACCACATTCGGGCCGGTTTGCAGGTTATGGAAACCACCGCGTCGGAAACGGCGTCAACCCCCATGGACGGCGAAGACGAAGCCCCGTGAGCGAAGCGGTCCCTCCCTCACGGGTGCGTTCCGCCGGCAAGGATTCCTCCGCCCTTTTTCATGCGCCGTCCGAACGGGCGTTTTCAACAAACCCTGGGGAGGGAGGGGAGCGGGTTTGTTGCATGGCCTGAAATCCTTGATTAGGAGGTCGAACGCATGGCTTCCCCTTCCGCCCCCTCCGCACCTTTTGTGCCGCCTCCCATTCGCAGTCTCCAGGACATCGAAATCCCCCGTATGTGGTTGCAGGACCTGGCTTTGAAGATTCTGTACTACCGGGGCTACCTCACCGGCCACGAACTGGCCCAGGCCATGGCCCTGCCCCATATGGGCGTGGTCAGCGAAATCCTGGAAGATTTGAAACGGGAAAAATTGGTGGAAATTCGCGGGGCCCGCGGGGGCGTCGGGCCTTCGGCTTATGAGCATACCCTGACGACTTTGGGGATGCAGCGGGCCCGCGAAGCCCTGGACCGCAGTCAGTATGCCGGACCCACCCCAGTACCCTATCACCGGTACGTGCAGGCCATGCGCCAGCAGGGCCGCACCCGGCCCGTGGTCACCGAGCGGGACGTGCGCCAGATGCTTTCCCACCTGGTCCTCAAGGACGCGGTCATCCACCGCATCGGTCCGGCCATCAACTCCGGGCTTTCCATTTTCCTCTACGGGCCGCCGGGTAACGGCAAGACCACCATTTCCCAGGCCATCGGCCGCTACCTGCTCAAGGACACCATCTACATTCCCTACGCCATCTACATCGGCGGCCAGGTCATCGTGGTGTTCGATGCCAGCGTGCACCGGGTGGTGGAAACCACTTTGGGCAACAAGACCGACGCCCGCTGGGTGCGCATCCACCGGCCTTTCCTCATGGTGGGTGGCGAGTTGACCCTGGAGGACCTGGACCTGATTTTCGACCCGGTGAACAAGTATTACCAGGCCCCCGTGCAGGTGAAGGCCAACGGCGGCATGCTCCTGGTGGACGACTTCGGTCGGCAACGGGTGCGGCCCCAGGCGTTGCTCAACCGGTGGATTGTGCCGCTGGAGAGCCGGGTGGACTACCTGAGCCTGCACACCGGCCAGAAAATCGAATTCCCCTTCGACGTGCTGGTGGTGTTTTCCACCAACCTGCCGCCCAAGGACCTGGTGGACGAGGCCTTCCTCCGACGCTTGCGCCATAAAATCGAAATCGGCGACCCTGGCTTCAAGGAGTATCGCGCCATTTTCCGCCGTGTGGCCGAACAGCGGGGCATCCAGTTCAGCGAGCGGGGCCTGGCATACCTGCTGCAAGAATGGTACGTGAAGCCCGGACGCCCATTGCGGGCTTCCCACCCCCGGGATTTGTGCGACATCCTGCTGGACATCGCCCGCTACCGCGGCCAGAAACCGGCCATGACACCGGAATTGCTGGAAGAGGCCGCCCGCACCTATTTCGTGGACATGTGACCAGGCCGCCGTCCGTTCCTTCGGCGCATCCCACGGCCCGTGTACCCCAGGATGCGCGCGACCGAATCATGCCCAACCCCCTGGACGCGCTTCCCCCCTGCACGGTCATCGCCCACCGGGGCGCCTCTCGGGAGCGGCCGGAGAACACCCTGGAAGCCATCCGGCTGGCCCTGGAAGAAGGCGCCCACGCGGTGGAAATCGACCTGAAACGCACCGCGGACGGCGTGGTGGTGCTCATGCACGACGCCACGGTGGAGCGCACCACCGGTGTCGCGGGCACGCTGCACCGCATGACCTACCGCGAAGTGGCCGCGCTGGACGCGGGCCGGGGCTTTCATCCGTACCCCGGCCGGCATTCGGTGCCCCGGCTGGAAGAGGTGCTGGAAACCGTGGCCCGGCGGACCTGGCTCAACCTGGAACTCACCAATTACCCGACCCCCCTGGACGACCTGCCGGAACGGGTGGCCGGGATTCTCCTGGCCGCGGGATACCTCCAAAAGGTGTGGGTGTCGTCCTTCAACCCCGTGGCCTTGTGGCGCTTCCGCCGGGCACTGCCCCGGGTGCCCCTGGGGCTGCTGGTTGGTGGACGTGGGGGCCTCACCCTCACGCGCGGGCTGTGGATTCGCCTGCTCCGGGCCGAAGCCGTGCATCCCCATCGGGGGCATCTGTCCAGGTCCTGGTGGCGCCACTGGCAAAAGCGCGGTCTCCGGGTGTTCGTCTACACCATCAACGAGCCCCGGGCCATGGCCGAGGCCTTTCAAGCCCAGGTGGACGGCATCTTCACCGATGTGCCCCAACGCGCCCTGGAGGTGCGGGCACGGATTTGCACCTCGGCCTCCCCTCACGCGATGGGCGCCCCCAATGCGCTTTCCCCGTCGGGCTGAAGCAGCACCACCCGGCCATCCCCCTGGATGGCCCCCAGCACCAACACTTCGGAGCGAAAGGGGCCGATTTGCTTGGGTGGCAGGTTGGTCACGGCCACCACCAGGCGGCCGACCAGGGCCTGGGGGTCCGGGTACCAGCGGGGGAGTTGCGCGGAACTCTTCTTGACCCCGTAGGGGCCAAAGTCGATCCACAGTTTGTAGGCAGGCTTCCTGGCCTCGGGGAAAGGCTCCACCCGCAGCACCCGCCCCACCCGCATGGACACGCGCGCGAAGTCTTCCCAGGTAATCGGGGGTTTTTCCTCGGCCATGGCCAGCACCTCCTCTCTGGACTTTGGCTTTTCGCGGTGGGCGAAAGCCCATTGCAAAGAATGAGTGCTCATCTCCCAAGGAAAGCCTCGTTTTGGGTGGTGAGGTCGCCTTTATCAGGGTTCACAATGTGATGTATTGCTGCAAACCCGGTCGTACTTTTAGAAAGGCCAAACTTGCCCCAATGTTTCCAAAGGCCGGAAGTCAAACCACCCCAGGCCAGAAGCAAGGCCACCAGAGCCGCATCCAATAACCAAAAACCCACGGGGCCCTGAAGGAGAGGGTTCGAGAGGGTTGGGGTCGCGCTTCATCCATGTTGTCCGCGCAAGGATGCCAGAAGGCGTGCCATGTCTTCCGGTAGCGGTGCTTCAAAAGTGCGAGGGGCCTCTTCTCCCGGCAGGCGCAGGGTGATGCGATGGGCATGCAGCAAGTGACGCCGGACGGGCAGGGTGGGCTTTTTGCGTCCGTACAGGGTATCGCCTACGATGGGGGTGCCGATGAACGCGCTGTGCACCCGAATCTGATGGGTCCGCCCGGTAATGGGGAAGAAACGCACCAACGTGTGCCTTGGGAACCGTTCCACTACTTCGAACAGCGTGACCGCTTCCCGGCCCTGCCCCGGGGGAACCACTCGCATCTTGCGCCGGTCCTTGGGGTCCCGGTCCAGAGGCGCTTCGATGCGGCCTTTGGGCGTGGGCGGCGCGCCGTCCACCAGGCCCAGGTATTCCTTTTTGACCTGCCGGTTGCGGAACTGGTCCTGCAAAAAGCGGTGGGCCGCATCGTGCTTGGCCAGAATCATCACCCCCGAGGTATCCTTGTCCAGCCGGTGCACGATGCCCGGTCGCAATTCACCGCCCACGCCCTTCAAGTCTGGAATATGGGCAAGGGCGGCGTGCACCAGAGTCCCTTCCCAGTGGCCGGGCGAAGGGTGCACCACCAGGCCCGCGGGCTTGTTGACCACCAGGACGTCCTGGTTTTCGAAAAGGATGTCCAGGGG
>JALWJZ010000029.1 GCA_026996855.1 Anaerolineales bacterium
CGCGTAGCCGGGCCCGTAATGTGGAAGTGTACCGCCACGCCAGCGCCCTGTACGCACTGCTCGGCTGGTGGTGCGCGGACCAGGGCGACGCGTGCCTTCAGGCCCTCTCCGAAGTGCTGGCGCAGGCGCAGGCCACTGGGGAAGCGCGCCTCCCGGCTGGTGTGTCCCTGGACGACCCCGATGCGTTGGCGCAGGCCCTGAGCCAACAAGAAGCGGCGACCCCGCCCATGACCCTGCTGAGCCTGTGGGATTACGCGGCCCTGCGGCTGCACGCCCCCCAGGCGCCGTGGGACATGGCCGTCAGCGGCGGCGATGTACTTTCCGGGACGGTGGGCACCGGGCGCTCCGTGCGCAGCGTGCAATATCTGGACGCTCTGTATCGGCAAGACCCGACGGCGTTCTGGCAAATCGTGCGGGCCTACCGGCAGCAATATGGGCTGCAAGACATCCCCCTGGCCGATTTTGCCGCATGGGTGCAGGCGCAGTGGGGGCTGCCGGGGCTCCCCGCGCCCTGAGAGGTACGAAGATGAGGCTATGGTGGCAACGCTGGGCATATGAACGGCGGGTGGCCCTGATGGACCGGGGCTGGGGCGTGGTGCTGCTCCCCCTTGCCCTGGCCGTGCTGTTGGGGGTCTCCGACCCCGGCGGGCGGGCGGAGTTTTGGGCCTTCGCGGGGGAGCCCATGCTCGGCCTGCTGGGCGGCGTGCTGGCCGCCCGCCTGGTGGCCGAGGACGGGGCCCTGGCCTTGCTGTTGATGCGGCGCTCGCTGTGGCGCTTGTGGTTGGAACGCCTGGGGCTGGTGTTGGCCGAGTTGGCCTTGCTGGACGCGGTGCTGACCGGCTTGCGGTGGGCGCTTCCGCCGGAGCCGCGGCCTTATTGGGCTTACCTGCCGTGGACGGGGCTGGTGACCGCCGTGTTCTTCGCGGTGACGGCCAGCCTGGTGGCCGTGGTCTTTCGGCGTCCTCTGACCGGGGAAATCTGGACCTTGTTTTGGGCCCTGGCCGGCCTGATGTTGGTTTTCCCCGCCTCCTCGGCTTTGGAGACCGGCATCGGGCCGTTCTTCCCCTTCCCGGTGTGGTTCATCCACCGCCGCCTGACCGCGTTCCCGCACCTGCGCCCTTTGCTGCAAGCCTCGGAGCGCGTGCCCCAGCACCTCGCGGCCCTGACGGTGCTCGCGGTGCTCGGCGTGCTCCTGCACTTGTGGGCGCTACACCGCTTGCGTCGCGCGGGCGTGTAGCCCCGCGGCCGAGGGCTATATGGCGCGATTCGGCAAATCTGGGAGATCCCCCCACGACCAGCCCAATAGCATGATAAACGTGTTCAGCCGTCGGTGGCTAAAGAGGTGAGAGGGAAGGCGACGACGGTCATCATCTGTCTGCGCTCAGCCCTCGACGCAAAAGGAAACCAAAGGAAAAAGCCAGACGCGGTTCGCGTCTGGCTTTTCGTTTTTACATTCCGTTAATCTCGCGCAAATCCAAGGCTTAGAGAATAACCTACAATCAAAAATTGAAGACAGGTATGCAAACGGCCTCATGCGGGGAGAGAACGATGGTCGAAAGAGAAGCACGGGTCGTCAAAGAGGGAATTTTGCTCGGCGGGCAGGCCCTGGCCCAGGCCCCCCGGGTGCATGGCATCCCCACCGGGGTAGAAGGGCTGGACGACTTGTTTTTCATCACCGAGTTGGAGAACGGCAAGCCCGTCAAAAAGCCCCTGGGCGGCCTGCCTGCGTATTCGGTGTTCAACATCACCGGGGTGAATGACACGGGCAAAACGTTGCTGGTGGAGCAGTTCGCGGTGACCCAGGCCCAGCGGGGCGACAGGGTGGTTTTCGTGACCGTGGAAACGCCCGCGGCCTTCGCGGTCACGGGACTGCGCCTGCGCGCGCAGGCCCTGGGATACGACTTCGCCACGCTGGAAGACCGCCTCATCCTGGTGGATGCGGCCAGCCACGCTTCCCTACGGGAAAACCTGCCCAACCTGTTGGCCACCCTGGAGTACGCCATCACCACCTTTGGCGCCAAATTCACCGTCATCGATTCGGTCACCGGCCTTTTCGAGCATCAGGAAATCAAGGCCCGGGGCATGGTGCGTCGGTTGTACGCCTTGATGAAAAAGCACCTCCAGACCGCGCTGTTCGTTGCCCAGAAACGCAGCAGCCATGAACAACTTTCGGCCGAGGCCGCGGGCGGCTACGCGGTGGGTCACATCCTGGACGGCACCATGGTGCTGGCCAAGGAACTGATTATGAGCGCCACCGCGGCCAAGCGCTTCGGACGACCCATCGGCGAAATCGTCCGCCTGTTCCGCATCGACGGCTGTCGCATGGCCGGACACGACACCCGAACCCACTTCATGGAAATCACCGAAACCGGCTTGGTTCGCATTCTGGAACCGTTGCAACCCTAATCCCCAAAGACACGGAGGTGGGCCATGATTCTGGAAGTGAAACCCCACATGGACAAAACCGCGTTGGAAGAACTGGTGGCCCGAGTCTTCTTCAAGGCCATCGACCTGCTGGGCGGCCTGACCCACCTGGCCAGGTACCGCACCCTCACCTGGCTGCCCTCTCTGGCCCGGGCCGTGTACGCGGTGGTGCTGCACGATGAATATCTCTTCTCGGAAGAAGAGATTGCTCGCGAACTGGGCACCACCAAGGCCACGGTGCGCAACATCTTGCGGGCGGACCCGGAAAAGGCCCTGGAACGGGTGCGCCAAATGGATGACCTGACCGAGGCCGAACGTCGTGAAATGCGGGTGCACCTGGCCGGCGGCATCGCCAAACTGGCCTACCGCCTGGTGAAAGACGGCCAGGACGCCCAATGGGTGCTGGAATTCTGCCGGGGCATGGCCGAACAGGCGGTGCAATCGGTGTGTGAAGCGCCCTGGCCGTACCTGGTACTGAAGCACATCCGCGGGGTGGATTACCCCATCACCGAGGCCCAGGTACTCCGCGAACGCCTGCAGGGCATCCAGGCCAAGGGCCTGGACCTGGGCAACGTGGTTGGGGAACTCGCTTACCCCATCCGCACCCCTGCGGAACTGCTGCACGAAATCAAGGAATACCTGCAAAAGCGGGAACTGCTTTGAAAGGCTCCACAACCCCATCCCCTTTCTCGGGGGAAGGTGTACGACTGCCAAAGGAAAAAGGGCACCCTTCGAGGGGTGCCCCTTTTCCAGTAACCAGCCCGCTCCCTTGAAAGGGTCGGCTGACCCGGCTCTTGGGAAACCCGGCGAGGTTTCCACCACCCTCTCCGGGAAGGAAGGACGCCATCAAGCCCGCGGCGAAGGTGTTTCGGTGCCCGCTTCCCCGCCCTGATCCTCCTCGCGAAGCCGGATCCACAACTGCTGCCCCTGTTTCGGCGTGAAAGGCCGGGGTTCCGGGTATTCCTGGGCATCGCCCAGTTCCCAGGCATATAGCGGCCGGCCCTGGGCGTACTGCTCCAAAAAGCGGGGGTCGGCCAGGTGCTTGTCGTAGTGGGCCTTCAACTCTTCCACGGTGAAAGGACCGTGCACGTCGGTGATTTCCACGGTACCGAGTACGCGGTTGCCGTGAATGACGCCCACCCGGCCCCGCACCCGGGTGGGGTGCTTGCGCAGTTCCCACCGCTTCTTCCCCTGCACGATGAGGCTGGCATACGGCTCCTTCACCCGAAAGCCCCGTTCGGGCAGTTGGTCGAGCCGGTAGAAGGTGCCGTACCCCACGATATACACCGCGTCGGGTTCCAGGGCGGGGAGCAGTTCCTGCCGGTGCAGCACCACCACCAGGGCCAGGCCCTGCTCCCGGGCCAGTTGGGCCAGTTTACGGGCTACACGCAGCGCGGTGGGCGTGTCCAGGGGCGCGGCAAATTCGTCGATGAGGAGCACGTTGGGCCGCCGGGCCAGCAGATAGGCCAGTTGCGCCCGGGCCTTCTGGCCGGTGGAAAGTTCCCGGAAGGGCGCCCGATACAGCACCGCATCGGAAATGCCCACCCGGTTGAGCAATTCCACGGCCAGGGCCTCGTCGCCGGTGAGCCGGTAGAGCACTTCGGCAATGGGCT
The DNA here is from genome assembly GCA_026996855.1 of Anaerolineales bacterium. Classification (GTDB taxonomy): domain Bacteria; phylum Chloroflexota; class Anaerolineae; order Anaerolineales; family DRMV01; genus S139-71. Next base: position 4,038 of record JALWJZ010000029.1, read on the forward strand.
GGTCGCCGAAATCCGGCTCGATCTCCCCGGGAAGCAGGGCCTCCATGCGCACGTTTTCCGGCAGGTGAATCTCACCGCCATCGGCCCGGTACAGCGGGTCTTCCAGGCCCCGAGCCGCGCCGTAAATCACTCGCAAGAGGGTGGTCTTGCCGCTGCCCGAAGCGCCCAGCACCACCTGCACCGTTCCGGGGGCAATGTCCATGGTCACCTTGCGGAGCACGGTTTTTTGAATCACCCGATGCCGCACGCCAAAGGCCTCCAGCATGCGGGCCACCGGTTCGGAAAGGGCGCTCAAATCCAGGTGGCTGGTATAGGCTTTGAACACGTTTTCCAGGCGCACTGGCTGGCGCAAAGGTTCCCCGGCGCGGTAGCGGGGCCGGTACAACCGCCCCCCGTGCTCCCGGGCCACGGGGTCGCTTTCCAGAAAGCGTTCGATGTACGCCCGGGCCTCTTCGGTCAGGGGATAGTAGAGCACGGGCCGGCCGCTGGCGGTATCCCACAGGTAACGGAAGCCCACCTTCTCCATGAAAGGGTTGTATCGGGCCATCATGGCCACGGTTTCCACCGCGGCTTTGGGTTCCCGCATGTCGGGTATCCAGCGCTCCTGCAGCCAGGCGAACATGGCCCGCAAGGCCAGTTGGCCCAGGCCGTCGGCGCGGTAATCGGGGTGGATCACCACCCGGGCCAGCCGGGCCACGGGCGAGCGCGCGGTTTCCAGGGCTTTCCCCTGCACCTGCCACCAGGCTTCGAGCGTCTTTTGCGAAGGGGGATGGAAGGGATGCTCGAACCACTCAGGGGGGAACACCTGGGGCCGGATGTTCTTCTGCACGGTGCCGTCGGGCAGGCGGCGGTGCATCAGCGGCAGGGGCGGGTCTACCCGCACGTAACCCACGAAACGCGGCTCATAGGGCGCGCGGCGGATGAGTTCCAGCACCAGGAAACGGGAAGCCCGGGTGGCGCTTTTCAAATCGTGAAAGCGCATGGCCCGGCCACACCGGGGGCAGGTGGGCCGCTGGTTGGCCTCTTCGTAAATGCGGCACTTCTCGCAGTACCAGCGGGCCAGCAGTTCTTCGTCCGAGGCGTAGTGGTACTGCTCCAGGTCCACGATGGCCATGTAATCGCTCTCGTACCGGGCCTCCCGGGCCCGCACGGTGTAGGTGTACAGGGGCTCGCCACTCACCGGGCTGGTGCGGGTCAGGGTAAAACGCTGCTGCCACAAGGGCCAGATGGGCACCTGTCCTTCCAGGCGGTAATTGTCGAAAGTGATGACTTCGGGGTCTTCCAGGTGCAGGGTAAAGGAGGCTCCCACCCGGAGCCATTGGGCCACCGTACCCGGCATGGGCAGGCGGTACGTATGGCCTTCCTCGTCCTCCACCAGCAGGAAACCCGCGTACCGGTACGAGGGCCTGGCGAAGCGCCGCGCTTTCACCTGTACGGTCATGGACCGGGTCATGCGTTACCTCCCGAGGCAGTGGACAGTGGACGGTGGACAGTGGACGGTGGTCAGTGGACAGTGGTCAGTGCAGTGCGTTGTCGGCGAACGAGCCAACTCGCCGGGCCAGGCGAGCCACCTCGCGGCGCAATTGGGCCACCCGTTTTTGCAATGAGGCGTTGCGGGGGTCCCGGGCGGCGTGGGCTTTCGCAAGGGCCAGCGCTTTCATTTTATGGAAAAAACGGCGCATTTCGGCACGGTGTTCCTCGTCTCGGGCCATACCCAACCAATGCCGCCGCCGCTTCGAGGTCAACACGGCACGATAGTGCTCCACCGAAATCACCCCGCGTTCCACCTCTTCCCAGAGATACTTACGCAGCCAATTTCGCTCCAGGTCCTGGGCCCAGCGCCATACACCCACGAACACCATCACGGCCAGGCCATCCGCGCCAAAAACACAACAACATCCCGTGGTCATCGCCGTGAAATTGTGGGCAGCGTGGGCCAGCACGCCCATAAGCCATCCCAGAGGAAGGAGCAGCCACCCCCAACCACCGGCATGATACATACACCATCCGGCCACGGCCACGCCGGTGAACGCGGTGAACAACGCATGAGTAAACCCAAAGGACAGCCGCGCAAAGGCCATCGGCAACAGTCCTGCAAGACCGGCATCGGCCAGCGCGCCCATCATGTAGAAGAAATTCTCGGTGGTCTCGAAACCCAGCCCCACCAACGCTCCGTGAAGCACGCCGTCGGCAAAGGACTCGTAACGGTACCCCACGGCCAGGCACAGGGTCACCAGGGCCAGCCCTTTGGCGGCCTCTTCGACAAAGGGGGCCAACACCGTTGCGGAAAGGCCTTCCCAAATCGGCACGTCCCCCGGTATCAGGGTTTCGAGCATCGTCTCCAGGATGCCATGCATCCCCAGAGTGCCGAAGGTGGCGATGAGCGCGCCCCAGGTATACAGCCAGGCAAAAGCGGCCAGGGTGTCCGCGTCCAGGCGCGCCTGCCACGTTACCAGCACGGCCAAAAGCAAGGCAGCCGTGAGGCTCAAGCCCAGCGCGAGGGCCACGTCCACCGGGTTCAACCTTCACCCCATAAGACGACGATATCCGCTCGACCGCCTTATCGCCTTACCGCCTTCCCGCCTTATCGCTTTACCGCCTTACCGCTTTACCGCTTCCCCAAAGCGGCGCCAAGCCGCCGCACTCCCAAAGCAAGGGCCCACGGCCATGCGCCCCTACCACCCATCCGCCTTACCGCTTTACCGCTTTACCGCTTTACCGCATATTCGCCCATTCGCATATCCGCTCATTTCTTCGAGAGCAATTCCTTCAAGCGGCGCTTGTACGCCTCCCGCCGCAGGCGATAGGCCGTTTCCTCCAGTTCTCCGGCCTGGTACAGGTCGTCCAGGGCCAGGATGGCCTCCATCAGGGCTTCGGGGTCATCCTTCAACGCCTTGGGCACTGCGTAGGTCGCGGCCGACGCCGCGGTGGTTTCCGCCCCACCTTCTCGGGAAGGTGCCGAGCGACGCCGCAGCCCATACCAGGCTCCCAGGGCCAGAAAGGCCCCGCCCAGACCGATCAGGCTCGCGGGAAGAGACCAGAAAGGCACATCCTCCCAGGGACGAACAGCCTGGCCACGCACGCGGCCTTTCACCGTGAAGCGCAAGGTTTCGCCGGCCTCCAGCCGCGGCCCCTCGAATTTCTGGAACACCAGGTTTTCTTCCAGGGTCTCGGTACCGGCGGGCTTCCAAGCCTCCCCTTCCACCTTCAAGCCTTCGGGCACGAACAGGGTCACTGCTTCCACTGGGCGAGGCACGGGATGGGCCACCTGGGCCTGGCCGGTATAGGGCAGTTCGTAGGAAAAGAGCAAACGCTGCTGACCCGGCGGCAGGGGGAGGGTATCCACGAAGCCCGTCTCGGTCTTCTGGAAGCGTTCGCCCAGGCGCCCCAGTTCATTGGGGAAGGCCAGATTGGTCGCGCCCTGGGGTAGGGTGAAAGCCAGTACCCCCTCCTCGCCCTCGGGCGCTACCAGGGTTTTCTCTCCCCGGTTCTCCAACACGTACAGTTCCACCACCCGCAGCCGTTCCTGGCCGGGCACCTCCAGGAACACATGAAGCCGCCGAATCACCACCTGGGAGGGGTCGGTGGTAGCGTCGTACACGGTGATTTCGGCCTGATATTCGGTTTGGTTGGGGAAGGCCACCACCACATCGGACAGATAGGTCACGTCCTGGTAGGTGACCCGCAGAACGAACATCCGATGCTCCCGGGCTTCCACGTTTTCGAAGACAAAGGAGCCATCCAGGTCGATGGCGGTTTCCTGGGTGAAGACGGGGAGGAAGTCGTCGAAGGCCTGCAAGGTCACCGTCAGGTCGGGGGGCAGGGGGCCGCCGGCGCCGTGCTTCACCTGCCCGCGGATGGTGATGTAGAAAACCCCTTCAGGGGTTGCCGTAGGCGATGCCTGGGGCGTGGGTGAAGCCGCCGCGGTGGGCGTGGCTGCCAGGGTGCTCGTGGCCTGGGGCGTTCCCGTAGACGACGGGGCGGAAGTAGCCGCTTGGGTAGCCTGCCCGGAAGGTGCGGCGGTGGGAGAAGGCGACGGCAGAGCCGTTGCCGTCGCGGTGGGGGTCGGGGTGGCGGTAGGAGGCACCGCGCCCACATGGGTCCACACCATCAGGCGCAGGTACCGCAACAGCACCGCCTGCTCTTCCTCGCTCAGCACCTGGCCAAAGGCGGGCATCTGGCCCCGGCCCTGGGCCACCACCTGGGCCCAATCCTTCAGGGCGGTCCCGGCCCACAGCGCGGGGTCGGTCAGGTCCGGCGTGTCGGGCGGAGCTTCGGGGCCGTCCCCCTTGCCCTGGGGGCCGTGGCAGGCCGCGCATTGCTCCCGGTACAGGGCCTCGCCTCGCGCCCGCTCTTCCTCGGTCAAACCCAGGGAAAAGACGTAAGCCAGCACATCCCAGCGTTCTTCGGGGGAAAGGGAGCGGAAGGGGGGCATCTGGCGCTCCATGCGGCCCTGGGTCAGCACCTGGAACCAAGCCAGCGGCCGGGCTTCCCATTGCACCTGGGGGTCGCCAATGGCCGTGGGGGGAATGGTGAGTTGGTTCACCAGTTCGCCGTCGCCCCGACCCTGGGGGCCGTGGCAGGCCGCGCATTTTTCCGCGTACAGGGTCGCGCCCCGCTGCAGGTCGGGCGCTTCCTTAGGGAGCAACGCGTCCCAATCCGGCGTGGGGGGGATGGGACTGGGTTGCCAATCGGGAGGCGGGGTCACGTCTTCCACGAAACAACCGGCCAACAGGACCGTCCACAGCACTACGAAGAGGAGTTGCCTCCAGGAGGCCTGACGAAGCATGGGCGTTCCCTCACGTTGTGAAAGAGTATCCCGGGGCGATGACGCCCCGTGAGGACCAAACCATTGGACACGCGCCGACCAAGGCCGTTCAACGCCGACGGCGGGCCTTGGTGCGCTTCTTCCGTAGAGCCGAAGGCACCTCGGCCCCACACAGCGGACAGAAGCGATGGCCCACCCGCAGGGCGGCACCGCAAGAAGGACAAAAGCCCACGTAACGGGCCTGTTGCACCTGCCGCCGCGTCCGCAGCAGGGCTTCGATGTCGTCCTCCAGGTCACGGCCATCGGTGGGCCTGGGTTCCACCGTCGCCGTCGGGGCCGGGGCTTCCGCCGGGGAAGCAGCAGAAAGATGGGCAGCAGGTGCCGAGGCGGCCTCGGTTTCCTCGGCTTGCAGGGCTTCCAGTTCCTTCAACACGGCCGCGCCCCGCTCCATCAGCGCCGCCCGTTGTTCCCGATAGTCCGCTTCCGGCACCCGGCCGCTGCGGTAATCCATTTCCAGTTCCGCCAGCGCGGTCATGATGGCATCCTTCTCCGCCAACAAAGCAGAGAGGCGTTGCTCCCGGTCCGACACGGCGTCCCCTTCGGTTTTCCCCAGAGGACGCAACAGCCACAGGCCCACGGGCAGGCCCAAAGCCACCAGCCACAACCAAAACAAAGGGTCCATGGGTTACCCTTCTCCCAGCACCTGATAGATGGCCTCGATGATTTCCTGCGCGTTCTCAAAGGGGCCGATTTTGATGTAAGCCAATCGTCCCTCCCGGTCCAGCACATACGTCTCGGGCACCCCGCGAATGCGGAAGACCTGGGCCCAACGGGTACCCAGGTCCGGGCCGTTGGGATAGGTGATGCCAAAGCGTTTCAGGTAAGCCCGGGCTTTGTCGTCGGTGTCCGTCCAGGCCAGGCCCAGGAAAATCACATCCTCCCGGCCCTGGAAGTGCTCCCAGGCCTGTTGCAGATAAGGGGCTTCCTCTTCACAGGGCACGCACCAGGAGGCCCAAAAATTGATGAGGACCACCCGGCCTTTCAGGTCGCCCAGGCGGTAGGTTTTGCCGTCGAAGGTGTGCAGGGTCAACTCGGGGGGAATGGGGTCGCCCACCTGTATTCCCCGCTGGACACGAATCACGCCAATGCCCAGCACCGCCAACAGGACCAACACACCGCCCAGAATCAACCATGCCCCCCAAGAAAAACGGCGCCTGGAGGGCGTCGTTTGCTGCGGAACAGAGGGATTTTCAGCCATCGAATTCCTCCAGGGAGTGCGGATAGGTGGACCCTCACAAACGGTTGCGCAGTTCTTCTTCCAACTGACGCAAGTAGGGGTCTTCGGGCAGGTCCTGCGCGGCCACCGCCGGGGCTTCGGGTTCGGCTTCTCCTTTCAAGGTGCGCCAGGTTTTCAAAGTGCGCCACAAAATGAACACCCCAGCCACGATGAACACCGGCGGCAGCACGTAAACCAACGTGTGCACTCCTTTGGGCCGGGGCTGGGCCAGCACCCGCTCGCCATAGCGTTCCACGAAATACTCCAGAATCTGTTCCTCCGTCCAGCCCTCGGCCAGTTTGCGGCGGATGAGTTCCCTCCATTCCTCACAGGCCTTGGTGCCGCACGTGTCCAGGGGGATGTTCTCGCACACGGGGCAGTACAACTTCTTCGCCACCGCGTTCACCTGGTCGTCGGTCACCGTGCCCGGCGGCGGAGGGAGGGGCGTAGGGGTTTCCGCCCGAACCGGAGGGGCCACGGACAGAACCAGCATCAAGAAGCTTACCATCGCCAACCATCGGCGCATGACCATCTCCTCCTCCTGGGGAAGAGCACGTGCAAAGGCCAAGGTTGTTTTGAAGGATACCAGAGTTATGGGGAAAGGGGAACGGTTCACCGCCCAGGTTCCACAAGAACGGCGCCTCTGTGCCTTGCTCGAAAGCCCGCCTGCCTCGACTACGGAGTGACCAGTGTCCCCACAGGTTCACCCTTCAAAGCCCGAGGCAGGGCTTCCGGATCCCACAAGTTGAGCACCAGCAGGGGCAAATCGTGCTCCATACACAGGGAAAGCGCGGTGGAATCCATGACCTCCAGGCGTCGGTTGATGGCTTCCAGGTAGGTCAGACGGTCGAATTTCTTGGCATCGGGATGCACCTTGGGGTCTGCGTCGTACACCCCGTCCACCTTGGTACCCTTGATGAGCACCTCCGCGCCGATTTCCATGGCCCGCAACGCGGCCGCGGTATCGGTGGTGAAGTAGGGGTTGCCCGTGCCGCCGCCGAAAATCACCACCCGGCCCTTTTCCAGGTGGCGCAAGGCCCGCCGGCGGATGTACGGCTCGGCCACGGCCCGCATTTCGATGGCGCTCATGACCCGAGTGGGCACACCCAAGCGCTCGATGGCGTCCATCAAGGCCAGGGCGTTCATCACCGTGGCCAACATGCCCATGTAGTCCGCAGTGGCCCGGTCCATGCCGTGTTTGATACCGATTTTTCCTCGCCACAGGTTACCGGCACCGATGACGATGCCCACCTGCACGCCCATGCGGTGCACGTCGCAAATGCGTCGGGCAATGGCCTCGGCCTGCGTCGGGTCGATGCCCTGCCCGCCGGGTGGGGCCAGAATCTCACCGCTGAGTTTGAGCAGAATACGCCGATATTTCAAGTCGGGGTCCGGGGTCATGGTGGGTTGCTCACACATCGGCCCGCCTCCTCCTCGAAAGCGCATCTGAAGGTGCCCGCGAGAAAAGCCGTTGGCCTTCCCGGTACTGGCGTGCGGAGCCCTGGGCTGCGGCCCTCGAACTTCCGCCCGCCTCAACGCAAAAACGGGGCCAGCCTCGGTGAGGCGGCCCCGTTTTCGGACCTCAGTCGGTTTCCTCTCCACCCACTTCCCAACGCACGAAGCGACGCACCACAATGTTCTCGCCGATTTTGGCAATGGCCTCGGTGATCAAATCCCGAATGGTCTTGGAATCGTCCCGAATGTAGGTCTGGCGCAACAACACCACTTCGTCCAGGAATTTGTTAATCATGCCCTCCACGATGCGGTCCAGCACGTGTTCGGGCTTGCCCTGGGCGCGCGCCCGTTCCCGGGCAATCTCTCGTTCCTTCTCCAAAACCTCTTCGGGCACGTCTTCCTCGCTCACGTAGCGAGGCGACATGGCCGCGATTTGCAACGCGATTTCATGGGCCAGGTGGCGAAACTCCTCGGTGCGGGCCACGAAGTCGGTCTCGCAATTGAGTTCCACCATGACCCCAATGCGGCCGCCGCCGTGGGAGTACACGTCGATGATGCCCTCTTTGGCCTCCCGACCGGCTTTCTTCGCGGCCTTGGCCGCGCCCTTCTTGCGCAAAATTTCCACGGCCTTGTCGAAGTCACCGCCGGCCTCTTCCAGGGCCTTGCGGCAATCCAAAATGCCGGCTCCGGTGGCCGCGCGCAGTTTCTTGACTTGTTCCACGCTCACGGTCATGGCAGGGTCCTCCTTTGGGGGTTGCGTTACAACGTCGGATGTACCAGGCCCCAGGCCCCGCGGTCCGACGGGGTCGCGTTAGGCCTCTTCCTGGCTCGAAGTCGAAGCGTCCGCGGCGGCTTCTTCGTCATTGGCCTCTTCCGGCCCACCCTCGTTCTCGGGCGCTTCGGCCTTGCCTTCCTGCTCCCGAATCTTTTGCAACGTGGCCTCGCCCAGCAGCGCCTCTTCCACCACTTCTTCGGGAAGTTCGGCCTCTTCCTCCGCGGGCATGGCTTCGCGCATGGCTTCTTCGGCCTCGGCCAGAGCCTTTTCCCGCAGTTGCAGGCCCTCGGCTACGGCGTCGGCCATCAGGCCCACGATGAGTTTGATGGAGCGGATGGCGTCGTCGTTGGCCGGGATGATGTAATCCACATTGGTTGGGTCGCAGTTGGTATCCACCATGGCCACCACAGGGATGTTCAGCCGGTTGGCCTCTCTGACCGCGGTCTCCTCCCGGCACACATCCACGATGAACACGATGGAAGGCAGGCTGCGCATGGTGCGGATACCGCTGAGGCGCTGGCGAAGATGCTCCATGCGGCGGCGCAGGCGCATGGCTTCCTTCTTGGAAAGGCGGTCCAGGATGCCTTCCTCTTCCATGCGCTCCAGTTCTTCCAGATAGCGCACCCGCTGGCTGATGGTGCGCCAGTTGGTCAGCATACCGCCCAACCACTTATAGTTCACATAGGGCATCCCCACCCGTGTGGCCTCGGCCTGGATGATGTCCTGGGCTTGGCGTTTGGTGCCCACAAAGAGCACGGTACCGCCCTGGGCTACGGTATCTCGAATCAAATCGTAGGCTTCCCGAAGGGCCTTCTGGGTCTTCTGCAGGTCGATGATGTGGATGCCGTTGCGCTCGCCGTAGATGTACGGCTTCATCTTGGGGTTCCAGCGGTTGGTGCGGTGGCCAAAATGGACACCACATTCCAGCAACGTCTTGAGGGGAACGATGGGACGGGGCATGATTAACCTCCTGCGTTTTGAATGCCTCCGCTCTCGTCAGCCCGAGCAGGAACCGGGACGATACCCGGCACGCCCTGTCCGGTCGGAGAGCGTGTGAAGTGGTGCAAAACCGGCGTTTAGTATAGCAAGGGATGGGAAAATGTCCAGAGGGGACGTGCTCCCTTCTCCACCCGCAAATGCAACAGGAGGCGCGGATGGCCTCCTTCCCTTTTACGGAACGTAGCCCTCGGCAGGGCCGTGAAAGACCACCCGCCCCCGTTCCAGAGCCAGCACGTGGCGGGCATACTGCCGCACCAGGCGCATGTCGTGGGTGATGAACACAATGGTCACCCCTTCCCGGTTCAGTTCCAGCATCAGGTCCATGAGGGCATAGGCGGTGTTACGGTCCTGACCGAAGGTGGGCTCGTCGAAAATGAGCAAACGAGGGCCTCCGGCCAACATGGTGCCCACGCTCAAGCGGCGTTTCTGCCCCTGGCTCAGGCGGAAAGGGTTGTGATTGGCATACGGTTTGAGCCGGAATCGCTCCAGCAGGTACTCCACCCGTTGGCGCAGGCGGGCTTCCTCCCACCCATGCACCCGCAACGTGTAGGCCAGTTCGTCCCACACCCGCTCGGTGACGAACTGATGCTCGGGGTTTTGGAAGACCAAGCCAGCATAGCGAATCAACTCCCGGGCCGGGATGCCTTCCACGTCCCGGCCGAAAAGGCGCACCTGCCCCTGGGCGGGTCGCTTGAGGCCCAGCATCACATGGGCCAGGGTGGACTTTCCCGAGCCGTTGGGGCCGACCACGGCCAGAAAATCCCCCTGGGGGATGGTCAGGTTGACGTTTCGGAGCAAGGGTTGCGTCGCATCGTAACCAAAGACCACATCTCGCATCTCCACCGCGGGCGGGTCGGTGCGCAAGGGCGGAAAACCTCGACGGAAATCCACCCGAAAAGCGGCGCGCGGGTCCAGGTCTTGGGGAAGCCACAACCCCGCCCGCAGGGCCGCCTCGCGATGGGCCATCAGGGTGGGACGGGGCGCGCCCTGAGCCAGCACCCGGCCTCGCTCGTCCAAAAGGACCACCCGGTCCACCAAGTGCAGGCAGGCATCCACCTTGTGCTCGATGAGCAGCAGGGTGTGCTTCCCCCGCAAACCCGCCAGCACCTGAAAAAACTCCCGGGTTCCTTGCGGGTCCAGGTTGGCGGTGGGTTCGTCCAAAATCAACACGGGCTGGCGCATGGCCAGCAGCGCGGCCAGGGCCACCCGCTGAGCCTCGCCGCCGGAGAGGGTATCCAGGCGGCGGTGCCGAAAGCCGGCCATGCCCACCGCTTCCAGGGCCTGGGTGATGCGCGGCTCCATGTCCTCCCGGGGCACCCGCAGGTTTTCCAAACCAAAGGCCACCTCGTCCTCCACCACCAGAGTGGCGAAGGAGGCTTCCGGGTCCTGAAGCAGATACCCCACATGCACGGCCATGCGCCCGGGAAGTTCCCGTTGGGGATCGCGGCCCCGCACCTGCACCCGACCTGCCACCCGGGCATGCAGGTCGTGGGGAATCAACCCGGTGAGCACATAGGCCAGGGTGGATTTGCCGCACCCCGAAGGCCCCAACAGGAGCACGGTTTCCCCTTCTTCCACCTGCAGGGTGAGGCCCTGGGGCGCGGGATGGGGCGCGGTGGGGAAGGTCACCACCAGGTCGTCTACGTAAATCATGCAGTCCCCCGAGCCGAGGAAGATGCGGCCCTGCTCAAACGCCGAGCCACCTCTTCCACCAACGCTTCGCGGTTCTCCCGGGTCACGGTCAGAAGTACCACATCGGGACGGGCTTTGAGGGCATCGGCAAAGGGATGGGGACGCTGCACCACCGTGGCCAGAACGTCCCAGGGGCCGTCGAAAATGCGCCGGAGGGCCTGGCGAAACGCGTTGGAGAACAACTCCATCGGGCCGATTTCGTCCAGCACCACCAGCGTTTCCCGCGCGGCATCGCTCAGGTCCAATTCGGGCAGGACCACCTCTTCGAACGCGTCCAGGTCGACGCGATAGCGGCCCACCCGAAACCTGCCCCCGCGACCTACCCGGGCCAGCCACGCCCGCCGTCCCGAAAAGGTCTCCACCACGAAGCCCATCCGCCGACCAGCCCGCCGCACCTCTCGGGTGATGAACCCCCGCACAGGGCGGGTCAACCGTCGGACCACCCGCTCCACCAGGGTGGTCTTGCCCACGCCCGGACGACCGGTAACCAACACCCGGACGGGCATGTCACTGCCTCCCACCGGGTAACCGCAGCGGGCGGGAGCGCCCCCAACGCCCTTCCGGCGTTTGCTGCAACAACTGCACCAGGCGCTCGTCCCGGGCCAACCGCGCGATTTTCAAAATCTGGTCCCGACGGCCCAGCACGATAAGCACGTCGTTGGGTTGAATGCGCACCGTGGGCGACCAGTCGATTTGCTCCCCGCCCCGGGCAATGGCCAGCACGTTGGCCCCGGTCCTGGCCCGGATGTCGGCCTCGGCCAGGCTTTTGCCCACCAGGTCCGAATCTTCCGCCACCCGCACTTCTTCCAACCACAATTCCAGGGTTTCGCTGCGCAGGGCGGCATCGAGGAAACTGACCACATACGGCCGCACCAATACACTGGTGATGCGGTGTCCGGCCATGGCATAAGGGGAAACCACCCGGTCCGCCCCGGCCTTGTACAGTTTCTTCTCCGTGGCCTCGGAAACGGCCTGAGCCACGATGAACAGCCGGGGGTTGAGGGTACGGGCGGAAAGCACCAGGAAAAGGTTGTCGGCGTCGGTGTCCAGCACGGCCACCAGGCCCCGAGCCTGCTGGATACGGGCTTCTTCCAGGACCTCGTCCTCGGTGGGGTCGCCTTCCACCGTTAGATAGCCACATCGCCGGGCGCGGGCCAGGCGTTCGGGGTCCTTTTCCAATACCACGAAGGGCAGATTTAGGGAAGCCAGTTCCGAGGCCACCTGTTCCCCCACCAGGCCGAAACCGCCGATGAGGTAATGCTGGTGCAATTGGCGCAATCGAGCCATCCGTCGTCTCCGTTCCAGGGTTCCTTCCAGTTCTCCGCTCACAATGTAATCGGTCAGGGTGGTGAAGAGATAAGCCGCGGTGCCCACCCCCAGGACAATCAACCCAATGGTAAACACCCGACCGGTCTGAGAAAGGGGATACACCTCGCCAAAGCCCACGGTGGAAAGGGTGATGACGGTCATGTAAAGGGCATCCACCCAGGAATATCCCTCCAGCCAACGGTAACCCAGGGTGCCCAGGGTCAGAATCAGCAACACCAGGCCGCCAATGCGCAAAAAGGAACGTCGCCAATCGCGCTCCTCAACCGGAGGGGAAGACGAAGGAATCGGTGGCACGGGGTTGCTCCTGCTCTCCCTGGAGTCCGAGGAAACCCGTTCTGGAGTGCGGCACCTCAGCACCGCTCTGGAGCTCGTTTTTGAAGTACGGTGCCTCGGCGCCGCTTCTGGAACTTCAAAGCCGAAAAAGGTGGGACGGTTCTGCGTCCCACCTTTGGGTTTACAGATAATCCCGCAGGCGGTAACTGCGGCTGGGATGGCGCAACTTGCGCAAGGCCCGGGCTTCGATTTGGCGAATGCGTTCCCGGGTCACGTTGAACATGCGGCCGATTTCTTCCAGGGTGTACACCTTGCCGTCCACCAGGCCAAAACGCAGTTCGATGACCTGGCGTTCCCGTTCACTGAGCGCGGCCAGCGCATTGCGGAGTTGTTCCCGAAGCAGTTCTTGCATCATCTGGTCCGCGGGGTGCTCCACGTTTTCGTCCTGGATGAAGTCGGCCAACTGGCTCTCTTCTTCGGTGCCCACGGGCGATTCCAGCGACAGGGGTTCCGAGGCCACCCGCATGACCAGTTGCACCTTTTCCACCGCCTGCTTGAGCCGCTGTTGCAAATAAGGCGGCAGCGGCCGGCCCTCTTTCCACGCTTTGCGAATTTCCCGGGCGTCGTGCTCATCCACGTAACCGGCCTCCAGGGCCAGTTCTTCCATAGTGGGTTCCCGGCCCAATTTCTGCACCAACTCCTGGCGCAGCCGGTTGAGCCGCTGGTAACTCTCCATCAGGTGGATGGGTACCCGGATGGTGTGGGCCTGGTCCGCGATGGAACGGGTCACGGCCTGGCGAATCCACCAGGTGGCATAAGTGCTGAACTTGTACCCGCGCGCGGGGTCGAACTTGCTCACCGCCTTGAGCAAGCCCAGGTTCCCCTCCTGAATCAAATCCAAGAAGGGAACGCCCTGGTTCAGGTAGCGCTTGGCCACGCTGACCACCAGACGCAGGTTGGAGCGGACCAGCATATCCTGGGCCAACTTGGCCCGGTGGCGCAACTGCTCCACGGCCCAGCGCAGGGCCTCTTCTTCTTTGGGCAGCAGTTTTTCAAAGGTGCTGAGACGGGGAAAACTCTCCCGTTTCTTCACCCGCTGGATGAGGGCCTCCAGCGTAGGCCGGGGCAGGGTGTAGGCCCACATGTACACCAAAAATACCTGCTGGGCAAAGGCATCCCAACGTTTGCTCTTGCCCCACGGCCCCTGAGCCAGATAAGCCCGTACCCGGCCGCCCTGCTTTTCCTTGCCCGTGAACTTTTGCAAGGCCAAAGCCTCTTCCAGCAACATGCGCAGGGAAGGCGGCTCCACGTTGAGGCGCTTGGCGTCCTCCTTCACCCGTTTCCAGGCAGCCTGCATTTCCTTGTAAACGGCCAGGTACAAATCCCGGTAGGAGGTCTTGCCCTGCTTGGCCAGGGTTTCTTGCAACAGGGAAAACTGGCGCTCGGCCTCCAGCATGGTCCCCAGCCAGAATTCCTGATCCACGGTGAGCAGGTCGTGCTTGCCGATTTCCCGCAAATACAGGTACACCGGGTCCGAAGGCCCGCCCAACCCGGCTTCCAGCGCGGCCAGTTCTCGTTCCAGCAACGCCTCCTCTTCCTCCAAATCCCGAGGCGAAGGCGCAAATTCTTCGGGCAGGTCCAAATCCACTCGTCGCAACGTCATAAACCCACTCCCATCAAAGGCAAAGGCTTGGACAAAGCCTGTTCGACGCGAATCCGCACTTGGGGTAAACGCTTCAGTTGCTCCAACACATCCTGCTCCCAGGGATGGGGATGCGTCCGCAACACGTCTTCCAAGTGGCGAAAGGCTTGCGCAATGCGCACCACGCGCAGATAGAGTATTGTACGCGCAATTTCTCGCAAAAGTGTAGAAGTTTTCAAAGAAATCGAAACTCCGGGGAGACCGTTGGCCCCCTCGCTCCCTTCTGTTTCCTGGAACAAAGGCGCGACCAGGCGCGTCATGGCTTCCACCAAGGTTTGCAACCCCTGTTGCGGGGCCTGTTGGTCCAGATACTCTCGGGCAGGCACGAACTTCCGTTGTACTTCTTCCAGCAGACGCCAAACCTGGCGATGGGCCTCCTCCTGGAAGTCCTCCTCCTGCAACGGCTCCTGCCCCAGGGAGCGCAAGTAGCGCTGAACGCGCGGGAGAAGATTGGGCTGCTGCCAAAGCACCCCCAGGACGAAGCGTTCCATAAGGGGCACGTTGGCCACAGGGTAAACCAGGGAAGGCAGGAGCTCGAATTCGGGCGGCACCGGTGCCGCGGAGGGCGGAGCCGCGGGACGAGGAGCCGAGGACGGCTGGGGGCGACGTCGTTTGGGCTGGGCAGGCCGCCATCTCCGCAGTTGCTCTACCGGCACCCGGACCCGCTCCGCCAGGGCACGCAAATAGGCTTCCCGTTCCACCGGATTGGCCACCAGATGAACCAGCGGGAGCATGGTCTCGGCCAGTTGGGCCCGGGCCTTGGGGTCGTCCAGGTCCAAATCGGCCGCGAGCAGGTCCATCAAGAAGAGGACCAAAGGCCGTGCCTCGCGGATTAACGCCTCCCACCGGGCCGGGCCCTCCCGCACGATTTCGTCCGGGTCCCGGCCTTCGGGGAGCACCACCACCCGCAAATTCACCTTGAGGCGCTGCTCATAACGAAGCAGGCCCTTGGCATCCAGGGTGGGTTCGGTCTCCGAGGCCGCGTCTCGGGCCACCTCCAGACTGCGCCACAAGGCCCGTCGTCCTGCGGGGTCGGGGTCCAGGGCCAGGTAGATGTTGCGGGTCAGGCGTTGCAACTGGCGTAGGTGGTGGGGCGTCAGCGCGGTGCCCATGACGGAAACGGCTTCTTGAAAACCGGCCTGGTGCAGGGCCAGCACGTCCATGTAGCCCTCCACCAGCACCACCCGGTCCCGCTCACGAATGGCTTTACGCGCCCGATCCAACCCGTAGAGCAGGCGACCTTTGTCGAACAAGGGCGTGGTGGGGGAATTCAGGTACTTGGGCACGCCCTCGGGGTCCAGGGTGCGGGCGCCGAAGCCCACGGGGCGGCCCTGGGCATCCCGCACGGGAAACATGATGCGATGGCGGAAATAGTCCCGAGCCTCACCGGTCTCCGCGTCGATGCGGGCCAGGCCCACCTCGGCCAGCAGTTGGGGTTTGAAACCCCGTTGCGTCATATAGCGCACCAGCGCGTCCCGCTCCCGAGGAGCGTACCCCAACGCAAAGGTTTCGATGGTTCCGTCGGAGAGGCCCCGGCCCCGAAGGTATTCCAATGCCGCCCGACCTTGAGGCTGCCGCAACAGTTGCTGATAAAAGGTGACGGCTTCCTGCAAAACCTGACGCCACTCCGTCAGGGTCGCGGTTTCCCCTTCGCCTTTCTCCGGCCTGTCTTTCAAAGGAACGCCGGCCCGCTGCGCCAGGTATTCCAGGGCCTGGCGGAAGTCCCATCCTTCCTTCTTCATCACGAAGGTGAAAATGTCGCCCCCGGTGTTGCACGCGCCGAAACAGCGCCACGTGCCCGTCTCGGGAAACACGGCAAAGGCCGGGGTCCGGGTGTTGGGATGAAAGGGACAGAAGCCCACGTAGTTCTTCCCGGACCGGCGCAACTCCACGGTTTCGCCAATCAGGTCCACGATGTCAATGCGGGCTTTGATTTCGTCCACCACGGACATGGGGCCTTTTCCTCCTCGCCAAGAGGGATTATACCCCGCGGCTTCCCCCAAAAAGAAAAAACCGAGCCCTCTTCGGCTCGGTTATGACGTATGCCCCCACGGGGACTCGAACCCCGACCGCGGGCTTGAAAGGCCCGTGTCCTAACCACTTAGACGATGGGGGCTTGGGCCACGGCTATTATAGCAACCGGGTAGGAAAGCGTCAACCTGCAGCGCGCTGGGGTATGGACAAGAGTTTGGACAAGTCGGAGAAAGGAAAGCGAGCCTCCAGGGTAGATTAAAAAGCCCACAATCCCATACCAGGAGGCTCGCCATGATCAAGCATATCCCATGGAAACAGATG
>JALWJZ010000030.1 GCA_026996855.1 Anaerolineales bacterium
TTCGTGATCCAGAAACTCAAATGTACCATTGCCGGATCGTTACGACGTCGCTGGCGTCGCCTGCTCATGCAGTGGCCCACTTTCTTGGCTCAGCCCGCTGTCCAAACTCCTGTCCAAATCTGAGCAGAAACTTGCCCTCAATCGCACCCTCTTCCCTTGGCGCGCCCAAGGACCACAAAGACACGGCCTCAAAACAGGCGACAACTCAGCCAGGTTTGGATGGCCTCGGCGGCTTTTTCCGGGGCTTCCATGGGGAAAAGATGGCCTTCACACGACAATACCTGCACCTCTACCTGGGACCAGCGCCGCTGCAACAGGCAACGGGTGGCCGGGGTTCCCATTTCCGAATGCTCGCCAAACAGTACCAGGCCGGGCACCCGAACGCGACGCACCCAGCGCCACACGTCGGTAGGCACCGCGGCGAAAATCGCGGCTTCCCAGCGGGGGTCGTAGGCCAGATGCCACCCAGGGGAAGTGTCTTCCGCAGGACGCAAACCGTACCGGACGTAACCCTCCAGGGCCGCGTCCTGCCACTTCTGAAACAAGGGTCGGGAACGGAAATGGCGCAACGCGGCTTCTCTGGAGGGGAATTCCCGGCGCCGACGCAAGGCTCCCCGTTTCAAACGGGCCAGGGGGAAGGCGCTATCGACCGGCGCGCCCTGCCGTTGCCAGCGTCGAATGGCCCGCAACACCCGCGGCTCGAAGATGACGGGGTCCAGCAGCACCACTGCGCGGAACTTTTCCGGCCGCAGCACCGCGGCCATCAGGGTCATCACGCCGCCCAGGGAATGGCCCAGACCGATGACGGGGCGCTCGGTCAGGTCGTCCAGGTGGGCCGCGTACTCCCGGGCCAGGTCTTCCCAGCGCAGGTCCGCGGGGGGCGGCCCTTGCGCACGCATGGGCAGAGGCACCCAGCCCCACACGGCCAGGTCCGGGGCGAGCGCGCGAGCCAGGGGGGCGTACACCTGGGGGGGGAAACCGTTAGCCGGAGCCAACAAGGCAATACGGGCACCCCTGCTCAGAGAAACCCAAAAAGGAAAAGACGGACGGGATTGGACATCCATGCGTGTTTCAAAGCAGATTGGCGTCGGCCTGGGCGGAAGATGCCATGGCGCTCTCTTCTGCCTGCTTACCCTCTTGCGCCTCGGGTGAACCTGCCTCCTCTCTGTGGGCAGAGGTTCCGCCTTCCGAGGAAGGCGACGGCGCCCCGCCCATCCCGGTCTCCTCGGACGCTTCCCACGAAAAGCGCAGGTTCTCCTCCATCTGCACCTGTCCCTTCAAATAACTCCCCGACTCGGCCTCCAGGGTGGTGGTCACGATGTTCCCAATGAGGTGGCACGTCCGCTTGAGCACAACGTGGCGGGCCCGCACCACCGGGGTTTGCACATAGCCTTCGACAATCACGGTCAAGGCCTCCACCTCTTCGGCCTCCACCCGCCCGTTGGGGCCGACCACCACCTCCCCTTTCACCCGAAGGACGCCTTTGAAGGAACCCTCGATGCGCACCTTTCCCCGGCCGCTCAACGCACCTTCCCAGTGCAATCCCGTCCCCAACAGGCTGGCTTCTTCCGCCGCCTTCCCCGTCTTCCCCCTGGTCGGAACCTCGGGCTTGGGGGATGGCACCTCCACCTCGGTGCGGGGCCGCCTCACCACCGGAGGGGGCAATTCTTCCTCTTCCTCGCCGCGAAAGCGTCGCCAAAAACTCATGCTTCCTCCTGCAAGGCCTTCAGGGCCTCCAAATCGGGAAAGGCCATGATGTTCACGCCACAATCCACGAAAAGCACGTGGCCCGTGACTTTGGCCGACAGGTCCGAACACAGGAACACCGCGGCATTGGCCACGTCTTCCTGGCTGACAGGCTGCTTGAGGGGTGCCAGATAAGGGAAGGTTTTGTGCATGGTGCGGAAACCGGGCACCCCCGACGCGGCCAGGGTCTTGATGGGACCTGCGGAAATGGCGTTCACCCGGATGCCCATCGGGCCGAAATTGTACGCCAGGTAACGCATGCTGGCCTCCAGGGCTGCTTTGGCCACGCCCATCACGTTGTAGCCAGGCGCGACTTTTTCCCCGCCGTAATAGGTCAGGGTAACCATGGCGCCGCCTTCCGTCATCAAAGGCTGGAAGGCCCGGGCCAGCGCGATGAAGGAGTACACGCTGATGTCCATGGCCGTGTGAAAGCCCTTACGGCTGGTCTGATAAAAGGGATTCATCAGGTCGTCTCGCTCCGCGTAAGCGATGGAATGGACCAAGATATCCACCCGCCCGAAGTGCTCCTTGGCCTTCTGGGCGATGGCTTCGATTTGGTCGTCCTGGGTCACGTCGCAGGGTTCCACGAATTCCAGGCCCAATTTTTCGGCCAAGGGCCGCACCCGTTTTTCCATGACGGGACCCGCGTAACTGATGCCCACGTTGGCCCCTTCTCGGTGGAAGGCCTGGGCAATGGCCCAGGCAATGGAATATTTGTTGGCCACGCCGAACACCACGGCATTTTTGCCTTCTAACAAACCCATGAGCAACCTCCTGAAGAGAGAAGATAAAGCAACTGGCAGATGCCTTTTTCAACGGAAGGTCCACCGGCCCAGCCGCACCCGGAAACGCCACGGCTTGCTGCGCCACGGCTCGGGCACGTTATTGAGGCCCACCCGGGGGCCGCGCACCACCACGTCTTCGTCGAAGACGCCGTCGTACTCGAAGAACAACGGGCTTTCGTCCGTGCACAAATCCAGGCCGTGATAACGCCCGGTGATGCCCAGGGCCTGACAGAGTTTGGCCGGGCCGTTGGTCCAGGCCCCTCGAGGCCGTCCGGCCCGCTGCTTTGCCATGTAGGTTAACCCTTCAACGGGAAAAAGGGCACGCACCAGCACCGCGGCCGGAAAACCTTCCACCTCCGTGACCACGTTGAAGAGCCAGTGCATACCGTAGTTGAAATACACGTAGGCATGGCCCGGCGGTCCGTACATGACCTGGGTGCGGCGGGTACGGCCGGCCCGGGCATGGCAGCCCTGGTCTGCTTCACCGATGTAAGCCTCGGTTTCCACCACGATGCCCGCGACCCGCCTTCCTTCCACCACGTGCACCAAGCGCAAACCCAACATCTCCCGGGCCACGGTTAGGGTCGGTCGCTCAAAAAAGGCCCGAGGCACCCGCTGACCTTGCAAGGAATGGGGCCTCCAAAAAGGCGCTCCCTCCAGGGGCTGCGATTGGTCGGCCGTCATGCGGGTGACCCCTCGTCATCGGCTGGCGAGGAAGCGGGAGGCGGTGGCATCTCCGCGGGCGACGGTCTCCCGCCGTTGTCGAAATGCTTTTCTATGTAGGGCCACAGTTCCGGCAAACGCCGAATGCGCGGCACGGGCAGGTCGGCGAAAAGGTCGTGAGGATCCATGAGCACCGCGTGCAGGCCCGCGGCCTGCGCACCCCGAACGTCCGCATAGTAGTTGTCGCCCACGTGCAGGGCCTGGGAAGGCGGCACCCCCAGGGCATCCAGGGCCTGCAAGAAAAGGCGCGGGTCCGGCTTGTAAATACCGGCATCCGCGGCCACCACCACAGCATCGAAGAAGCGGGCCAGGCCCAGCCGCTCCAGATAATCGGGTTCCAGGGGGCGGCCCCGATTGGTGACCAGAGCCAGGCGCAAGTCTATCCGCCGCAACCGTTCCAGGGTCTGGGGCACTTCCGGCGGCACCCAGTCCTCCACGGTTTCGGCCCAGCGGGCCGCGGCCGCCTCGACCAGGTCGGCCACCCGGGGAAGGTCCTCATCGGGCACGCCGAAAAAGCGCAACACCTCTTCGGTCCAGGCCCGCCAAAAAGCCTCCGAGTCGTCACGGTAACGGGTCCGCAAACGCCGCAAGGCTTCCGAGCCGGCCCAAAACGCGTGGGACCAACGGCCAAAGTCCCGCCAGCGCGGTTCGGCAATGGGATACCCGGCTTCCTCCAACGTTCGGCGCAGCACCTCCCGATAAGAGGGCCGGGAAAACCGCAAAGTATCGTCCAAATCGAATAGAACGGCTCGTAAATTCATTCCTGCTCCCGATCCATGGCAAAAGGTAGTCCCACCCCATCATCGAGCCGACCCGCTGTTGTTCTGCGGCGGCCATTGGGGAAATTCCCGGGCCTTGGCCAAAACCGCCCCTGCCCGTTTGACCAGGGGTGGCGACACCTGGCCATAGAGAAGGACGGCCAGCGCCTCGGGGTGAAGCGAATCCACGTCCACGCCCAGGTTCTTGGCCAGCCAGAGGGTCAACCCGACATCGCACCAATCCAGAAAGTCCCTGCGAGACTTGATTTCCGGACGCAATCGGTAGAGGCGGTCCCACAAACCTTCTTCGGCGCCCCGGGGCGGTTCGAAATGCAACGCATATGCATGAAAGACCTGGTGGCGAAGTTCCCCGAGGATGGTGTCGTCGTATTTGGCTTTCATGGCCGGGTCCTGTTGAAAACGCGTGGAAACCGCCTTGTACGATTCTCGACCCTGATATTTCACCAGGAAATTGTAGAAGTCAAGCAGGGCCTCCGGACGCTTGGGGTGCGGTGTCATACGCACCCGACGAGAAAGGGCGTTCAAGTATTCCTCCACCAATTTCTCCCGCTCTTCCGGGGCCAAGGAGGGAAGCCGGAAAACCGCCGATTCCTTGGCGGCGGGAGGTCTTTCCCGTATCAGGGCCTCATACGCGATGAAACGATGGGCCGCCTGAATCAAAATGGGCGAGGTGGTAGCCTGCACCCCCAATACCACCATCCGACGACCCCGGTTGCGCAAATAGTACACCGCTTCCACGAAGTCGCTGTCCCCCGTCACCAACACCACGGTGCCAATGGGGTCCTGCAGGCCCAGGGTCACGGCATCGATGAGCATCCGGGCGTCGCTCCCCTTGCCTTCGCGGTATTCGGGAACGTGTATCAATTCGAACCCGGCTTCCAAAAGGAAGACTTGCGCCTCGTCATAAGCAGACCAGTTGGCATAGGCCCGCTGCACCGCCAGGGGCCCCAACTCGCGCACCTTACCCACGATGCGCTGCCACTCCACGTACCGGTCCAGCGCGTTCTTAACGCTCTTGTAAATGTTCTCGAAGTCCACGAACAACGCCACATGTTCCCCCATCCTTGTCGCCTCCTTGCAGGAAAAAGGGTCGATCGGGGTTCATCCCTCGAACGGAACCAACTTTCCCGGTTCGAGGTTGTGCTATTATACTTGGAACCCCGCACCCGTATTCGGGAACATCCCAGGGACGAAAAGGGCTGGTGCTATTCGACAGCGGCTCGGAAGATATTTTACGTAAAACTGCCGATGTTCCGGCGAGCATGCACCTCCCAATGCCTCCGGCGCTTCGGCACGCCCACGGACCTTTCGACCCCGAAGGAGGACATCCCATGAACGATCGCCGCAAATGGCTATGGGGCACGTTGATTGCACTGTTCTTCGTTTCCTGCTGGGTGAGCAGCGCGTTTGCCACGGGATGGATTTTGGGCCGCAAAACCGCGGAAAAAAGGGGCGTCGCGGCCCATCCCGTACCTCTGGAAGCCACGCCTTCCCTGCCCACACCGACGCCGGCTCCCGGCC
>JALWJZ010000031.1 GCA_026996855.1 Anaerolineales bacterium
TTTCGTGATCCAGAAACTCAAATGTACCATTGCCGGATCGTTACGACGTCGCTGGCGTCGCCTGCTCATGCAGTGGCCCACTTTCTTGGCTCAGCCCGCTGTCCAAACTCCTGTCCAAATCTGAGCTTCGGCTTCTCAGGTTTGGACAGGAGTTTGGGCAGCCTTTCGGAAACGGGCCTGCTCCCGAAGCGTATCGACTTGACCGGGTACAGGACCCCAGCAAAGCAAGAGATAATATAGGTGCATCGAGGTCGGCTTGATTTCGGCAACATGTACATGCACCAAGCAGGTGTGCCGTGCTTGACATGGAAAAGGCCTGTTTGTAGAATACGGGGTGCGTGGGCCCGTGGCGCAGTTGGGAGCGCACCTCAATGGCATTGAGGGGGTCGCGGGTTCAAGTCCCGCCGGGTCCACTTCGCCTTACCCCCGTCCCTGAATTTTACGGTATGGCCGCGCGAGTGGGTGAGAAGAGGGGTGGGGGTTCATTCTTGTCTGTATATGGGCCCGTAGCGCAGTTGGGAGCGCGCCGCAATCGCACTGCGGAGGTCGCGGGTTCGAATCCCGCCGGGTCCACACGAAAACGCCGGTTCATCCGGCGTTTTTCTTT
Organism: Anaerolineales bacterium; assembly: GCA_026996855.1. Taxonomy (GTDB): domain Bacteria; phylum Chloroflexota; class Anaerolineae; order Anaerolineales; family DRMV01; genus S139-71. Next base: position 608 of record JALWJZ010000031.1, read on the forward strand.
ACTGGCCCGGGCTTTTTTGGTGCGATGCTTCGGTGTCGCTGGGGGAAATTTGGGCATCCATCGTGGGGTTTGGTTCTTGGGTGCCCATCTTCAAGACGCCTTCAGAAGCCCTTCTTCAGCGAAAGGCACGTTCGTTCGAGTTGGAGAAGAGTCTGGCCTGCGCAAATGATAAGGCGCTTTTCACACCTCATCGTTTTTCGTTCTTGAAACGGTCGACTGGGGCTGGCTGCTCCTTCCCCGGTCCTGGGCCTGCACGAAATTCCACTATGACATTTTCTCAAATCCTGCTACAATAAAAGGGCACATCTTATCGCCGCCGGGGAGGAGGCTCACCATGGACGTAATCAAAGTCGCTGCCAAGTCGCGACCCTTCAAAGTTGCCGGTGCCGTTGCCGGAGTTTTCCGGGAACACAAACAAGCGGTGGTGCAGGCCATTGGCGCGGGTGCCGTCAACCAGGCCGTGAAAGCCCTCATTTTGGCCCGCCAGTATCTGGCGCAGGACGGCTACCACGTGGCCTTCATTCCCCAATTCACCGAGATTGAAATCCAGGGGCAGGTACGTACCGCGGTGCGGTTCACCGTCATCGCGGTACCGGCCGATCTGGACCCGGTTCCACTGGAGCCGTTACCTGCCAGTAGCGCGGCTCAAATTCAACAAAACGAGGAAGCGGAGCGCGCGTCCTCTTCCCAAGAGGGGGGCGAGTCGTAGCCCTTCCTGGCGGCGGCTCGCGTGCACGCTCCTTTCGCATCCTTACCAAAACAACCCCCTTGGGGTGGGGAACTCACCGGTTCGCACCCACGTTCGCTGGTCGTGCGAAAAAAGAAACCGGGGCAACTCCGGTTGCCCCGGTTTCTTTCGTTATTTCTTGCGGTTCTTCTTGCTCTTACCGTCGCTGAGCACCTTGATGGTCTTGGGCCGCACTTCCTCGGCCTTGGGCAGCGTCAGGGTCAGGATGCCGTTCTCAAAGGAAGCCTCGGCCTTGTCCACCTCCACGGGCACCGGCAACTGGATGCTGCGGCTGAAGGCGCCCGTGCGGCGTTCACGGATGTAGTAGGTCGCACCCTCTTCGACGATGTCCTCTTCCACATGGCCCCGGATGGTCAGCACATCCCCAGCAACGCGGATTTCCACCTTCTCCGGATCGACGCCGGGCAGCGCCATCTTGATGACCAGGGCATCGTCCGTCTCGTACATGTCCATGGCCGGGGCCCACAACCACTCCCGCTGCTCGACGGCCAGCAACGGCCGGGCAAATTCACGGAACAGGTCGTCCATGGTGCGCTCCAACACTCGCAGTTCCCGAATCGGATCCCATCGCATCAGGGTCATGGCTCCACCTCCTTTTCCCGGGGATGGTCGGCTACTCGTTGATGACATTGGTGGTTTTGTTCACTTCCTTAAATAGGCGGGACGCCTAAAAAGAACGTTATTGGCGTGTAAGAAGTTTGTTAGAGGGCAGCACCCTTATTGGGATGGACGGGGTACCCCTTGAAAAGCCGAAACCCAAGGATTGACCCCGCTGGTAGAATGGAAGCGGAAAAACCTTTTTCCAAAATTTTTTCAGGAGGACAGCGATGCATTACCGCAGAATGGGGCACGCCTCGGGATTGAAGTTGAGCGCCTTGGGGTATGGCGCGTGGGTAACCTTTGGAAACCAACTGGACGCCAAAGCCGCCCGGGATTTGATTCACCGCGCCTACGATTTGGGCATCAACTTCTTCGACAACGCCGACGTGTACGCAGACGGAGAAGCGGAGCGCCTGATGGGGAAGGCCATCAAGGGCCTGCCGCGCGAGGCCTTGGTGATTTCCAGCAAGGTTTTCTGGCCCACCATGCCCGGGCCCAACGGCCGGGGCCTTTCCCGCAAGCACGTGATGGAATCCATTCATGCTTCCCTGCGCCGTTTGGATACGGACTACATCGACATCTATTTCTGCCACCGTTACGACGCCGACACGCCCCTGGAAGAAGTGGTGTACACCATGAACATCCTCATCCAGCAGGGCAAGATTTTGTACTGGGGAACCTCGGAATGGACGCCGGCCCAGATTGCGCGCGCCTGGGCCATTGCCAGGCAGCATCACCTCATCCCCCCCGTGGTGGAACAACCCCAGTACAACATGTTCCATCGCCGGCGGGTGGAAGTGGAACTGGTTCCCCTGGCTCGAGACCTGGGCATTGGGCTGACCACCTGGAGCCCCCTGTTCTACGGCATTCTCACGGGGAAGTACAACGAAGGCATCCCCGCGGGGAGCCGGGCCGCACTCAAAAAGATGGCTTGGCTGCGGGATTACATCACTCCGGAGCGCATCGCGGTGGTACGCCAGTTGACCGAACTGGCCCAGGAATTGGGCATTACCACCGCGCAGTTGGCCATTGCCTGGTTGCTGCGCCTGAAAGAGGTCAGTTCGGTGATTTTGGGCGCGACCACCCCCAGCCAGTTGGAGGAAAACGTGGGCGCAATTGAAGCCCTGGACAAACTCACCGACGAAGTGCTGGAGCGCATTGAGGCCATTTTGCGCAATGCACCTCGGGAGGGGTAATATGGTGACCTTCGACCTGGAAACCGCCTTTGTCTATCCCTTTCGGGACAGGCGCTGGACTGAAAAACTGCTGATTGCCCTTGCCCTGTACCTCTTCCTGTACCTCATCCTGCCGGCTTTCTTCCTGGCAGGCTACCTGTACCGCCTGGCCAAAGGCGTTTTGGAGACCGGCGAGGCCCATTTGCCCGATTGGGACGACTGGGGCGGCGATTTTCGGCGGGGCGCGCGTGCGTTGGGTGCGGCTTTGCTCATTGCCTCCCCCGTGCTCCTCTTCGTGGTGCTGTGGTTGGTCGGGGTTTTTGGTTCCGTCTTCGCCATGGAGGGCATGGAAGAGGCGGGCCGAGCAACTCCGACCCTGGGCTTCATGCTATGGGGGATGTTCATGCTCGGCTCCATGAGCCTGACGGCTCTGTTGGGGATGGTGCTGGGGGTCTTGGGACCGGCCGCGTGGATGCACGTGGTGGCCACGGACCGCCTGAACGCGATTTTGGACGTTTCTGGATGGTGGGCCATCTTTCGGGCCGCATGGGCCGAGTTCGTGGTGGCTACGGTGCTGGTGATTGGGTTACGCATGTTCGTCGCGTACCTGATGCAAACTCTGTTCTGGCTCTTGTGCTTCGGCGGTTTCGTTCTGGCCGCGATTCCCAACCTGTACATTCTGCTGGTGGGCCTGTACCTTTACGCTCGCGCCTATCGCCAGGGCGCGGCCCGGTTGGCTTCCCAAAGGGCCGAGGCCTCGGCATGAACGAAGGGCCGGACGCCTCGGCGGCAGGACCCTCGAGACGTACCGGAAAGGACCCGACCTGCCTTCGCCCCGGTGGGGCGGTGGGGGAAGGGATTTGGAAGACCATTCCCTGCCGCGGGGCGTCCGCTGAAAACGACCAACCCTCTGCTGGCGGGGAAGAGGCCGTAGGTTTCGGAACGTGGAGGAGAGGACCATGTTGGCGTCACGTGTGCGACCTTCGCCCATTGCCGGGCACTGGTACCCTGGGGACCCGAAGGTGCTGGCTTCCATGGTGGACCGCATGCTGGAAGAGGGCCTTCGCGCCCTGCCGCCCCTGGAAGGCGAAGTGCTCGGGGTGATTGCCCCCCACGCGGGTATTCGTTATTCCGGACCCATTGCCGGGCGGGCCTTCGCCGCGGTCGTGGGCCGCACCTACGACCTGGTGGCGCTGGTCGGTCCCATGCATTATCCCTTCGACGCGCCGTTTTTGACCACGGCCCACGAAATGTACGACATCCCTTTTGGCACCATTCCCGTTGCCCGCCACGCGCTGAAAGCCCTGGACGCTTTGCTCCAGCAACGCCTGGGATACGGCCTGACCTACGTGGCCAACGACCCCGAACACTCCCTGGAGATGGAACTCCCCTTCCTGCGCCGCGCGCTGCAAGGCCCTTTCTCCCTGTTGCCCTTGATGGTGCGCACCGTCGAGCCGTATCCCCTGCAGGTACTGGGGGAAAGTCTGGCCGAAGTGCTGCGCGAACCGCGGGCCTTGTTGGTGGCCAGCACGGACCTGTCCCACTATTTCCCCGACGAAGCCGCCCGCTTGTTGGACCAGGAAATGATTCGCCGCATCGAGGCCATGGACCCCCTGGCCGTGCTCCGAGCCGAGGAAGAAGGCGTGGCTTACGCATGCGGCCGCGCGGCCGTGGCCGCGGTGCTGTGGGCGGCTCGCGCGCTGGGTGCCCGGAAAGTGGTTTCCCTGGGCTACGCCACTTCGGGCGATACTTCAGGCGATTACAGCGCGGTGGTGGGGTACTACGCAGCGGCCATCCTGGCCTGAGAGGGCGCTTTTGAACTTGGGCTTTTTGTGGTGGGCGAAAGCCCATTGCAAAAAGGGAGCGGTCATCTCACAGGGAAAGCCCGGCTTTGCCTTTCCCAGGACGCATAATGCGATGTATCGCTACAAACCTGGCCCTATTTTCAGAAAAACCAAACTTGAGAAGGAGCCTTGAGCAGGCGTTTTGCGTGCTCGAACAAAGACGCACACAGAGCCACGGAGAATTTCGAAGAACGCGTGACCCTTGAGAAGGCACAAAGCACCTTCGCCTGCGCCTTCTGGACCGAGCCCCGGGGCCGACACCGGCTGTCGGGGCGATGGAGAAAGGGATTGGGCAACCCTTCCCCCTTGGGCGCCCGAACCCGTCTGGCAGGAGGCGGAACGCTTTTCACCATCCTTTGACGGTTTTGGAGGTTGAAAGAGGGAACCATGGATGCCATGCTGTGGGTGTATTTGGTTGTGATGGTACTGCTCATCGGGCTCAATGCCTTTTTCGTAGGCATTGAGTTCTCCGTGGTGGCCGTGCGCAAGCCCCGGCTGGAATACCTGGGACAGAAGAATCCCCGGGCGCTGGCCCTGGCGCGACGCTGGGTGGAGGACCCCGAAGCCCGCAACCGCATCATCGCCGCGGCCCAACTGGGCGTGACCCTGGTCAGCCTGATTTTGGGCGCGGTGGGCGAGCAAACCGTGGAGATTTTGGTGGAAGAGGGCCTGGCTCATCTGCCCTGGGCCGAGCATCCCTGGGCCCAACCCCTGTTGCGCTTTCTGCCCCTGGTCTTCTCCTTCCTGGTGGTCACGGGATTGCACGTCATCTTCGGCGAGCAGGTTCCCAAGGTAGCCACCCTGCACATGCCGGAGCGCACCCTGCTGGCTCTGGCCCTGCCCATGCACCTGTTCCTGGTGGTCTTTCGCTGGTTCATCGATCTGTTGGATTGGATTACCCGAACCATTTTGGGGGCCTTGGGCTTTTCCGCGGAGTCCGAACAGCGCCATCTGCGCCTGGAGGAATTGCGCCTCATGTTGCAAGAGGCCCGGGAAGAGGGCGTGCTGCCTTCCGAAGAGGGTCGCATCCTGGATGCAGTGCTGGACCTGCCTCACTTGCTGGTGCGCCACGTCATGGTCCCCCGCACCGACATCGTGGCCGTGGAAGCCGACGCCCCCGCGTCCCAAATTCTGCATCTGGCAGCCAAGCACGACCTGACCAAGTTCCCCGTGTACGAAGGCACCCTGGACAACGTCATCGGCCTGGCCCATGTGAAGCAGGTGCTCAAGGTGCTCCACACCCCGGATTTCCCCAAGATGAAAGCCCGGGACGTGGCTGGTGAGGTTCTGTTCGTGCCCGAGACCCTGCCGGTGCGGGAGTTGCTCCGCCTCTTTCGGGAAAAGCACCAGCACCTGGCCCTGGCCGTGGACGAGTTCGGCGGCCTTTCCGGCCTGGTGACCCTGGAGGACGTGCTGGAGGAAATCGTGGGCGAGGTCAGCGACCCCTTCGACCGGGAACAACCCGACGTGGAGCGGCAGCCCGACGGCACGGTGCTCATCGACGGCATGGCCCTGATGGAAGACGTGAACGAAACCCTGGGCCTGGACCTGCACTCGCCCCACTACGACACCGTGGCCGGGTTCATCCTGGACCGTTTGGGGCGCATTCCCCGGGAGGGCGACGCGGTGGAACTGGACGGCAAGGGGCTGCGTCTGGTGGTGGCCCGCATGGACGGCCTGCGGGTGGACAAAGTGCGGCTGGAGCCCGTGGCCAAGAAGCCCACTCCCTTGACGAAACCCAAACGGTCTTCTCCTACTCTTCGAAAGTAACGTCGGCCGGCATACCGGGGCGCAGGCGTCCCGCGGGGTCGTGAATGCGCAATTCCACCGCAAAGACCATGGTTTTGCGGCGCTCCGGCGTTTGTACGTTCTGTGGGGTGTATTCGGCCTGGTCCGCGATGTACACCACTTCCGCGGTGAAGGTTTCACCGGGGTAGGCATCCACGGCGAGCCGGGCCGTATCGCCCAAACGAATCCGACCCAGGTCTTCCACGGGGATGTACACCCGAATGGTCAGGTAGGACAAGTCCCCCAGGGTGAGCACGGTGGCCCCGGCCGACACCACTTCGCCCGGCTCCACGTTGCGGGCCAGCACCACGCCGTCCAGCGGGGCGCGCACGGTGAGTTTTTCCAGTTGCAGGTCCAGCAGTTCCACCTGGGCCTGAGCCTGAGACACTGCAGCGCGCGCCTGCTCCAGGGCTTTGCGGGCCTGCTCCAGTCGGGCCTGGGCCAGGCGCAACTCCAGGGCATGGGGGCCGCTCTGGAGGCGATACCATCGATCCAGGGCCGCGTCGTAACGCTCCCGGGCCACCGCGACTCGAGCGCGGGCTTCCAACACATCCTGCGCGGCCTGGGTGGTGAGCAGGCGGTCGTATTCCGTCTGCGCGGCCTCCAGTTCGTTGAGGGCCTCATCGTACAGGCTCTGGGCATAGGCTTCCAGCGCTTCGTTGTCCCGGGCTGCTTTGGCCTGCTCCAAAAGGGCTTCGGCCAGCAGAAAACGCTCCCGCGCCCGGGCCAGCCGCTCCTCCACCCGCTGCAGGTCCGAAGCAGTGGCGGTGCGCAGCAATTGGGCCAGGTTTTCTTCTTCGGCTTCCAGGGTCTCTTTGGCGGCCTTCACTTCCGCCTCGGCCGCGGTCAGGCGCTCGTCCTGGGTGAAGTACCACAGAGGGAGGGTGAATTCATCCGGCGGATTCTGAACCCAGGGCTGAAGGCGCTGGGGCGCATGGGCCAAATGTACCTCCTTTTCCACCCGCTCGTACTCCAGCCGGGCCAGGCGCAGATTGGCTTCGGCCAGGGCCTCCTGGGCCTGGGCGGCCTCCAGCGCGGCCTGGGCCTGCTTTCGTTGGGCCTGAAGCAGGGCGTCGTCCAGGCGGAAGAGCACCTGCCCGGCCTCCACCAGGTCCCCTTTGTCCACCAGCACTTCCCCCACCCGCCCGCCGATTTCCGGTGCGACCAACACCTCGCGGGCTTCAATGGTGCCGGAGGCGACCAGAGGGCCGTTGGGCTCCGGCCGGGAGACCCACATCAGATACCCAATGACGCCCACCAAAGCCATCACGAAGAACAAAGCCAGAATGCGGCGTCGGCTCATGGTACCTTTCCCTCCCTGGGATGAGGTTCCTTGCGCATGTGGAAGTGCAAAGTATACGCGAATTCCCAAACGCTACGGGCCACCTGTTCTCGCCTGGGCTTGGGCTGCATCCAGGTGTCGGTAATGAGCACAGGGATGCCCAATTCCGCCTCGATGAGCGGGGCCAGTGCGGCGTCCTGGTTATCCACGACAAAGCCGGACAGCAGGTCGCGGTAATGATGGGCCACGGCCAGGGCCGAAGGTTCGATGCCCATCTCCCGGTACATTTTCGCCGCGGGGCCTTTGACCGTCTTCCCCCCTAAAATGGGGGAAACACCCACCACCGTGGCGCTCCGCAGGGCTTCGCGCAATCCGGGCACGGCCAGGATGGGGTTCAGGCTGACCCACGGGTTGGACGGTGCCAGCAACACCATGTCCGCCTGGTGCAGCGCGTCCAGCACGCCCGGTGCGGGACGCGCCGCCGCAGCGCCCTGAAAATGGAACCCGGTCACCGAGGGTTGGGTGCCGTGTTTCACGAAGTACTCCTGGAAAGGCAGGGGGCCGTGCTCGCGCGTCAGCACCACGGTGCGCAAAGGGTCGTCGGTTACGGGCAGAACGCGCGGCTTCACGCCCAGCGCGCGGCAGAAATCCTGCACCACCCGGCTCAAGGGCTGACCCTGCGCCAGGCGGCGGGTGCGTTCCAGGTGAAGACCCAGGTCGCGGTCGCCCAGGCGGAACCAGGTAGGACCGCCCAAGCGCGCGACCATCTCCAGCGCGTGCCAGGTTTCCTCGGCCAGCCCCCAGCCGCGCTCAGGATGCTCCATATCCGCCAGGGTGTAACACACGGTGTCCAAATCTGGGCTGATATACAGGCCGAAATGCCGAAAATCGTCCCCCACGTTGACTATCACCGTCAAGTCTTCCGGGGGAAGGAAACGAGCCAGGCCCCAGGTAAAACGAGCACCGCCCACTCCTCCAGAAAGGACCACGGTCTTGGCACGCAACGGAACACGAAAGGACATGGTGAAACGCCTCCTCGACCCGGCGTGGAGGCCGGACCGAGTGCATTATACCCCTGAAACAACGACCCTCGCGGGCATCTTGCTTTAAGGTTTCGGAAAACCGCGCGAACTCGCGAAACCAGGCCCCGTGGAAAAACGAAATTCCCCAGGACAAACCATTTGAGTACTCAAAACAAAGGGTAACTTAGGTTTTCGCGTCGTTTTCCTTGTCGCCGCAGGGGCATATATGGGGTTTCATTGAACAATTGATTCCAATTCTGGGGAAACGCGATAATGCGGCCCGCCGGAAAACTTTAAGGTTCGCCCCCTTAAAAAACGGCTTTTTTAACCCATCTGCCTTCCTCCGGTTCCACCGACGCCCTACAATGGGGGCGCATCGTGCAAGCAAAATTGTGGGGAGGGGCAGCATATGGTTCCAATGGCAACAAAGACGCAAGATTTAAGCGCTTTATGGAAGCAAATTCTGGACTTATTTCGAAATGAAATGTCACCCACGTCCTTTGACACCTGGCTACGCCCCAGTCGAGCAGTGGCCTTCGATGGGCAGACCCTGACGGTGGCCGCACCCAACGCCTACGCTCGCGATTGGCTGGAAAGCCGACTGAGCAACGGACTGCGGCGCAAGTTGGTGGGCTTGTTAGGGCGCCACGTGCAGGTACGCTTCGTGGTCCAACCCCAGGCAGAGCCGACAGCGGAGGTGGCCGCGGCGGAACCGGCATCGCTGCCGCCTCCGCTGCCGGAGGAATGGCTGGAGGCCGCGCCAGCGACCGAGGAGGCGGAGGAGGAAGACCTGCCTTCCCTGCCACCGCTGCGTCTGCACCCCCGCTACACCTTTGAGACCTTCGTGGTGGGGCCGACCAACGAATTCGCGTATGCCGCCAGCCGCGCGGTAGCCGAACGGCCGGGGCAGACGTACAATCCCCTCTTCATCTACGGCGGCGTCGGGTTGGGCAAAACCCACCTGTTGCAGGCCATTGCTCGAGCCACCCGCGCTGCCGGGTATCGGGTGGCCTACCTCTCCGCGGAAGAGTTCTTCAACCACTTCTTCCAGGCCATCCGCAACCACCAAATGGACGCTTTCCGCCTGCGCTTCCGCCGGGTGGATTTGCTTCTGGTGGACGATGTGCATTTCCTCATCGGCAAAGAACGGCTTCAAGAGGAATTCTTCCACACCTTCAACGCGCTGTATTACGAAGGTCGGCAAATCGTGTTCACCGCGGACCGCCCCCCCGTGGCCCTGGCCGCGCTGGAAGAACGGTTGCGCTCCCGTTTCGAATGGGGCCTGATTGTGGACATCCAGCCGCCGGATTACGAAACCCGCCTGGCCATTTTGCGGGCCAAGGCGGAGCACATGGGCCTGCGAGTGCCGGAAGAAGTGCTGGACCGCATCGCCCGCCACCTGGAAGGGAACATCCGCACCCTGGAAGGGGCCCTGAACCGTCTGCGGGCCTACGGCGAACTTCGGGGAAGACCCATCACCCTTGAGGCGGCCGAGGCCATTCTGGCCGACCTGTTCCCCCGGAAGTTGCAGGTGGATCCCCAGCGCCTGTTGCGCATGGTAGCCGAGGAATTCGAGGTCACCGTGGAGCAGTTGATGAGCACGGCCCGTTCCCGCAAAGTGGTCCTCCCCCGGCAGGTGGCCATGTACCTACTCCGGGAGGATGCCCGTTATTCCTTCCCGCAAATCGGGCACTTCTTCGGCGGTCGGGACCACACCACGGTGATGTACGCGTGCGAGAAAATCGCCCGGGCCTACGAACGGGACGAAGCCTTGCGCAAACGCATCCGCCGCATTCGGGAGCGGCTGTACAGCGCTTCGTAGCCCGACCAAAGGGGATGGGGCGGCTTCGCCGTCCCATCCCCCCATACCAGCCGCCTGGTGCCCGGAGAGACCTGCACCAGGCGGGAGAAGGTGGGCGCTCCCTCGCGCCCGCTTTTGGTTTTGGCATTTGGGGCGGGCTCGGTTCGGGCGAGGCATGGCTGCCCCTTTGAAACCCGGGCTGCCGGAGGGGTGCGGGTTCCCGTGTTGGGTTTCACGTGAAACGGGGCGGGCCGGGAGCGGCCTCGAAACCCCGGTGGGGAACGGGTACCGCCTTCTTCTTTATGCATTGGGTTTCACGTGAAACCCCTCGTCGCGCCAGCGGCCCTGTGTGCCTTCTCCGTGCTCGATTTTTCCACCCCCCAAATCCCGCTCGGGTTTTGTATAATCGTCTTGCCATCCTGGGAAAAGGACAGGACGCGAGCATGAAGGTGTATCTGGACACGGTGGGCTGCCGCCTCAACCAAAGCGAAATCGAATCCTTCGCCCGGGCCTTTCGGGCCGCCGGGCATACCCTGGTGGACGACCCCGCCCAGGCCGACCTGGTGGTGGTCAACACCTGCGCGGTGACCCAAAAGGCCGCGGCCGATTCCCGCAAGGTGGTCCGCCGGGCCGCCCGCGCCGGCGCCCGGGCCATCGCGGTCACCGGGTGCTGGGCCACCCTGGAGCCGGACGCGGCCCGACGGCTGCCCAACGTGCGCTGGGTGGTGCCCAACCTGGAAAAGGACCACCTGGTGGCCCGGGTACTGGGCCTGCCCCAGGAAACCTTCGACCTGGAACCCATCGAACGAGAACCCCTGCCCGGCCTGCGCCTTCGCACCCGGGCCTTCATCAAAGTGCAGGACGGCTGCGACAACCGCTGCACCTTTTGCGTGACCACCATCGCCCGAGGGCCAAGCCGCAGCCGTCCCATCGAGGCCGTGGTGAAAGACGTACAGGCCGCGCTCCGGGGCGGCGCGCAGGAAATCGTACTCACCGGCGTGCACCTGGGCGCCTGGGGGAAGGACCTGGACCCGCCCCGGCACCTCCAGGACCTGGTGGCCACCCTGTTGCGCCGGCTGCCTATCCCGCGGCTGCGCCTCTCTTCCCTGGAACCCTGGGACCTGCACGAGGACTTCTTCGCCTTGTGGGAAGACCCGCGGCTGTGTCGGCACCTGCACCTCCCCCTGCAATCGGGGAGCGCCAGCGTGTTGCGCCGTATGGCCCGCAAGACCACCCCGGAGGCCTTCGCCCGGCTGGTGGAAATCGCGCGGCGCCTCATCCCCGACGTGGCCATCACCACGGACGTCATCGTGGGCTTCCCCGGCGAAACCGAGGCCGAATTCGAGGAAAGCCTGGCCTTCGTCCGGGAAATGGATTTCGCCGGCGGGCACGTGTTCACCTATTCCGAGCGTCCCGGCACCGCGGCCGCGCGCATGCCCCACCCGGTACCCCACCGGGTGCGCAAGGAACGCAACGCCCGTATGCGCGCGGTGCTGGCCGAAAGCGCGGCCCGCTACCGACGCCGTTTCCTGGGGAGGACCCTGACCGTGCTCTGGGAGGCCGCGGCCACCCTGGGCCCCGGAGGCTGGACCCTGACCGGCCTGACGGACAACTACCTGCGGGTGCGGGCCACCGCGCCGCAAAACCTCTGGAACCGCCTCACCCCGGTGACCCTGGTGGCCGAAGGGCCGGACGGGGTGCTGGAGGGCCATTTGGCACCCGGTGCCCCCTCTCGAACGGAGGCGCCCGCGGTCCTTGAAGCCGCGGCCGAATCGCCGGCCTGAGCCTCCAGGCCACTTGCGCTTTGGAACTACCCCTTTTGAGGGAGTTGGACATGCGATTGAAGGACCTGGTGCGCATCAGCGACTACGAATGGGAAATTCCCCGGGACTATCGGGGCGATATGCGGGTGCCTGTGCGCATTTTCGCCACGCGCGCGCTGCTGGAAGCCGTGCTGGAGGACAAATCCCTGGAACAGGCGGTGAACGTGGCCACGCTGCCCGGCGTGGTGGGTCGGGTGCTGGTCATGCCCGATGTGCACCAGGGGTACGGTTTCCCCATCGGGGGCGTGGCGGCCACCAAGTACCCCGAGGGCATCATTTCGCCCGGCGGGATTGGTTACGACATAAATTGCGGCGTGCGCTTGCTGGCCACCCGGCTGCCCTATGAAAAGGCCGAGCCCCATCTGGACACCCTGGCCACCCTCATCGACCAGTACTGCCCCAGCGGCGTGGGCCGGAGCGGGCATTTGCGATTGAGCGAGAAAGAACTGGACCGGGTGGCCCGGGAGGGCGCGCGCTGGGCCCTGAGCAAAGGGTATGCCACCAGGGAAGACCTGGAACGTACCGAAGAGGGCGGTCAGTTGCCCTATGCGGACCCTGCCAAGGTGAGCAAGCGGGCCAAGGAGCGGGGACGCACCCAATTGGGCACCGTGGGCGCGGGCAATCATTTCATCGAGGTGGACGTCATCGAGCAGATTTTCGACGAGGAAGTGGCCCGGGCCTTTGGCCTGGAAGAAGGGATGCTCGCAGTGCAGATTCACTGTGGTTCCCGAGGCTACGGCCATCAAATTTGTTCCGATTACGTGCGAGACTTCCAAAAAGTGGTGCATAAATATGGCATCCGCCTGCCAGACCGGGAACTGGTGTGCGCGCCTTTGAGTTCGCCCGAGGGCCAGGATTACCTGGCTGCGATGCAGGCCGCGGCCAACTTCGCCTTTTGCAATCGGCAGGTGCTGGCCCACTTCGTGCGCCGGGCCTTCGAGGAGACCTTTGCCGGCAAGGCGCCGCAACGGGAATGGTGGCCCCGCCAGGTGTACGACCTGGCCCACAACATCGGCAAAATCGAGGTGCACCACGTGGACGGCAAACGCCGAAAGGTGTGCGTCCACCGGAAAGGCGCCACCCGGGCTTTTGGCCCCCACGCGCCGGGCATCCCTGCGGAATACCGGGAAGTGGGTCAGCCCGTGTTGGTGCCCGGGAGCATGGGCACGGCCTCGTGGGTGCTGGTGGGCACCGAGGAGAGCATGGTCAAGAGTTTCGGGTCCTCCTGCCACGGCGCGGGCCGGGTGATGAGCCGGGCCAAGGCCAAGAAGACGGTGCGAGGCGAAAAACTGTTGCGCCAGTTGGAAGGAGCGGGCATTCGGGTGCGGGCCGGCTCCATGCGGGGCCTGGCCGAGGAGGCCCCCTTTGCCTACAAAGACGTGGACCTGGTGGTGGAGACCGTGGTCGGCGCCGGGATTGCCCGCAAAGTGGCCCGCTTACGGCCCGTGGCCGTCATCAAGGGTTGATCGCGAGAGGGGAGGAACGAGCAAACGCGGAAAAGGAGCACGCACCATGCCAGATGTAAGCCAAACCCTTCTCCAGGATTTATTACAAGAAAAACGCTTTCCCGATTTCCCCTGGCAGGAAGGGCAGGTGCCCCCGGCCTATCATGGCCGCAGCATCCTGAACCTGCCCACCACCGTGGCCCGCTGGCTGGGCGCGCGGCCCTTGGGCGTGGCCTCAGCCCTGGACGCCACCCTGACCCAGGGCCTGGACGACCAGGTGCGCCAGGTCATCGTGTTCCTCATCGATGGCTTCGGATGGCACATCTTTCAACAAGCGCGCGCGACCGGGTTACTGGAGGCCTGGGAGCCCTTCATCGAACAGGGCCGCCTGGGAGTGCTCACCTCCATCGTGCCCAGCACCACCGCCGCGGCCATCCCCACCCTGTGGACCGGCCGCTCGCCCGCGGAGCACGGCATCACCGGGTACGAAGTGTGGATGAAAGAATACGGCAGCGTGGTCAACATGATTTTGTACAGCCCCTCCTTTTACCAGGTGGGGCCGGGGCTGTTGGAAAAGGCCGGGTTCGACCCGGACCGCTTCTTTACTTTCCCCACTCTGGGAACGCATTTGAAACAGCGCGGTGTCGAGGTCCGGGCCTTCCAACATTACACCATTGCCAACTCCGGCCTCTCCCGCATGTTGTTCAAGGATGCAGAGGTCCACGCCTTTTCCGCGCTTACCGACCTCTGGAGCAACCTGGTGGACTTCTTGGAAGCCGCCTCTTCCAAAGAACGGCGATACATTTGGGTCTATTGGGGCCTGGTGGATCGTTTCGGCCACAAAAACGGCCCCCAGGACCGCCGAGTGCTGGATGAAATCCGCACCATCCTCTGGTCCTGGCAGCACTTCTTCCTGGAACGCTTTCCCAAGGCACAACGGGAAGGCACGGTGATGGTCATCACCGCGGACCACGGCATGATGGCCACCCCACCTCGAGCCGCGTACGAGATCAAACATCATCCCAAACTGATGAAGTATTTGCTTCTGCCGCCTACGGGGGAAAATCGTTTCACCTACCTGTACCCCAAACCCGGTTACGTAGCCGCACTCCGAGAGTATTTCGCCACCGTCTGGCCCGAAGATTTCGTCCTCATACCCTCCCGCGACCTGCTCCGCATGGGCCTGCTGGGGCCGGGGAAGCCCCACCCCATGCTGCCCGAACGAGTGGGGTATTGGGTGGCCATTCCCCGGGGAGAGGCCTACCTGTGGTGGGCGAACAAAGAAAACGACTTGCAAGGGCGCCACGGCGGTGTAAGCACCCACGAGATGTTGGTACCCTTTTTGGCCTTCCGTCTGGATGGGTGAGGGGCTGAGAGCCTGCAGAGAGGCACCCCCAGCCGGGATTTGGGATGGAGGGTATGTCTTCCCCAAAGGCCAGGGCTCTCCACGGCACGGGGAAATAGATGAGAGTTTCTTGAGAAAAGCCTTGCCCATCTTTCGAGTTTGCAATTGGCCCTGTAAAATCCTGCAAAGTGGGGAATGTTTTCAAAATTCCCCCGGTCACGACAAAAGCAAATGCACCTTATCCGTTGGTCGCGCCCTCTACACCGGCGTACGGACAAGGTGATGCGCGCGTTTCGTTTGCTTCTAAATCTTCTCTCGGCTTCCGGTCGTCCCAGGCCGGAGACGCCAGGCAAAATGGTCCGTCGCGACGCCCTCAAGGTGTTGTTGAGCCTGGCCGCAGGCGGTGCCGTGCTGCCTTTCTACGCCCGCTGGGTGGAACCCAACTGGATCCAGGTGCAGTCCCTGCGGATTCGCATCCCCGGCCTGGACCCCGCTTTCCACGGGATGACGGTGGTGCACACCTCCGACCTGCACCTGGATGGGGTATGGGGCACACCGGAACGCCTGGCTTCATGGGTGGAACGCATCCAGGCTCTTCGCCCCGACGCGGTGGTGGTCACGGGGGATTGGGTGACCACCACCGCGGGTCTGAAGGTGCTGGAACGAGCCGCCCCCGTTTTGGCCCGATTGCGGGCACCCATGGGCGTCTTCGGCGTATTGGGCAATCACGACCATTGGGCCGACCCCCATGCGGTGCGGCAGGCCCTTCGCGCGGCTGGCGTTCGAGAACTGAAGAACGAAACGCACGTATGGGAAATCGGCAGGGCCCGCCTGGCCCTGGTGGGGCTGGACGACCCCTGGTCCCGGCCGCCTCGGTGGGAAGAGGTGGCCCGACTGGCACCCAACGGAATGCCCGCCATCATCCTGGTACACGAGCCGGACTTTGCCGACCAGGTGGCCCGCCTTGGCCGGTTTTCCCTGCAACTTTCCGGGCATTCCCACGGGGGGCAGGTAAAAATCCCGGGCGTCGGCGCTCCTTTCCTTCCCTTGCATGGACAAAAATACCCCGAGGGACTGTATCGCATTGGCCGCATGACCCTGTACACCAACCGGGGCTTGGGCATGGTGCCGCCCCGCATACGCCTGTTCGCCCGCCCTGAAATCACCCACATCACCCTGGCGGCCTGGTAACCGTAGGCAACGGCAGGGCACACGCGCTTGCTTCTGAAAAAACCGACCGTTCCAGGGCCACAGGACACCTCTCAGGAAAAGGGCGCATGAAGGTTGTGACTTTTCACCCTGGAGCTGTTCGGAAAAAACAGGGGACAAGGATGCGCCCGCTTTTTGTGTGACGATTCTCTGGCCCACACACCTCGACACTCGGCCCCGGATATCCAATTTCACATTGAAGAATGGCCCACCCCCAAAAATAAGCCGCGGAACTCTTCTGTTCCTCCCAATTCTCGAACACGCCCGTTTTCGCCCTGGTCAAAATTTCGCCTTTCGCGTATACTTCCACCGACCGGGAACGGAACTCAGAAGAGGAGGTCGTGGACATGACCGACTTGTTCCAGCAAATCACCGCGGAACTGCAACGGCAGATTGCGACTTTCCGGCCTTCGGTGGCCGTGGAGGAAGTAGGCTACGTCATCGAAGCCGGCGACGGCATCGCGCGCGCTACCGGCCTGCCCAACGTCCGTGCCCAGGAACTGGTCCAATTCGAAAACGGCACCATGGGCATTGCCTTCAACCTGGAAGAGGACAACGTGGGCATCATCATCATGGGCCGCATGGAGGGCATTCGGGAAGGCACCCGGGTGTACACCACGGGCCGCATCGCCTCGGTACCGGTGGGCGACGGCCTCATCGGCCGGGTGGTGAACCCCCTGGGCATCCCCCTGGACGGCAAGGGGCCCATTCCTTTTGAAAAATATCGACCGGTGGAAATCATCGCCCCACGCGTGATGGAGCGCAAAGACGTGGACACCCCGGTGCACACGGGCATCAAGGCCATCGATGCCATGATTCCCATCGGCCGGGGCCAGCGGGAACTCATCATCGGCGACCGACAGACGGGCAAGACGGCCATCGCGCTGGATGCCATCGTCAGCCAGAAGATGAGCCGGGACATGATTTGCATCTATGTGGCCATCGGCCAGAAGAAGGCCCAGGTGGCCCGCATCATTCACGAACTGGAAAGCCTGGGCGCCATGGACTACACCATCGTGGTGGTGGCCTCGGCCGAAGACCCCGCCGCGCTGCAGTACCTGGCCCCCTACGCGGGTTGTGCCATCGGCGAGGAATTCATGGAGCAGGGCAAGGACGTGCTGGTGGTGTACGACGACCTCTCTAAGCACGCCTGGGCCTACCGGGAAATCTCCCTGCTCATGCGTCGGCCTCCGGGCCGTGAGGCGTACCCTGGGGACGTCTTCTACCTGCACTCCCGCCTGTTGGAGCGAGCCGCTCGCCTGGCCGACAAGTACGTCATCGTGCCCAAGGAGTACGAAAGCGAAGACGGCATGGCCGCGGCCGAGGACCGGGTAGAAGGCACCCCCGTGTTCGACGGCCCCATTGCCCTGCACGAAGCGGAGCAATACCTGGAGGCGATGGAAAACAAAGATGCGTACAAAATCCTCAAAGTGCGGGGCAGTGGCGGCTCCCTGACCGCGCTCCCCATCATCGAGACCCTGTTGGGCGACGTGTCGGCCTACATCCCCACCAACGTGATTTCCATTACCGACGGCCAGATTTACCTGGAAGCCGGCCTGTTCAACGCGGGTATCCGCCCCGCCATCAATGTGGGTATTTCCGTTTCCCGCGTAGGCGGCGATGCCCAGACCAAAATCATGAAAAAGGTGGCCGGCCAGTTGCGGCTGGACATGGCCGCGTTCCGGGAACTGGCCGCGTTCGCCCAGTTCGCCTCGGAACTGGATCCGGCCACCCAGGCCAAATTGAACCGCGGCCTGCGCCTGCAAGAATTGCTCAAGCAGCCGCGGTATTCCCCCCTGCCCCTCTCCCACGAAATCCTGGCCATTTACGGCGGCACCCGGGGCTACCTGGACGACGTGCCCCTGGAACGGGTTTCCGAATGGGAGAAGGCCCTGATTCGCTTTGCCGAAACCAACGCGCCCGAGCTGCTGGAAAGCATCGAAACCGTCAAGGACCTGACACCGGAAATCGAAGCGCGCCTGAACGAAGTCCTCAAAGAATTCATGCGCACCTGGAAATAACGTCCACCAACGACTGGATATCGGCTACTGGCTGCCGGCTAACCGCTACCCCGCGAGGCTCATCGCATGACCTTGATGCTGCTGGACGCCCACACGAAAGAACCGGTTCAAGCCGAGTACCTGGTGCACCTGCCCGGGTGGACCCTGGAACGTTACTTGGCTGAAGCGCCGGAGAACGCGTTTTGGGAATATGTCCACGGGGAGGTCATCGTGCATTCGCCAGTTTACGCCGAGCATCAAGCGGTTGTCCTGTTTCTGACCGGATTGCTTCGAGGCTTTTGTCAACACACGGGGCTATGTTGTCCTGTATTGACTGGCCCGGCGGGGTTGCGCCTGGAGCCGGAGGTGATACGAGAACCAGACATCTTCGTACTGGCACCGGAGGATGCGGAAAAGGCCCGGGGCTTCCCGGTGGAAGCCCGGCCCCTGCTGGTGGTGGAAGTGGTGAGTCCTTCCACCCGGCGGCTGGACCTGGAGGTCAAGCCCCAGGAATATGCCCGGGCCGAAATACCGGAATACTGGGTGGTGGACCGGGAACGGCGCACCTTCCACCAGTACCTCCTGGCGGACAAGGGCACCTATCGGGTGGAAGAGTACCGGGAGGGACGGGTAGAAGCCCACTCACTTTCGGGCTTCTGGATGCAGGTGGAATGGCTGTGGCAGGAGCCGCTCCCCCCGGAGACCCAACTGCTCGCCCGCATCCTCCCCACTGACCCCTGACCACTGTCCCCTGTCCACTGATCACTGACCACTGTCCACTGACCCCTACCCCAGAGGTATGCCTATGGCCGCAACGGCGCGAGAAGTCAAAAAGCGCATTCAAAGTGTGAAGAACATCGCCCAGATCACCCGCGCGCTCCAGGCCGTGAGCGCCAGCAAGGTGCAGCGCGCGGTGCAGATGGTGGAAGCCACCCGGCCTTATGCCACCAAGGCCTGGGAAGTGCTCACCCACCTGGCCCAGGACCCCTTGCGGCGGCAATTGCACCCTCTGCTGGCCCCGCGGGAAGGGGTACGCAACACCGCGGTGGTGCTCATCACCGCGGACCGGGGCCTGGCCGGACCGTACAACACGGAAATCTTGCTGGCTGCCCATCGGCGGTTTCACGAGCATCCTGTGCCCGTGCAGTGGGTGACCGTCGGCCGCAAAGGCCGGGATTACGTTGCCCGTCGGCGCTATAACTTGCTGGCCGATTTCAGCGGTCTGGCCGACCCGCCCACCTATGTGGACGTTTCCCCGGTGGGACGGCTGGTGGTAGAAGAATATCTGGCCGAGAACGTGGACGAGGTGTACGTGGTCTTCATGGACTTCATCAGTTTCATGCGCCAAGAAGTGCGTATCCAGAAGTTGCTACCTCTGGAACTGGACGCCGGGGAAACCGCGGAAGGCGTGCTGGAAGCCCGGGTAACCCCCTCGCAACTGGCGTACATTTACGAGCCGGACCCGGACACCCTGCTCAGCGAAATCGTTCCCCGTTTCATTCAGTTGCAAATCTACCGCGCGGTACTGGAAGCCCGGGCCAGCGAGCACGCGGCCCGGATGGTGGCCATGAAACGGGCCACGGACAACGCCACCGAACTGGCTGGCTTGCTGCAACTGGAATACAACAAGGCCCGGCAGCAAGGCATTACCCGGGAATTGATGGACATCGTGGGTGGCGCCGAGGCCCTGCGCAAACAACGAGAAGGATGACGACGACCCACTGTTGGGTACGACCTATGTTCAATTCCCATCGTTGAGGAGGCACCCCTATGGCGAAAGTTGAAGGCCGCATCGTCCAAATTCTCGGTGGCGTCGTGGACGTCGCCTTCCCGGAGGAACAGATCCCGGACATTTACGAGGCCATTGAAGTGTTCAACGACGCCACCAACGAACGCCTCATCCTGGAAGTTCAAAAGCACCTGGGTGAAGGCCTGGTGCGCACCGTGGCCATGGGCCCCACCGACGGCCTGAAGCGCAACATGCCCGCCTACGCCCTGGGCGAGCCCATTTCCGTGCCCGTGGGGCCGGAAATCCTGGGCCGGGTGTTCAACGTGTTGGGCGACCCCATCGACGGCGGCCCGCCCCCGCAAACCCGGGAGCGCCGGGCCATCCATCAGCCCGCGCCCACCTTTGAAGAGCAATCGGTGCGGGTGGAAATCCTGGAAACGGGCATCAAAGCCATCGACCTGATTGCCCCCTTCACCAAGGGCGGGAAGACGGGCATCTTCGGCGGCGCCGGCGTGGGCAAGACCGTCATCATCATGGAACTGATTCACAACATCGCCCGGTATCACAAAGGCAACTCGGTCTTCGCCGGCGTAGGCGAACGCACCCGGGAAGGCACCCAGTTGTACCGGGAAATGAAGGAATCGGGCGTGCTCAAGGACACGGTTCTGGTCTACGGCCAAATGAACGAGCCGCCCGGCGTGCGTTTGCGGGTGGCCCTCACCGGTGTGACCATGGCCGAATGGTTGCGGGACCAGGGCAAGGACGTGCTCCTGTTCATCGACAACATCTTCCGCTACGCCATGGCCGGCTCGGAAGTGTCCGCGCTGCTGGGCCGCCTGCCTTCCGCGGTGGGGTATCAACCCACCCTGGCCACGGAGATGGGCATGCTCCAGGAGCGCATCACCTCCACCAAGTGGGGTTCCATTACCTCCATGCAGGCCGTGTACGTGCCCGCGGACGACTACTCCGACCCCGCGCCCGTGGCCACCTTCGCCCACCTGGACGCAACCATCACCCTGGAACGGGCCATCGCGGCCAAGGGCATCTACCCTGCGGTGGACCCCCTGGCTTCCACCTCCCGCATTCTGGAGCCGGACCTGGTGGGTGAAGACCATTACTCCGTGGCCTACGAAGTCAAGCGGGTACTCCAGCGCTACAAAGACCTGCAAGACATCATCGCCATCCTGGGCGTGGAAGAGTTGAGCGAAGAGGACAAAATCATCGTGGCCCGTGCCCGGAAAATCGAGCGCTTCTTCTCCCAGCCCTTCCACGTGGCCGAACAGTTCACCGGTCGGCCGGGTCGCTACGTACCCCTCAAGGAAACCATCCGGGGCTTCCGGGAGATTCTGGAAGGCAAACACGACGACCTGCCCGAAGAGGCCTTTTATATGGTAGGTACCATCGACGAGGCTGTGGAAAAGGGCAAGCAACTCCTGGCCGAAACCCAGGCCTCCGCGTAGCCCGAATCGTGCATGAAAACAGGGGCACGGGCCGTACCGTGCCCCTATTTTCATCCCTAAGCACGCAGGTCAGACCCCGCTTTCGGCGCCCGCTCAAGGCAAAACCATGCAAACCGAAACGGTCTCCCTTCCGGTCTGGTCATCCCCCTGGCTTCCCCGCCCCTGGAAACTGGGGTCCATCGCCGCGGCCCTGGTATTGGTCTCCCTGGCCGTGCGCCTTTTCCCTTTCCAGCCCCGGGCATGGAAGGTGGTGGTGTTGGGGTTGGAAGTGACCGTGCCCTTCACCCCCGCCGGACTGGTGGCCCTCTTTCTCCTCCTCTTCGTACTCAGCGGGGTCGATTGGCTTTTCCAGGACCATCCTCGTTATGGCAACATCCCCGGTTTGTGGAAGCACGCGGTTCTACCCACCTTTGCCGCGTGGACCCTGGAAATGGTGCTGTTGCACACCCGGTCGCCCGTTGGTTGGTGGGCCGCGCTGGCTCTGGGTTCGGTGCTCCTGGTGATGGTGCTTCTGGGGGAATACATCTCCGCAGAGCCGGAAAGCCCTCCCTTCGTTATGGCGCAACTGGGACTGACCTGGATGGGCCACTTGCTTTTCTTCGTCGCGGCTTTGTATACTCAAGTGGCTCAATGGCGACTTCTCTGGGTGGCTCCGTTGCTCACCTTCATGGGGGGCCTGGTGCATTATCGGCTTCTGGGACTTTCCCCCGGGTTTCATTCGGTGATGTTGGAAACCCTGATGGCCACGACGTTGATGGGCCAGGCCGTGTTGGTGGCTTCGGTGATGCCCCTGTCCCCGCGCAGTTTTGGCCTGGGCCTCACAGTATGGTTGTACATCGTCTACACGGTCTTTCGTAACCTGATGGAGGGTGCCACGCTGCGGGAAGCCTTACGAGAACCCCTTCTCGCGGCTTTGTTGCTTACGGGAGCGCTGTTATGGATGGAATGGGGTTGGTGAACCTGCATCCTCCAGCCCGGGGCATCACGTTGCACCGGGAACACTGGCAGGCGATGCGGGAACACGTCTCTCGGGAAGCCCCATACGAGGCTTGCGGGCTGGTTGCAGGCAAGGATGGCATCAGCCAGGCCGTGTACCCCATACCCAACGAACTGCGCAGCCCCGTCCGATATCGCATGGAACCGCGCGCCCAGTTGGCCGCCTTCGAGGCCATGGACGAAGCCGGATGGGACCTGCTGGCCATCTACCATTCCCATCCCCAAGGAAGGGCCATCCCCTCGGCCATTGACATTGCAGAAGCGGCTTACCCCGTGGTGTATCTCATCTGGGCGCCGGTGGGAAAAACCTGGTTCTGTCGTGGCTATTGGCTGGAGGGGAAACGGGTGCAACCCGTGCCCGTGCGTTTGCTTTAGCAGAGACTGAACCGGGGAATCGCCTTTGTCCAGTTCAAGGGCAAAGCACCCGGTTGCCAACCCATATCCCCAATACGCTCTCACAAACCCACCATTCCTCTGCGGAGCGAGGTGCATCATGAACTGGCAGGACAAAGTGGTGCTGGTCACCGGCGGCACCGGTTCCTTTGGGCGAATGTTCATCAAAATTCTGCTGCACGAATACCATCCGAAGAAAATCATCGTCTTCAGCCGGGACGAATTGAAACAACACGAGATGCAACGTTTGCACGGCTTCAACGACCCTCGGCTCCGCTATTTCATCGGCGATGTGCGGGACCGGGACCGCCTGCGCCGGGCCATGATGGGAGTGGACATCGTGGTGCATGCCGCGGCCCTGAAACAGGTGCCGGCATGCGAATACAACCCTATGGAAGCCATCAAGACCAACATCCTGGGAAGCGCCAACGTGGTGGAGGCCGCGCTGGATACCGGCGTGCAAAAGGTGCTCATGCTCAGCACCGATAAGGCAGTGAATCCCGTCAACCTGTACGGGGCCACCAAACTGGCCGCGGAAAAGTTGGTCATTCAAAGCAACGTCTACGCGGCCCATGCCCCCACCCGCTTCAGTTGCGTGCGCTATGGCAACGTCATCGGGAGCCGGGGAAGCGTGGTACCCCTCTTTCTCCAACAACGGGAGACAGGCAAACTCACCATCACCGACCCGCGCATGACCCGTTTTTGGATTTCCCTGGAACAGGGCGTGCGCTTCGTCATCCGCAGCATCGAGCAAATGCGTGGGGGCGAGGTCTTCGTGCCCAAAATTCCCAGCATGCGCATCATGGATTTGGCCAAAGCCATCGCGCCCGATGCGGAAATCGAGGTCATCGGCATTCGTCCGGGGGAAAAACTCCACGAAGTGCTCATCCACGAAGACGAAGCCCGCCACACTGTGGAACTGGAGGACATGTTCGTGGTGCAACCCCTTCCCCTGGAAGAAATCACCTGGTTCGCCTACCCCTGGGAAAAACACGGGAAACGCCTGCCCGAGGGCTTTCGCTACGCCAGCAACACCAACGATTGGTGGCTGACCGTGGAAGAATTGAAGGAATTGGTTCGGCCTATCGAGGCCAGCATGTTCCAATCCGGCCAGATTCGACAACAATTGCTTTGACGTTCTACCCAATCTCCACCACACAGGAGTGAAAAGAACCATGACGGCAACCCTGGCCCCCGAAGCCCAACGCTGGCTGGATGAAGCCGTCTTTCTCGTGGTGGGGGCCGGTTCCATTGGGCGACGCCACGCGCGAAACCTGAAGGCCCTTGGCGCACGCCATCTTTGGATTTACGACGTTGCCCCAAAGCGTGCCCAAGCCCTGGCCGCAGAGGTGCAGGGACAGGCCTGGCACCATTGGGAAGCGGTGCTGCAAGCCCATCCCCAGGTGGCTCTGATATGCTCGCCACCTGTGTTTCACATCCCTCAGGCTCTGGACCTGGCCCGCATCCAGACCCATTTGTTCATCGAGAAACCCCTGTCCGTTTCCCTGGAAGGGGTCGAGGCCTTGCAAGCAGAAGTGGCCCGGCACGGCCTGAAGGTGCTGGTAGGCTGCAACTTCCGCTTTCATCCCGGCCTGCAGCAGACCCGAAGATGGCTGGAAGAAGGGGCGCTGGGCCGGGTTCTCTATGCCCGGGCGGTGTTCGGTCAGTATCTTCCCGAGTGGCACCCCTGGGAAGACTATCGCAAGGGCTACAGTGCACGCCGGGATTTGGGCGGCGGCGTGCTCCTGGACCGCATCCACGAATTCGATACCCTGTGGTGGCTTTTTGGGCCTCCGCAACGGGTACAGGGCTGGCTGGGACATACCGGCGCCCTGGAAATCGAAACCGAGGACCTGGTGGAAGCCTGGCTGGAATATCCCCAGGGCTTGCGGGCCACGGTTCACACCGATTACCTCAACCGGCGCTACACCTGCCGGCTGGAGGTGCTGGGCACCGAGGGGGTGCTGACCTGGTCCTTCGCCCCACACCAGGTCACCCTGTACCGGGCAGAAAAAGGAGAAGAAGTACGCCTGGCCTGGCCTCGTTACGACTGGAACGCCATGTATGTGGAACAACTGCGCCACTTCTTGCACGTACTGGCGGGCCTGGAAGATTCCATCAAGCCGCTGGGCCAGGCAGTGGGTTTGTTGCAAACGGTGCTGAGCGTCCGGGAAAGCGCCCTTGCAGGGCGATGGCAGGAAGTCCCCCGTCCAAACGATTCCTAAGTTTGGGCGCAAAAAGGTATAGACGCCTTAAGATTTCCCGTCCTTCTTTCTTTCGGGGGAAAGGGATTTTCGCTTGCGCGTTTTGCCGTCTTTTCGCGCCTGCGAAGGTTTACCTTCGTTTTCCTCTTCACGCGGCTGGCGAATGGGGAGTTCGATATAAAACCGACTCCCCTGGCCCACTTCGCTTTCCACCCAAATGCGCCCATGATGCCGTTCCACCATGGATTTGACAATGGCCAAGCCCAGGCCCTTCCCCCCGGCCCGCATCTTACGCGCCCGTTCCGCCTGGAAGAAACGGTCGAAGAGGCGTTCCCGTTCCGCCGGCGCGATGCCGATGCCGGTATCCTCCACCACGAGGAGCACCCGGTCCCTGCCGCGCGGCTCCACCCGTATCCGCACCCGTCCGCCTTCCGGCGTGTACTTTAGTGCATTGTCCACCAGGTTCTGGATGGCCCGCTGGAACAAACTGGAATCCACTTCGATGAAAGCCGGTGTATCGGGGTGGAATTCCGTCGAAATCTGAATGTTCTTTTGGCGCGCATGCAGTTCGTAAGAACGCACGATCTGGACGATGGTTTCCCGCAGGGGCACCCATTCGGGATGCAATTCCATTCCCATGTCCAGCCGGCTCAATTCCAAAAGGTTCTCCACCAAGGCGGCGATGTTGTCCACGGCCATGAGAATCTGCTGGATGTAACGGCGTTGCCGTTCCGTGAGTTCCCCTCCCATCTCCAGCATCGAAGTGTAACCCCGAATCAAGGTCAGAGGGGAACGCAAATCGTGGCTGATGGCGGCCACGAATTCGGCCTTGGCGCTCTCGGCGCGTTTGAAGTGGGTAATATCCCGCAAAATGCCCACCTGACCCATCTGGCGCCCGCGAACCCGAACCGGGGCCACGGTCACGAAGTATACCCGACCATCGGGGAAGGCCATCTCCCGAGATTGCGCCGTATGCTGCGTGGACAGGAGCATATCGGCCAGTTCTTCCATGGTGAACGCCTGCTCAAAAGATAGAGGGTACGCATCGTTTTGTTTGGGCCACCCAAACAACTCCCGGGCCGAAAGATTGGCCAGAACGACTTGAAGGTTGGTATCCGTCATGAAAATGGCATCCGGCGTGGACCACAACACGGCTTCCAGGCGCTGCCGTTCGGTAACGGCCTGCGTATACAGCCGCGCACTGGAGAGGGCCAAGCGCAGTTGTTCCGCCAGGGTTCGGTAGTAACGTAACAGGGCCTCCCAACGTTCCGGCAGGCAGGTAAAAACCACGTAAAAAGTACCAATGGGCTCGCCCTGGTGCCACATGGGAAGCAGCAAAATATGGGCATCCGGCCCCAGGTCTTCGGGCATGGCAAGCAAATGGGAAGGCCAGACCTGACTCAATTTCACCAGACGGTAGTCTTCCTCCGTGAGGGATTGCAACAGGGTTTCATCCAGTACGATAAAACGGCCGTGCACATGACCCCGCCCAAAGAAACGTTGCGTTTCCGAAGAGATGCCCGGCGGGAAGAAATCGGGCACCAGGGCCACCCGAGCCACCCGCGCCTCGGGGGCATACAGCGCAGCGTCCAGCACCGGGGTTATGACCTGACTCCAATCCAACGAAGCCACCAGTTGACGGCCCACATCCAGCAGGCGTTGCAATTCGTCCAGACGAGCCTTCAGGCTTTTTCGCATGGTTTCAAAGGATTCCCGCAATTCCCTCACTTCGGCCAGGCCCCCTTGAGGGAGGGGATGGTTCAAGTCACCCGCGGCCAGGCGACGCGCCTCGCGCGCCAGTTCGGTCAAAGGCGCGGTCACGCTGCGCAAAACGAAAAAGGCGAAGAGGAAAATCAAAACCAGTTGAATCCCGCTCCACCAGGCCAGGGCCGAACCGGTTTGCACGGCCAAATTATGAAGGTACACCACCGGCACCAGGACCAACACGCTCCAGGAAATACCGCGCATGGGGTGATAAAACGCAATGTACAGTTGTCCATTGGGGAGTCGCACATGTTGGGTATACGTCAACCCACCCCGAAGTTGCTCCTCGCTCAAAGACGGAAGCACGTAATACCGCACCAGGTCCACGAATTCCTGATCCTGGGCGTTCAAGACCAGCGGATCCCCCTGTTGGGTGAGCAAAAAGCCACGGCCGCCTGCAGAGGCCGCGATATCGTTCAACCCTTTGATGACGGGTTTCATGTAAAAACTTTCGCCGATGCGCGTGCGGGCAACCAACAACCAATTCGGACGATGCTTCAAACGCATGAAAAAGGTCACCCGCGTGATTTGAAAACGCGGAGTTTCGACCAAATCCAGGTAGTCCAATTCCTGAATTTGCTGAAAGAGGGCTATCTGTCGTTTTTCCGCCAGGGAAAGATTGGGCGGCGTGGTGGTATCGCCTCCCCGACGAACGCCGACGAGCATGCGACTTTCAAGGATGTCAACCAACAACAATTCGTGAAAGGGGACGTCCTCTCCCATGAAATCATTCAAGAGGTCTACGGCCTGACTCGCGCTCCCTGCGGAAACGGCAGTCCACACCTTATCCTCGGCCCATCGGCGCAAACGTCGGTGGGCAAATTCAAAGAAGAACTCGGTTTGATGGGCGGCCGTCTGGGCAAACCCCTCGAAACGGGTTTGCAAAATATCCTTGGCCTGGTCGCTGGCGGTATGGATGCCCAACAGGGAAAGCACAAACCATAACAAAAGCCCTGCAGGGATGGCGGTAAACAGAAATAACGTGGTCAATCGAGGGTCGCGCGTCAAGATGGGACGCCATAAAACCTGGTCGTAATCAGGGCCAAGACGACGGCGCAAAAAAAGGTCGCCTATGTGAACCACCATCCCGGCGAGGAATATTTCCAGGGCATACCAGCGAAGGCGGTCCAGGAGCACGGTCTTGACCAATTGGGCCCAATAAGCCACATCAATACCCAGGCTGAGGGTATTGATGATGAGGGAGAGAAGCATGACCCCGACGCCAGCAACGATCATGCTCACGAAAACGAAAAGCACGACCAACGCGCGGCGCACGCCCATGTTGCGGACGAAGTAGGTGATAAAGAACCAAACGACGTAAAGGGTGACGTACTCCAGCACCAGGGTAAAAGGCTGGCGATAAAACAACGTCGCGAGGAACGCGAGGAAAAACGTCAGTCCCGCGCCTCGCCACAAACCCCAGGTGTAAAAACCCAGCAGGGCAGCGGTAAAGAGGAGCGGGAAGGCAACCCGTGTTTCCCAGAACAAGGATACGCCAGGGTCCCGCTGGGGGAAGGCCACCAGCAAAGCCAGCATCCCCACCCCCAGGGAGGCTAAACGATAGGGCCACACAGTAAGAGCCGGGATGGAACGTTCCCCAATTTTCCAAATCCCCCAGCCGATAAGGGCAACCAACGCCACGGCCCAAATGGTCAGGGCCCAAAAGACCGTTGTGCTAAACCAAACCATATACCATCCTCGGCGGTGGGGCCGCTTTTATCTCGATGAAGCCCTGTAATAAAAAACACATTGCACGGGGCTTATCTCGCTTGCACTGTAAAGCCATTTTACCAAGCAATTCATTTGCCCTCACGCGGCAACGTCAGGCGAAACCGAGTGCCCCGGCCCACTTGGCTTTCAACGGAGACGCGTCCGCCGTGGGCTTCCACCAGAGCCTTGACAATGGCCAGGCCCAGGCCCGAAGATTTCCCGCTTTCACTACGAGCCACATCCACCCGATAAAAGCGCTCAAAAATATAGGGCAAATGTTCCGGGGGAATGCCCTCGCCTGTATCCTCTACTTCCAGCACCACGTGGCCGTTGTCCGCGTAGGCCCGCAGAGTGATGCGCCCCCCTTCCGGCGTGTAGCGCAACGCGTTGCTCACCAGGTTGTCCAGCGCCCGCCGGATACGATGGGCATCCACGCGAGCCTCAAGGGGACGCACCTCGGCTTCCACCCGCAATTGGATGCCTTGGCGCTCGGCCCGAGGACGGAAACTCTGGGCCACGTGCTCCACCAGATCCGCCACGTCCACCTTCTCCCTCTGCAATTCCAATCGCCCGGCATCGTGCAGGAAAAGGAGGCGCAAGTCGTCCACCAGGCGTTGCAGGTATTGGGTCTCCCGGTACA
The DNA here is from genome assembly GCA_026996855.1 of Anaerolineales bacterium. Classification (GTDB taxonomy): domain Bacteria; phylum Chloroflexota; class Anaerolineae; order Anaerolineales; family DRMV01; genus S139-71. The sequence goes on from JALWJZ010000031.1 coordinate 29,586, forward strand.
ACACCTGAAAGACCTCCGGGTCGGGATCCACAAGTCCGTCCCGGAGGGATTCGGCATACCCCAAAAGCACGCTGATGGGCGTGCGCAAATCGTGGGCCAGGTCCGCGGTCATTTGCTTGCGCAAGTGTTCGGCCCGGGCCAGAGCGGTACTCATGGCATTGAAGGTGGTGGTGAGTTGGTACAATTCCCGGTTCCAGGCCGGGGGAGAGACTTGCAAGCCCAGCCGACCGCGAGCCACCCGATGCATGGCCTGGATAAGCCGATGCACCGGCCGGGTAAAAGCCAGGGCCAGAACCAGGCCCACGGCCAGCGCCACGGCCAAGGCCAGGAAACCGCTCATCCAGGCCGAACGGCGCACCTGGGCCAGCGTGGTTTGCTCCGCGGCGTCCAGGAACTGTTCCATATGAGTCGGCCGCATCCATAACCAGCCTACGATTTCCCCCCCAACACGAATGGGCAGCCGGTCCTGGGTCCAATCCCTCGGGAGGGGACGCCCCAGGGCACCGGCCACAGGTCTGCCTTCAGGGTCGGTGAGCACCCAGGGCGCGCGCAACAGCATCCGACGCTGTTGAGACGAAAGACCGGGCGCGCCCGCTTCCAACCATCGGTCCAGACCGTCCCACGAGCCCCGGCGCTGATAATAGGCGGCCAAGGGGCGGAGCAAGGACTCCCGCACCCGGCGCACTTGCCACGCATTCAAGACCCCCTCGATGCGACGCTGGGCAATGAACGCGGTGAGCATGGTGCCCACCAGGGCCACGCCGACGAAGGCCAACGTAAGCCACCAAAACAGGGGCAAACCCCTTCCGCTGGGCCGCTGGGATAGGGAAGAAGAGGCGGTCATGTCATCCCTCCAGCCACTCCGGCGGCGAGAAGCGATACCCCACACCGTGTACCGTCAAAATGTACCGAGGCTTCTTGGGGTTGGCCTCGATTTTCGCCCGCAAGTGGGCAATATGCGAATCCACCGTGCGCTCATAACCTTCGTAGATCCCGCCGTCGGAAACGGCTTCCAGCAACTGGGCGCGAGTGTACACCCGTCCGGGATGGCGCATCATAGTCGTAAGCAGCGCGAACTCAGTAGGGGTCAGATGCACCTCCCGACCTCGAACCCACACCCGGCGCTGCTCCAGGTCCACCTCCAGACCGCCGTAAGCCATCCGTCGCGAGGGTTGGGAGTGGGCCCCCTCCACCCGACGCAACACCGCACGCACTCGGGCCAGCAGTTCCCGCATGTGGAAGGGTTTGGTCACGTAATCGTCCGCGCCCAGTTCCAGGCCCAAAACCCGGTCCTCTTCTTCCACCCGGGCCGTTAGCATGATGATAGGCGTATCCGCCTCCCGCCGATGGGCCTGCATGAACGCGTATCCGTCCATTTCGGGCATCATGATGTCCAGGATGATGAGGTCAGGGGAATGGCGACGAGCCTTTTCCAGCGCCTCTCGACCGTTATACGCGGTTACGACCCGATATCCCTCCTTCTCCAGGGCACGACGCAGCAAATCCACCAGGCTGCGCTTGTCGTCCACCACCAGAATGGTCTTGGGCATTGCTCCCAACTCCCGACAGGCATGATTACGACCACCTCTCAGCAACCCACAAGCGGCTTCTTCAATTATAGGGGAAGTCGCAGATTTGTCGGAAAGGAAAGCAATACCCGCGGGTATAATGGCAACGGTTTGAGACAAGGAAGCAAATGTTCGGCGAAGACCCACACAACAGGAGGTGGAAGATGGCAACCTTAGAAGAACGCCTGCGTCAGGCCATGGAACAATTCCAGGCTTTGTGGAGGTATCTTTGACCTGGACGGGAAACGGGCCGAACTGGATTCCTTGGAAGCGAAAGCCCGGGACGCATCCCTGTGGGACAACCCTGAAGAAGCCCGCCGCATCATGCAGCGGCTGACCGCATTGCGAGACGAGGTTCAGGGTTGGGAAGCACTGAAACAACGCATCCAAGATGCCCTGGAACTGGTGGAATTGGGGGACCCGGACCTGCAGGAAGAACTGGAGGCTGAAGTCGAGGCCATCGAAAAGGAATTGGAACGCCGCGAACTGGAAACCCTGTTGGCCGGCCCGTATGACAAGAGCAGCGCCCTGTTGAGCATTCATGCCGGGGCCGGCGGCACCGACGCCCACGACTGGGCCGAAATGCTTCTCCGCATGTACCTGCGCTGGGCCGAAAAACGGGGGTACGAGGCGGAAATTCTGGATTATCAGCCCGGCGAAGAGGCCGGCATCAAAAGCGTCACCGTGGCCGTGAACGGCCCCTATGCCTACGGCTATCTCAAAGCGGAGAAAGGCGTGCACCGCCTGGTGCGCATCTCCCCCTTTGACGCCTCAAAGCGGCGGCACACGTCCTTCGCATTGGTCGAAGTGCTCCCCCAGGTGGAAGAGGACGTGGACGTCACCATTCACCCCAACGAATTGCGCGTTGAAACCTTTCGCGCCTCTTCGGCCGGGGGCCAGCACGTGCAAAAGAACGCCACCGCGGTGCGCATCACCCACATTCCCACCGGCATCGTGGTGCAATGCCAGAACGAGCGCTCCCTGACCCAGAACAAGAAAAACGCGATGCGGGTGCTCAAGGCCCGCTTGCTGGAACTCAAGCAGCAAGAGCAGGCCAGGAAGATAGCCGAACTCAAAGGCGCGTATCAAAAGGCCGAATGGGGCAACCAAATTCGCTCCTACGTGCTGCATCCCTACCAGTTGGTGAAAGACCATCGCACGGGTTACGAGGTGGGCAACGCCCAGGCCGTGCTGGACGGCGACCTGGATGGCTTCATCGAGGCCTACCTGCGCCAGCAGGTGTCCCAGGCGGAAAAGTCGGGATGAACGTGTGGGGGCTCACCGGCCTGCGTCGGCGTTTCCAGGTAGGAAACCCTGCCCCCTCTTCCGTGTTGGTACAATAAGAGCGCCTTTGGCCACACCCTCGAGGAGGTAACCGTATGCCCCTGGAATTTCGCATGCCCCGCCTGGGTGAAGGCGTCATCGAGGCCACGGTTTCCCGCTGGCTGAAGAAAGAGGGCGAGCCCGTGGAAGAAGGCGAGCCCATCGTGGAAGTGAGCACGGACAAGGTGGACACGGAAATCCCCGCGCCGACGGATGGGGTATTGCAAAAAATCCTGGTGCCCGAAGGCGAAACCGTGCCCGTGGATACGGTGCTGGCCCTCATCGCGGTGGAAGAAGGGGAGGGAATCGCGGTCGCGCCTCAAGCCGAGCCTGCGGCCGTGGCCGAAGCCGCCCAGGTGACCGCGCCCCAGGCCGCGCCCGCGGCAGCGGCCACGCCCACGGCTGCACCCCCTACCCGCTGGCGCCCCGGACGCCACCCCGAACTGGGCTGGATCTCGCCCCTGGTGGCCAAATTGGCCAACGAGCACGGCGTGGACCTGCACCAGGTGAAGGGCACCGGCCTGCGCGGCCGCATCACCAAACGGGACGTGCTGGCCTACCTGGAGCAACGGGCCAAGGCCGCGCCGGCACCTGTGACTGAGCCAAGACCGGCCCCGGCTCCAGCGCCCCCTCCCGAGGCCCCCGCGGCGCCTGCACCCTTGCCCGAGGCCCTCACCGTCACCCCGCCGGAGCCTGGGGTGCAACCCAAACCCGTGGTGCCCCTCCCCGGCGACGAGTTGGTTCCCCTCACCAACATGCGCAAGCGCATCGCGGAGCACATGGTGTACTCCAAGCGGGTGGCACCCCACGCCACCACCGTCATGGAGGCCGACCTACACCGGGTGGTGGCCCACCGCAACGCGCACAAGGCCGAGTTCGCCCGCCAGGGGGTGCGCCTCACCTTCACCCCCTACTTCGTGGTGGCCGCGGTCAAAGCGTTGCAGGCCTACCCCGTGGTCAACAGTTCCTGGACGGACCAGGGCCTGCTCATGCACAAGGTCATCAACATCGGCATCGCGGTGAGCCTGGGCGAGAAGGGCCTGATGGTACCCGTCATCAAGAACGCCCACACCCTTTCCCTGCTGGGCATTGCCCAAAAGGTGCAGGACCTGGCCGAACGGGCCCGCAAGGGCGCGCTTCAGCCCGACGAAATCACCGGAAGCACCTTCAGCGTCACCAACCACGGCGTGACCGGCTCCCTCTTCGCCACGCCCATCATCAACCAACCCAACGTGGCCATCCTGGGCGTGGGCGCCATCAAGAAGCGGGTGGTGGTGCTGGAAGGCGATGTGCTGGCCATCCGCCCTATGGTGTACCTTTCCCTGTCCTTCGACCACCGGGTCATCGACGGCGCGGTGGCCGACATGTTCCTGGCCAAAGTGGTGGAAACCCTGGAGAACTGGCCGAAGGTATGACCCCGGGGGAGGCCGGTTGGCCTCCCCCTTTCCCCACCGCTGGCAAGCGCCGCCGGCCCCGAGGAAAGCCTGCTCATGACCGCACCCCAGACCCCACCGAAAGAAGCCAAACAAGTACGAGTATGGCCGCGCGTTCTGGGCATGGTGCTGGTGCTGGCCCTGAGCGTGCTTATCTTGCTGTATCAGGACACCCTTCGGGAAATGGCCCCGTACGGCTATGCCGGGGTGTTCTTCATCACCCTGGTGGCCAATGCCTCGGTCATTCTGCCCCTCCCGGGCCTGGTGCTCCCCTTTGCCTTAGGTGCGGTGCTACATCCCTTTTGGGTGGCCATGGCCGCGGCCGCCGGGGCTACCCTGGGAGAACTTTCCGGGTACGTATTGGGCTTGAGTGGTCAGGCCTTTGTGGAGGACTATCGGATTTACCGGCGCCTCAAAACCCTGATGGAACGCTACGGGCCGTGGGTCATCCTGGCAACGGCCTTGTTGCCCCTGCCCCTGTTCGACTTCGTGGGCATCCTGGCCGGGGCCACCCGCTGGCCCTTGTGGCGCTTTCTGTTCTGGGTCTTCTTGGGGAAGGCCATCAAGATGCTCGTGGTCACCTACTTCGGCGGCCTTCTGTTGCCCTGGCTGGGGGTGGTTTCGCCCTACTAAGAGATGGCGCGATTGCATCGTAGCCCGCATCGGGCGCGGGGCCGCGGGAAGAGAAATGTTTCAGCAAGCCGAAGCCGTTACACTATCGCAAACCCATCGGGCGAAAGCGGTCATTCTGGAACGCTTATCCCTTCGGATTCCCCAGCCGGAGGCACCATGACCTGGGAAGCCCTTTTCTTCGACCTGGACGGCACCCTGTACCACCCCGAGCAGGGCTTGTGGCAGGCCGTGGGACGGCGCATCGAGGCCTTTCTCCAACAGTACCTGGGCCTTTCGCCCCAGGAAGCCCGCCAACAACGTCTTCGCTTCGCCGAACGCTACGGCACCACCTTGCGCGGCTTGCAAGAGGAGCACGGCCTGGACCCGTGGGAATACCTGACCTACGTGGGTCAGGTGCCCGTGGAAGCGTACATCCACCCCGACCCGCACCTGCGAGCTCTGCTGGAAAGCCTGCCCTACCCCAAGTGGGTGTTCACCAACGCGGACGCGCCCTATGCTCGACGGGTGCTCCGCTCCCTGGGGGTGGAAGACCTGTTCCAGGGCATCATCGACATCCAGGCCATGGGCTGGGTTCCCAAGCCCCAGAAGGAAGCCTTCCGGCGGGCCTGGGCCGCGGCCGGGGTGCGCCATCCCGCCCGTACCCTGCTGGTGGACGACCTGGTGCGCAACGTTCGGGGCGCGCTGGAGGCCGGCATGGCCGCGGTGTTGGTGCATCCTCAACCACCGGCCGAATCCCTGCCCTGGATTCCGAGCCTGGAGCATCTGCCCGCATGGCTGAACGGCCACGCGCCGATCGCTGCCCCTGCCGCGGACGAACCTTCACCGTCCGAAAAACAAAATGCTGCCGGAGCATGAACCGCAAAAGGAGGCAAACATGCCCATTGTGCTGACGGCCTGGCAGAAAATCCTGTGCATCTTGGGGCTGGTGGTGTTGATTCACTGGTACATTTTCACCGAATGGAAACATCGCTCCCTGGCACGCGCGGTGCGCTCGCTGCGAAAAATGGCCCGGGTGGCTCGCGATCCCTGGGCCGAAGAACGGGCCATGATGCACGAATTGCGGGAACGGGTCGCCCATCTGGAAGAATCGGCATCGAAACCCAACGAAGAGGAGGACGTCCCATGAACAAGCCCACTCTGGCCATCCTGGGAGGTACCGGCAAAGAGGGCCGGGGCTTGGCCTATCGCTGGGCCAAGGCCGGATACCCCATCATCATTGGCTCCCGCTCCCCGGAGCGGGCCCAAAAGGCCGCCGCGGCCCTGCGGGAACGGGTGCCCGGCGCGCGGGTGCAGGGCATGGAAAACCGGGACGCGGCCGCGGCCGCGGACATGGTGGTGGTCAGCGTGCCCTACGCGGGTTTCCGCGCCCTGCTGGAGCACATTCGGGACGCGGTCCAGGGCAAAATTGTGGTCAACGTGGTGGTGCCCCTCAAGCCGCCCAAGGTGACCAAGGTGCAACTTCCCCCCGAGGGCAGCGCGGCCCAGGAGGCCCAGGCCATCCTGGGGCCGGAGGTGGCCGTGGTGGACGCGTTCCAGAACATTTCCCACGAACTCCTGGATGGCGACGACCCCATCGACTGCGACGTGTTGGTCACCGGCAAGGGCAAGGCCAACCGGCAGCAGGTGATTCGCCTGGTGGAAGACGCGGGCTTGCGGGCCTGGGACGCGGGCCCCATCGAAAACAGCGCGGTGGTGGAAGGACTGACCAGCGTGCTCATCTACCTGAACAAGACCTACGGCTCCACCCACGCGGGGGTGCGCATCACCGGCATCCAACGGGAGTGAGCCGCTCCCTCCCTTGTGTGCGAGGGAAACATGCCCCTGGCCCGAACCGTCGTCCTTTGGGGAACAGGTTCCCACGCGGGGAAAAGCCTGCTGGTCACCGCGCTGGCCCGCTGGCTGGCCCGGCAGGGCGTGCGGGTGGCGCCCTTCAAGGCTCAAAACATGAGCAACCACGCCCGGGTGGGCGAAGGCGGCGAGATGGGCGCGGCCCAGTACTATCAGGCCCTGGCCGCGGGGGTGGTTCCCCACGTGGACATGAACCCCGTGCTGCTCAAACCCGAGGCCCCCACCCGAAGCCAGGTGGTGCTGCGCGGTGAGGCCCACCCGGGCCTGACCCGTACCCGCTGGCGGGTGCGTTCCCCCTACCTGTGGCCCGCAATCCAGGCCAGCCTGGAGCGTTTGCGCCGGGCCTATCAGGTGGTGCTGGTGGAAGGCGCGGGCAGCCCGGCGGAAATCAACCTGGCGGATACCGACCTGGTCAACCGGGCCGTGGTGCGCGAAGCCGAGGCCCGGGTGCTCCTGGTCACGGACATCGACCGGGGCGGCTCCTTTGCCCACCTGTACGGCACCTGGTCCCTGCTTCCCCCCGACCTGCGCGAGCGCCTGGCCGGATTCGTGCTCAACAAATTCCGCGGGGACCCGGCCCTGCTGGCCCCCGGGCCGGAACTCCTGGGGCGCTGGACCGGTGTACCAACCCTCGGCGCCTTCCCCTACCTGCACCACAGCCTACCCGAAGAGGACGCGGTGCGCCTGCCGCCCGTACCTGCCCCGGCCACGGAGCAGGTCTGGGCCGTGGTGGCGTACCCCTACGCTTCCAACCTGGACGAATTCTGGCCCCTGGCCCACCTGACGCGAGTGCGCTGGGCCCGCACGCCCAAGGACCTGGAAGGGGCCGACGTGGTGGTCCTTCCCGGCGCCAAGAACGTGGGCAAGGGCCTGGAATGGCTCTGGGAAACGGGCATGGCTCGGGCCCTTCGTGAGGCCGCGACTCGGGGCGCGCGGGTGCTGGGGGTATGCGGCGGGCTGCAAATGCTGGGGGAAGCGGTGCACGACCCCTCAGGATTGGAATTCCACGGCTCACGCCGGGGTCTGGGCCTGCTCCCTCTGGTCACCGAGTTTCGCCCGCCGAAGCAGGTGCGGCACACCCAGGCCCGCTTCGGCTCCGTGGCCCCACCCTGGCAGGCCCTGAGCGGCCTGGAAATCCAGGGGTACGAGATTCACTTCGGCATCACCACGGCGCATGGACCGGTGCAACGCGTGCTTCCGCGCGATCTGGGCTTCCAACGAGGGCCGGTGCTGGGTCTTTACCTGCACGGCCTGCTGGAAAACCCCCAGGTGCAGCAAGCCCTCTTCGGGCGCACCGCGCCCGCGCTGGAGGAGACCTTCGACCAACTGGCCGATGCGGTGGAACGACACCTGGATGGGGAACGCCTGCGCCACCTCTTCGGCCTGGAAACGCCGCGCACCCTCGCGGCAGCTTCACCCGCCAGATACAAGCGTCCCCGCTTGGTCCTGGTGCTGGGCGGTGCTCGCAGCGGCAAAAGCCGCTGGGCCGTGGCGCAGGCCCGGCGCCTGGCGGGAAACCGGGTGACCTTCATCGCCACCGCGCGGCCCCTGGACCCCGACATGGAGGCCCGCATCCGCCGGCATCGGAAAGCACGCCCCCCGGCCTGGGAAACCCTGGAAGCCCCGCTGGACGTGGCTCAGGCCCTGCGAAAGGCCCGCCATCCCCTGGTAGTGCTGGACTGCGTCACCGTATGGGTTGCCAACCTGCTGCTGGAAAAGGGGAAAGACGCGGTGCTGCCCGGGGTGGAAGCCCTGCTCGCGGCCTGGCGAGAAACGGGCAAGACCCTGCTCGCGGTGAGCAACGAGGTGGGGATGGGCGTGGTTCCGGCCACACCGCTGGGCCGCACCTACCGGGACCTTCTGGGCCAGGTCAACCAACGCCTCATGGCCGCGGCCCAGGAAGCGGTGCTGCTGGTGGCCGGGCACCCCCTGGTCCTGAAACGGGCGTGAGGACACCCATCGACCACCGGCGGACAGCGAACGGCCACCGGCCAACGGCCAACGGCCACCGACCACCGGCCAACGGCCATCGGCGAACGGCGAACGGCCATCGACCACCGGCCACTTTTTCACCCCATACCCAAAAACCAACGGGCGAACCAGTACACCAACGGCCCGGCCCACAGCCAGGAGTCGATGCGGTCGAACACGCCGCCGTGGCCGGGGAGCAGCCGGCCCGAATCCTTCACCCCGGCCTGGCGCTTCATCAGGCTCTGGCCCAGGTCGCCCAGGGGCGTGAGCAGGGCCAGGGACAGGCCCACCCCTGCGCCCCACGCCAGGGAAAAGCCCGGCGGAAGCCAACCCTGAGAGCGGGCCAGTGCGCTCCACACCACCCCGGCCAGCAGACCGCCCGCCAGACCCCCAAAGAACCCCTCCCAGGACTTCTTGGGGCTGAGCCGCGGGGCCATGCGGTGCCGCCCCCAGGCCATGCCCACGAAGTAGGCCGCGCTGTCGGCCGCCCACACCGTCAGCAGGGCCAGCAAGGTCCAAAACCAGCCATAAGGGAGCGCGCGCAAAGCCAGCAAGAAGCCGCCCATGCCGCCGATGTACACCACCCCGGCCAGGGCCACGGAAAACGCGGTGGCCTCCGGGCCACCGTGGCGCTCGTAACGCACCACGTGGTACGCGAGCAGGGCCAGCCCGCTGCTCGTCAGGGCCAGCCAGGCCGGCCAGGCAGGGCCGAAGAGGTACAGAGCGCCGGCCAGGGCCGCCATCCCCGCCAGGGTGAGCCACGAGGCCGGGCGCAACCCCTGACGCTGCCAGAGGCCCAGGTATTCATGCCCGGCCAGCAGGAGCAACAGCAGGCCGACGAACAAAAAGACCCAGCCGCCCACCCACAGGACGGCCAGGGCCAGGGGAATCAACGTCGCCGCGACGAGCACGCGTTGGCGTAGCATGGGCTAACCTACGGGTTCCTCCACAGGCTCCACCCGCCCAAAGCGGCGCTGCCGCCGAGCGTACTCCTCCAGGGCCTTGCGGAGTTCTTCCTTGTCGAAATCCGGCCAGTAAACGGGCGTGAAGTACCACTCCGAATAGGCTGCCTGCCACAACAGGAAGTTGCTCATGCGGTACTCGCCCGAAGTGCGGATGACCAGATCAGGGTCGGGGATGCCCGCGGTGTACAGATATTGGGACACGGTCTCCTCGGTCACCTCTTCCGGCCGCAGGCCCTCTCGCATCATGCGGCGAATGGCCTGCACGATTTCGTCCCGGCCGCCGTAGTTCAGGGCCACGTTGAGAATCAGGCGGTCGTTGTCCCTGGTCAACTCCACGGCTTCCCGCAGTTTTTTCTGCAACTCGGGCCGGATGCCTTCCATCTTCCCCAGGTGGCGAATCTGCACACCCTGTTCGTGGAGTTTGGGCACCTCCCGGTCGATGACCTCTTCCATGATGTCCATCAGGCCTTCCACCTCGTCCCGGGGGCGGTACCAGTTTTCCGTGGAAAAGGCATAGATGGTCAGGTAGCGGATGCCGAACTCCACGCAGGCCTCAATGATGCGCCGCAGATTTTCCGTACCGGCGCGGTGTCCGGCCAGACGAGGCAGGCCTCGCTTTTGGGCCCAGCGGCCGTTCCCGTCCATGATGATGGCCACATGGCGGGGGATTTTCTTCGGAAGGTGCTCGTTTTCCCGGCTCATTGCTCCAGAATTTCCTTTTCCTTGCGTTCACCGATTTTGTTGGCCTCGTCGATGTACTTCTCCGTCAGTTCGTTGATTTTCTTCTCGGCCCGAAGCCGCTCGTCTTCGGAAATCATCTTCTCGTCTTCCATTTCCCGCAGGTCTTTGATGGCATCCCGACGCACGTTGCGAATGGCCACGCGCGTGTGTTCCACCCGTTGAGCCACGATGCGCACCAGTTCCCGTCGGCGTTCTTCGGTCAGGGGCGGCAGTACCAAACGAATCTGCTTGCCGTCGCTGGCGGGGTTGATGCCCAGGTCCGAGGTCAAAATGGCCCGCTCGATTTGCGGCAGCACTTTGGGGTCGAAGGGTTTGATGAGCAACATGCGGGGTTCCGGCGCTGTGATGGTAGCCAGTTGAATGAGAGGTGTGGGCACACCGTAATAATCGATGGTCAGGTGTTCCACCAGGGCAGGGGTGGCACGACCGGTGCGCAGTTTACGGAGTTCATCTTCCAGAATTTGCACCGCGGCTTTCATCCGAGATTCCGCATCCTTCAAAACTTCCTGAATCATGGCCGGCCTCCTTTTGTGGGAAGTGCTTTCAAATTGTATCATACCGCCCTTTTTCCCCGACGCGGGTATAATCAGGCCCGCCATGAAGAAGACCCTTCGCGTGATTCTTGCCTTCGTCGAAAGCCTGCGGCCCCGGCAGTGGACCAAAAACGGGTTCGTGTTTGCTGCGTTGGTCTTCGACCGGAAACTCACCCACGGGCCCTCGTTGGAACGTGCCATTGTCGGTTTCTTGATGTTCTGCCTACTTTCCGGCGCGGTGTACCTGCTCAACGACCTGATAGACCGGGACGCCGACCGGCAACATCCCAAAAAACGACACCGTCCCATCCCTTCCGGTCGTCTCCCTCTGCCCCTGGCTTGGGCCGGTGCCATAGGGATGCCCTTTGCGTTGCTTCCCGCCGCTTTCTGGTTCGATGGAAAATTCGGCCTCATCGCCGCGACGTACTATGGGCTGATGATGGCCTACACCTTCTGGCTCAAACATCTGCCCCTCATCGACGTGTTCACCATTGCCGGCGGCTTCGTGTTGCGGGTGGCCGCAGGCGCGGCCTTGGTCCGGGTGGAGCGCTTTTCGCCCTGGCTGTACGTGGTCACCATCATGCTGGCGCTCTTCATTGGGTTCGGGAAACGTCGAGCCGAGATTTCCCTGCTGGCCCACAACGCGCAGGCCCACCGTAAGGTGCTGGAAGGGTACACCCTCCCTTTTCTGGACCGCCTCATCACCATCTCTTCCACCGCCACCATCATGGCCTACAGCCTGTACACCTTCTCCGCGCCCAACCTACCCGACAACCACGCCATGATGCTCACCATCCCCTTCGTGCTGTATGGCATCTTTCGGTACATGTACCTGGTCTACGTTCGGGGCCAGGGCGGCGCGCCGGAAGAAGCCCTGCTCCGCGACCGACCTTTGCAAATGACCGTGCTTCTGTGGGGCCTGAGCGTGGTGGCCATTTTTTACTTGTGGTGAAGGGGGTGTTGGCCGTTCGCCATTGGCCGTTGGCCGGTGGTTCTTCAGCCGGTAACCGAAAGCCGCCTGCAAACCCGCTTATTCGCATATCCGCTCATCCGCAAATCTGCTCATTCGCCCATTCGCCCAAATCCCTTCAGAGCCCGACGGATGGCCCTTTGCACCTGCTCGTGGGCCTCTTCTGCCAGCGCTTCCGCCAGCGCACGATGGGCTTCTTCGGTTCCGATGCGGCCCAGGGCCCAGGCCGCGTGTTCCCGCACCAGGGGGGAAGGATCCTGGCGCAGCGCGCGAACCAGGGCCGGAACCGCGCGCGGGTCCCGGCTGTTTCCCAGGGCCACGGCCACGTTGCGCAGGAAGCCCTCCCGTTTGGCCCGGAGCACCGGCGTGCCCAGAAAACGGCGGCGGAAGGCGTCTTCGTCCAGTTGCAGCGCCTGGAGCAAATCGGGGAAGGCCTGGCCAGGCCGGGGCGCGAAGTCCGGGTCGCCTTCCGGCGCTGCGAAGCGTCGATTCCACGGGCAGACCATCTGACACACGTCGCAACCGAAGACCCAGTTTCCCATCAAAGGCCGAAGGTCTTCGGGAATGCTGCCCCGGTGCTCGATGGTGAGGTACGAAATGCACCGGTTGGCGTCCACCATGCGCTCGTCGGGCAGGATGCATCCCGTAGGGCAGGCTTCGATGCAACGGGTGCAGGAGCCGCAATGGTCTGTGGGGAAGGGCGGGTCGGGGTCCAGGGGCAGGTCCAGCAGCACCTCGGCCAGGAAGAAGTACGAACCCTTACGGGGGTGGATGAGGCAGGTGTTCTTGCCCTGCCAGCCCAGGCCGGCCTCCTGGGCCAGGTCCCGCTCCAGAAGGGGGCCGGTGTCCACGTAAATGCGGTGCTCCACCTTCCGGCCCGCCACTTCTTCCAGGAAGCGTACCCACTTGCGGAGGCGTTTTTTAAGCACCCGGTGGTAGTCCCGGCCCCAGGCGTAGGAAGCCACCCGCCCGTACAGATGCCTCTCTTCTTGGGGTGGGGAAAGGGCCTCGGGCGCCCAGTACCGCACCCCCAGCACCACGATGCTGCGGCAGGAAGGCAGGAGCACGCGCGGGTCTTTGCGAGCGGTCCGGGCCCGTTCGTGGGCCATCCAGGCCATACCGGCATGGAACCCCCGTTCCAGCCAGGCCAGGTAGTGCCGATAATGGGGCGGCGTTTCCGGGGGCGCCACACCGAACAGGTCGAAGCCCAGACGGCGGGCTTCCTCCCGCAAGCGGGCCTTCAGGTCGGCCCGCCCACCCGGTGTCTCGGGGGCGGGGCTACTTTTTTCGTTTGAGTTCCACGCCTTCGTTTCCACCCGCTTCTTCCAGGGCCTGGCAGATGCGCTTGACTTCCTCGGGCTTCAGCACCCGACGTTTGAGTTTGGGCTTCAGGTAGGCCTTGAGGTCGTCCACCTTCAGGGCCTTGACGGGTGCGTCCTCCACGTCCACCAGTTGGGCCTTGGGGCTGGTGAAGACCAGAATTGGCTCCACCGGGGGCAGGCGGTCCTCGTCTTCGAACACCTCCCGCAGCACCTTCAACACGGCCTGCACCTCGTCCTGGATTTCCAGGTCAGGGCGGCCCAGCCCTTCCTGGGAGAAAATGCGCAGATACCAGAGGAGCGGCCCGCCCGATTGGCGCCAGCGCCCCTTGCGGTAGGAGATGTTCCCCCGCTGATACTTGGGCACCAGCACCCACACCCCCGCCGGACCCACCAGCACGTGGGAGGCGGGGGTGGCGTAGTGGTACAGAGTGTACTCCCGGGAAAGCCCTTTGAGGGCCCGGGTGAGCAGTTGGTCGATGCGGGGCATGCGGCCGTAGCGGTTGCCGTAGTAAATGCCCACCTGGGTAATCAAAAAGCCGATGAGCAGGGCCGCGAAGGCCCAGGGCGCCCAACTGGGGTTCTGCTCCGCGTTGAAAGTCAGGTACATCCCGGCGAAGAACAAAATCAAGCCAGTCAGTGAGCCCCATTTGGCGATGTTCAGATAACGTTTGAGCCGCTTCTCGTTGAGCACAACGCGCATCAGGGGTTCCTCCTTGGTTGGGTAGTTGTCAGTGGTCAGTTGTCAGTGGACAGTGAACAGTGGACAGTGGTCAGGGCGTCGTCCCTTGATTCGCATATTCGCATATTCGCCCATCCGCAAATCCGCTCATCCGCCCATTCGCCCATCCGCTCATTCGCACATTCGCAGATATCGCACCTCATGGGAAGGCGGTTTTCAGCCAATCCAGGGGGTTCACCGGTACGCCCCCGACCCACAATTCCCAGTGCAGGTGGGGACCGGTGACCCGTCCGGTGCCACCGATGGCGCCCAACAGGTCGCCCGTTTGCACTTCCTGGCCTTCCTGCACGGCGATGCGGGAGAGGTGCCAGTACCCGGTATACACACCCCAGCCGTGGTCCAGGACCACCACATTGCCCCGAATGGTGAGGGAGCGGGCCAAAACCACCCGCCCCGGCGCGGGTGCGTATACCGGTTGGCCCGCGCCGCTGCAAAAGTCCACCCCCGCGTGGTAGCCCCAGGCCGCGCCCTGATTGTAGTTGCGCCGGGTACCGAAAGGCGATGTGATGCAATCGCCGTTGGCCACGGGCGCCTGGAAGGGGCCTTCCCACCGCCGGGGTTGGGTGATTCGGGACATGACCTCCCGGACCAAGGCGGACTCTTCCGCGCCCACTTTAGGGTCCAGGTAAGCCAGTGGCACGGTGAGTTCCTCGTACCGAAAATCGCCGGGAGCCACCCGCAAGGGCTGATGGAAGACCCAGACGGTCCCATCTTCCAATTCCAGACGGACTTCCAGCGGATAGACCTGGGGCCGGGTCAGGGCATGGACGCCCTGCAACCCCACCCATTGCGGCCCTTTTGTTTCCCCTACCTTCCAGGGGTGGAAAGGCATAGGTCGTCCCCGCCAGCGTCCTTCCAGGCGCTTCACCCCGGTACCGGGACGGAAAACCCACCACAAGGCCCAGGTACGGCCCTGTTGCAGGCCTTCCTCGGGGTTGAGGTGCAACGCCTGCACCTGGGGCGGACACGCGCCCATGTCGGACGAACCTTCCGGGTCCGAAACCAGCAGCACCTCGCCGGGCAGGGCCGCCCAGGGCCCCGCCAAACGGTTTTGCAGGGCCAAACTCCAGGGCGAACGGTCGGTACGCACCGCGGCTTCCAGCAGGGTTTCGCCCTCCCCAAGCAAATACCGGGCCTTGCGGGGCGCGTCCTCCTTCGCGGCCTTTTGGGGCAGAATGAGGGCCCGTCCGGGATACAGGATTTGCGGCGTGAGCAGGCGGTTCAGCCGAGCCAGGGCTTGGGTATCCATGTCGTAGCGCCGGGCCAGGCTTTCCAGGTCTTCACACCAGCCGATGGGCACGGTGGTGAGTTCCCCCTGCACACCCTCCAGGCCGGGCAGCACCAGGCGCATCCCTGGACGCAGTTGTTTGGGATCCGCAATGCCGTTGACCCGCATCAACGCATCCAGGTCCACGTTGAAACGCCGGGCAATGGCGAACAGGGTGTCGCCGGGCCGGACGGTGTACGTGGGTTGCGGCGGTACCGGCGTTTCTTCCGCCGTGGGGGTCGGGGTGTTGGCCAGCACGGGAACCGGCCCGAGCAGCATCAGACTCAGGACCAGGGCCACCAAGCCAAGCAAGCGAAAGCCCATACGCCAACCACCGTCAGGAGGCAACGTCTTCATGGCTCCCTTCCGAAACGGGACGCACCAGCAAGCGGCTCCCCCGGACTTCCACGACCTCCACCCAGGTGTTGGGCGACACCGGCTGCTGGCCCGGCTCGATTTCCGCGGTCCACAGTTCCCCGGCCACTTGCACCGTGCCCGGCTGCGTCGGGGTGATGCGGGTGCGCACCAGGCCCCGGCGCCCCACCAGGTCGTGCAGGCGTTCCGGCCCCATGACCACGGGCCGGCGCTGCGCCCGGACGGCCAAGGCCAGAAGGCCCACGGCCAGCGCGGCCGAGACCAGACCCGCGGCCACCACCAGGGGGACGGAAACCCGCTGGAAGGGCAGGGCCTGGGGCGTGTTGAACAACAACAACCCACCCGCGATGAGGGAGAGGGTACCGGCCAGAGCCAGGCCGCCCTGAAAGCCGGGGGTTTTGACCTCCAGGGCAAAGAGCACGAACGCGGTAATGATGAGGAGCAGGCCGAACCAGTTCACGGGCAGCGCGCCCAGGCCGTACAGGGCCAGGGCCAGCAACACCACCCCCAGGAAGCCGGAAACCCACCCCCCCGGCTGGGAAATCTCGGCCAACAGAAGATTGATGCCCAGCAACAGCAACAGGAAGATCACGTTGGGATTGGTCAGCACCAGAAGCATCTCTTCCAACATGTTCATGGGAAGGGGCACGGTTTGAGCCTCCGCGGTGTGCAACACCACCGTTCCCCGGGCTGTCTCTACAACTCGTCCGTCCAGTTGGTGTAGCAGGTCCGTCAGGTCCCGGGCCACCAGGTCGATGATGCCCAACCCCAGGGCTTCCTGCTCGGTCAGGGCGTAAGCCTCGGTGACAAAACGCTCGGCCACGTCCATGGCCTGCTTCCCCCGCCGTTGGGCCAGGGAACGGGCCAGCGCGGCCAGCATGTTGGTGGCTTTCTGTTGCAAAATTTGGGGTAAATCCGCCCCCTGAAGGCCCACGGGCGCAGCCGCGCCCAGGGAGGTTTCCGGGGCCATGGCCGCGACGTGCGCGGCCAGCACCAGCAACGCGCCCGCGCTGGCTGCTCGCGCCCCGCGCGGGGCCACGTACACCACCACCGGCACCGGGCTGTTGCGAATGACCTCGATCATGCGCTGCATGGCCTCCACCGTGCCACCGGGGGTATCCAACTGCACGATGAGGGCCTCGGCCTGACGCCGTTGGGCCTGGTGCAGGCCCCGCTCCAGGTAACGCACCTGCACGGGCGTGATGGGGCCTTCCAGGTCCAAAACCAGCACTTCGCGCGGCGCGGCCGCCAGCGCCCCCTGCCCCCAAAGGACGCCTAACAGCCATCCAACCAAAGCAAGAAGCCATCCCACGCGGCCTCGCATGCTCGCATCCTCCATCCCTGAAGGAACGCCTTCCAGTCGTCTCCCGTCATTGTATCGCAAGCCCGCAACGACCTGACCGACTTTTCGAAAGGGCCTGAGCCGGTTCTCTCCCACGGGTATAATCACCCTATATCATCCCACCATCAGGCGAGGCAACCATGACCCAAGTGGTTTGTACCTGGGTGCCTTCCCCGAAACATCGCTACCTGGACCACCCGGAGCGACCGGAGCGCCTTCGGGGCCTGGAGCGGTGGCGCCAGGAAACCACCCTGTCCCTGGTCTGGCTCCCCGTGACGCCTGCTACCGAGGAGGACGTGTACCGGGTGCACCACCCCCGCATGTGGGAACGCCTTCAAAGCGAGTGCGCCACCGGGCCGCGGGTCATCGATTACGCGCCCACGTACGTTACGCCTTCCTCCTGCCGGGATGCCCTGCACGCCGCGGGCGGTGTACTCACCGCGTTGCGGGCCATCCTGGAGGGCCAGGCCCGCCGCGGCTTTGCCATCGTGCGCCCGCCGGGGCACCACGCCACCCGCACGGTGAGCATGGGCTTCTGCTTGTTGAACAACGTGGCCATTGGCGCCGCGTACGCGCTGGCCCAGGGGCTGGAACGGGTGGCCATCGTGGATTTCGACGCGCACCACGGCAACGGCACCGAAGCCATCTTCGTAGACGAGGAGCGGGTGGGCTTCCTCTCCCTGCACCAATGGGGCATCTACCCCGGCACCGGCGACCTGGAAGACCACCCCCACGCACGAGGGCGCATCGTCAACGTGCCCCTGGAAGCTTTCACCGGCGACCAGGGCTATGCCCGGCTTTTCGGGGAAGTGGTGGTACCCTGGCTGGAGCGCTGGCATCCCCAATTGCTCCTGGTCTCCGCGGGGTTCGACGCCCACTGGCAGGACCCCCTCACCCAATTGGGGCTGAGCGCGGGAGGCTTCGCCCGACTGGCCCGGTACCTGGTGCAGGCCGCGGATGCGCTGGGTGCCCGGGGCGCCCTCTTCGTGCTGGAAGGAGGGTACCATCCGCCTGCAGTGGCAGCCAGCATCCAGGCCGTGCTCCACGCCCTGGCCGAAGCCGACCTTCCCCAGGAGGCCGGACAGTACCCCAGTCCCTATCCCGAACCCGATGTGACCGACCTGGCGCACCGGGTACGCACCCTTCACGGGCTTTCCTAAAGGGTGAAATCCATTCCCTTCGACGAGGTGCCTATGTTCACGCTGGAAAGATTGGCCATTCGCCTGCTGGCCGCGCTGGTAGTCCTACCCCTTCATGAATTCGCCCACGCCTGGATGGCCGACCGCCTGGGCGACCCCACGGCCCGGCTGCAAGGCCGCATGACCCTGAACCCCAAGGCCCACATCGACCCGGTGGGCTTCCTCCTCCTTCTGTTGACCGGGTTCGGCTGGGCCAAGCCCGTGCCCGTGAACCCATACAACCTGCGAGGACGATACGGCATGGCCTGGGTGGCCCTGGCGGGACCGGCCAGCCACTTCCTCTTCGTGGCCCTGGCCCTGGTCATTCCCCCGCAAATTTATCACCAAACTCCCTGGGGTATCACCCTCTGGCGCTGGGTGTTCATTTTCACCTGGCTCAACGTGGCCCTGGCCTTTTTCAACCTGTTCCCCCTGCCGCCCCTGGATGGCTCCCGCATCCTGGCTTCCTTCTTCCCCAACATCTGGGAGCGCTACTTCGTGCCCCTGCTGCCCTATTCCACCCTGCTGTTCATCCTGTTGCTGTTCCTGCTGCCCCGCCTGGGCATCGACGTGCTGAGCCTGTGGGTGGGCGTTCCCGGCCGGATGGTGATTTCTGGGGTATGCGCAATGCAATGGCTGGTCTTCGGAACTTCCTTGTGCGCGTGGTAAGCGCGGGCCTGCAAGCCTTCTTCAGGGGATGGATTCACCCGGACAACCCCTACCGGGCACCGCGGCACCCGGTGCTGTACCGAATTTGGCAGGCCTTCATGACGGTGACCCACCGGCCCACCGAAGAAGACCTGGCCCAAATTCGGGCCTTCCTTCCCCCCAGATTGTGGGACCTTTTTCTTCAAATGCCTCCCGCGGAACAGGCCCACGGGCTGCGGGTCTGGCGGGCGCTGCAGGCCTGGGGCGTGCAGGACCGGGACATGCTCATGGCCGGACTGCTGCACGACGTGGGGAAGTCCCGTTTTCGCCTGCGCTTGTGGGAGCGCACCCTGGTGGTGCTGCTGGTGAAAGGGTTTCCCCATCGCTGGAAGGAATGGGCCCGGGCCAACGGGCCGCGTTGGCGTCGCGCCCTGGCCGCGACTCTGGAACATCCCCACCAGGGCGCGGAAATGCTGGCCCGACATGGCGCGCCCCCGCGCGTGGTGATGCTCACCCGCTACCATCACACGCCCATCGAGGCTTTGCCCGAAGATTTGCGACCGGCCATGACCCTCCTCAAAAAGGCCGACCGGCAGGCCTGAGCGGATGTGAAAAGCCAAAAGCCCTTCCTCGGCTCGCGCCGAGCAACGAGTTCCCCGAAGGACACGAGGAGGTCAAAAAGCCATGATGCGTGAGCGGCTCTCCCACCCGGGACGCCATCCCACAATCCGCTGCGTCAGTACCCTGCTGGCCGTCACCCTGGTCGTGGTTCTGGTGCTGTCCCGGCTATGGACGGAAGCCATGGCCCGGCCTTTCATCGTACCCCTGGAGCAGGCTCCATCTGAGGAAGTGGCCATCGTTTTCGGCGGGGGGGTGTACTCCGACGGCCGGCCCAGCCGGGCGCTGGCCAACCGGCTGGAAACCGCGCTGTGGCTGTACCGTCGGGGCCGGGTGCGGCGTCTGCTCCTCAGCGGCTCCGGCCATTACGCAGGCCATCGAGACGAAGTGGCCGCCATGGCCGATTACCTGAAACGCCGGGGCGTACCTGAAGACGCGTTCATGCTGGACCCAGCCGGTGTACGCACCTATGCCACCTGTCGGCGGGCGCGCGAGGTCTTCGGCCTGGAAAAAGCCCTCCTGGTCACCCACCGCTACCACCTGCCGCGGGCTTTGGTGCTGTGCCGCGCGTGGGGGCTTGAAGCAGTGGGTGTGCCGGCCTCCTTTGGGCAGGCCCCCTGGTGGGAGCGGCTGGTGTTCTGGTACGGGCGGGAATCCCTGGCCACGGTCCGGGCTTTGCTGGACCTGCTCTGGTGGGAACCACCCCCAACCTCGGCAACGGAGTGAATTCCAGAGCCGCATCCGGAGCGGGAGACCTTCCCAAAAGCAAGCCTTGCAAAAGGACATGCGCCTCTGCATGGAACCTGGCCGCCCTCAAGGTGTGGGGGAAGGGGTAAAGGTGCCCGTGCTGCGGGGCACAGGAGTGGGCGTGGCTCCACCGCCAAAGGGCGTGCGGGTGGCCGTAGGCGTGGGCGTCGGCGTCAAAGTAGCCGTAGGGGTGGGCATCGGCGTGGGCGTGGGGGGCATGCCTTCCACCCGGAAGGAGCCGGATACCACGGGCTGGGTACCCACGAAGATGACCACCGTGTACACCCCGGGGAGCCAGGCCTCCGGAGCCGGATGCCATTCCGTGTACCCATAGCCACCGGTGCCGCCGTCCCAGGGCTTGGTTTCGTAATGCACCAATTCCCCGTCGCGGAACCACAAGGCGGTCCACTGCACCCCGTCTTGCATGCCATCGTAGGTAAAAAGAGCGTACATGGACGGGATGGGGTTGTAGAAAACCGTACCGGGATTGAGGGGCGTGTAATCGTCGAAATCCAGCGCGGTGGTGAAAACCAACTTGCTGAAGCGGGGTTGCGCCGGGGGTGTCAGGGTGCCGGTGAACTCCTGGAACACATGGGTGGGGATGAAAGGCGTGGACGTGGGCGTGGGGGTGTAGGTTTCCGAAGGGGTGTTGGTCACCGTGGGGGTCAGGGTAGGCGTGATGGGCGTGGCCGTGGGGGTGAGGGTCCAGGTCGGGGTGATGGTAAAAGTGGGTGTGATGGTGGGCGTAGGCGGGTAGTAACGGTACACCACCGGCTCGGCATAGCGCAAAACCCACCAGGCCGCCAAGAGACTGAACATCCCCAAGCCCAGCAAGCGCCAGGCCGTTCGCATGCGTTCCCGGCGCAGGCGGAAGAAGGTCAGGCGCCGGGAGGCACGCCAGCGGCGGTAGCCGCCGACCAAGGCCATCAAACCCAACAGGGCGAGCAAAACCGCTACGGTTTGTACGGTGGTGCGAATGTCCATGACCGTCCTCGGGTGAGGGCAAAAGGGTGCCTGCCGGAGCCGTTTCACACGGCTACGGCGTCTGGCCCCGCCAGGCCCGGAACCAAAAGGCCACCACATGCTGGGCGGGCTTGCCGTGCACCGAGGCCGACGGGTCCTGCACGGCCACGGGAGGATACCAGGAGAAGACCATCACCCCGGAAACCCAGGGCTGCGCATCCAAAGCAGCCAGCGCAGCGTGCAAACCCTTCCACTGGGCTTCGGTGTCCACATCGGTCCGGGTCGCGCCTCGAGGTGGCGTCAGCGCCTCCGGTGCCAGGCATTGGGTCGGATCCTGGCGAGAGGGGATGCAGCCCTGAAGCACCCCACGCGCCGAAGGGAACTGCAACGCCACCACCACCGGCTTGCCCACGGCCTCAGCCCAGACACCCACCCGGGTTTCCAAATCGGCGCGATACAGCGCGATCAGGTCCTCCAACGAAGCAGCCTGGGCCTCGGTAACCCGGGGCGGCACCCAGAGCAGGAGGAAACCGTCCACTTTTTCGGCAATACCCGGCGGCACCTCCAGGTGAGGGTCCGGCACGGCCCAATAAAGGGGCCCCACATAACGGCTCTTCAAGGTCTCCAGCAAGGCCACCCACCGCTGTTCGGCATCCAAAGGCGCGCCCGATACCACACCCGGAGCAAGTTCCCGCTCGGGGAAGGACCACCAGCCCTCCCAGCCGCCGACCACCAAAGCCGCGGCGTTGTGTTCCTGGGCCAGCACCGCGTGATGCACCAGGAAGGCTCCATGCCGCTCGAACCAGGCCGCCCACCAGGGATAATCGCGCGCGGCCTGCTGCCACCAATCCATCGGACGGTCCTCGGGATACTGCACCTGAGGGAACAACCAGGGCTGCAACCCTTTCTCCCGGGCCAGGCGCAACCAGCGGACCACGTCCGGGGTCAACGGATTGCGTCCCGGTTCCACCACAAACAGGGGGAAAGGCGTATGTTGCACCGCCGCCCAGGTGGGTTGGAAGAGGACCGCATTGCTCCCCAGCCCGGCCATATCCCGCAGCGCCCGCGGTTCATAAGGAAACCAGGAGGGGTGGTACCCGCGCGTCCAGGCCAGACCCGTAAGGTAAGCGGGTGTGCGCGCAGCCGGAGGCGTCACTCCACTCAAAGGCGAAGACACCGGCGCATAATACGCCCAGGAATTCACCTCGTCCTTGAGGTGCTGTGGAAACGTGGTGCCGGAAACCCGTCGGCCCTGAAGCCCTGCGGAACCGGCCTCGTGGGCCACTTCGCATTGTTCGTTGCGGCAGTAACGGTACGCTACACTTCGCGGTAGCGGACCGAAGAACATGTATCCCCAGCGTCGGCCGCCCAGATACCACATGGGCAGAGGTTCGCTCCAGGCGTTGTAGCGAATTTGCAGGCTGATGAAATCCTCGGGGGGCGTGCTCTCCGGCACGGTGACCTCGAACCATACCTGGCCGACGCCGGGCCATTGCCACCGGGCGATATGGGCGCGCACCAGGGCATCGCTATTCGGCACCAACAGGCGCCGGGTGACCAACTGTCCTTGAGCATCCAGTTCCGCGTTGAGCAGGCCGTCTCCCAGGGTAAAGCGGTAGCGCAACTCTTCCTCCGCGGGCAACGACAGCGTCAGGGTGTAATAACCTTCGTCGGTGTAGCGCAATTGGGGCGCGCGGCCCGGTGCCACGCTCATACCGCCGCGCAAAGTGCCGAAACTGTTGCCCAACCGGTACCAATGCCCCACCAGGCGCAAGGGCGCACCGGCCGGGGTATGGGCCGGCGGATACACCTGGAAGGTCACCGTGACCATGCGGGCCGGCTGCAGGGGGATGTCCGCCGGCGTGGTGGCGTTGCTTGCGATTTCCGCCAGTTGCTGGAATACCCGGTACTTCCCGTCCAGGTCCATCACAACCACGTTGTGCAAACCAGGCGGAATGTCCTCGATGACGTACTGGCCCAGGGCGTTGGTCAACACCTGATACCCGGCCACGAAAACCAGCGCATGGGCCACGGGATGGTCGGTGGTCTTATCCACCACCTTGCCCTGCAAACGACCCGGCGGCGGGCCCACGTAGGGCGTATCCGTCCACCGGGCCACCACGTCTTCCACCATCATGGGGCCGGAAACCCGAAGCACCCGGTAACGCACCGGTTCTCCGGAGAGCCGATGTTCTTGCACGTAAGCCCCGCTGGGGGTTTGGCGCTCATACCGATAGACGAACAGGCTGTGCAACGGCAGCACCAGGGTGACGAAGTACGAACCGTCGCTTCCCTGGGCCATCGTATATCGCTGGGCGTTCACCGTCAGGCCCGCGAGTTCGTCCACCTCGGTAAGCACGATTCCCTGATGGATGGGCGTATTGGGTGGGACGTGCACCCGAAAGGTCACCTTGACAAAGGGGCGCGGGGTGGGTGTGGGTACCGTGGGCGGACGGGTTGCTGACACCGTGGGAGGGGGCGCTCCCGTGCCGGGGCCAGGGGTTGGTCGTGACGGCGTGGGAGATACGCACCCCGCCATCAGGCCCCAAAACAGCAAAAACACACCCCCCCAGAACCAACGTCGCCAAGACATGGAACGACCTCCCTCCTCCACGATGGCCGGATGCCGCGAAGATGCAGGCCTCATTGGTAGAAAACCCAGCGCTCCTGCACCCGGCGATTGATGTACGTCAGGCTGAGGATGACCGCGAAGAGCACGAAGGCCAGAGCCGAGGCGTATCCGTATCGGGTCTTTATGAAGAACTCGTCGAAGATGACCAGGCTCAAGGTATCCACCGTGCCCTGCGCGCCTATCTCCCGCATGACGTAGATATGGTTGAAGGCTTTGAACGTACCGATAACCGCAATGAGGCTGAGGAAGTAAATGGTGGGGGAAAGCAAAGGCAGGGTGACATACCGGAAAATCTGCCACCCGGAAGCACCGTCAATGGCCGCGGCTTCCTTGAGTTCCGAGGGGATGTTCCCCAACCCGGCCAGGTAAATCACGATGTCGTAGCCCACGAACACCCAGATGGAGTACACCATGATGACCACCAGAGCCAGGCTGGGGCCGTGCAACCAGGAGGGCACCTCGAAACCCAGGGCCTCGCCCAGGAGGAAGCCAATCCCCCGAGGTTCCATCAGCCAGCGCTGGGGCGGCAGGCCCAGTTTGGCCAGCAGGGTGTTGATGGGCGCGGTGGGACGGGGGGAAAACAACAATCGAAACACCGCGGCGCTGGCCACCGAAGGGGTCACGTAAGGCAGGAAATAGATGATGCGAAACATCTCCTTGCCGGGCAGGTTCTGATACAGCAACACGGCCAGGAACAAGGCAATGGACAACTGGAACGGCACCGTGCCCAGGGCATAGTAGGTGGTGATGAGCAGGCCTTCCCAAACATCCTTATCGCCGGAGCGTATCACCGGGGGCAGTTCCATGAGCAAAATCCACCCCGCGACCATGGCCACCAGGGCACCGGCCGCCTTTCCCACGAAAGCGCGAGTGGAAACGGAAACCACCGCGCCTCGCCAGAGTTTCCACGAGAGCAGCAACCCAGCAGCCCCAAAAGCAATGGATGCGGTCTGTTCCAGGAGCACCCGGGTTTCTCCTTTTTCCCACAATCGGGCCTGCCAGCGCAGCGTTTCGCTCCAGGTGAAGGCCAGAACCAGCACCCCAATGCCCAGGAAATACACCCCCACACTGCTCCAGGCCAGAGGCGTGGCGCCTTGCCGGAACAGCGCGCGGCGTCGATACCACAAACTCAAACTGATGACCCCACTGAGCAACGCCAACACCCAAAAGGCCCGCCACCAAGGATGAAGAGCCTGGGCGGTCAGGGCCTCCCAGAGCCATTGACGGAACATGGCCACGGTGGGACGTTTGCCCACGGCTTTGTTGGCAATGTCCAGCACATGGGGGAGGGCGGCCACGCCGTATCCGGTAAACGCCCACCAGGCCGCAGCCCAGCCCAGGGAAGGCGCCAGCAACCACCCCCGCTCAACGGGAGCGTATGCTTTCCACCAATACCGCCGCAGGAGATACACCCCCAGAGCCAACAACCCCAAGCCCGTCAGGCCAAAGAGGAAAACGGCCATCACGTCCACGGCCAAGAAATAATGGGTCATGCCCAGGAAAGGACCGCGACGGATGCGCCATCGGTGCAGGCTCACGTACACCGCGAACAAAACCGGCCACAGCCCGAACAGTCCAATCAACAACAGGGACGGGCTCAAATACAAGTAGGCCGTAAGCCACTCCCGCCACCGCCGACGCTGTCGGGGCGAGACACCCAAAATTTGCCAGAAACGTTCCACGCTCATGGTACAACTCGTAACAGTGTCATTGGTCTTTCGTGAAGTACAATTATACGACAACCGATGCAAGCAGGGAGGAAGCGCCATGATTCCTTTGGTCACCGTGGCCCAAATGCGGGCACTGGAAAGTCAGGCCAACGAACGAGGGTGGACCTACGCCGACATGATGGAAGCGGCGGGCAAAGGGTTGGCCGAATGGGTGAATCTCTTGTACGGGGAAACCACCTCTCGCACCGCCCTGGGCCTGGTTGGTTCGGGAAACAACGGCGGCGATACCCTGGTCGCGTTGGCCTACCTGGCCCAATGGGGGTGGTCGGTTACCGCGTACCTGGCCCGACCCCGGGACCCCAACGACCCGCTGGTGCAACGGGTGCAGAAAGCGGGCGGCGACGTGCTGCGCCTGGAGCAGGACGCGGACCTGAGCCTGCTCCGGGAGGCCCTACCGGCGCACGCGGTTCTGCTGGATGGGTTGCTGGGTACCGGCGCGCGCCCCCCGGTGCGCGAACCGCTGGCCTCTTTCATGGCCCAGGTGAAAGACTGGGTGACGGCCTTCGGCCCCGCGGTGGTGGCCGTGGACGTACCTTCCGGGGTGGATTGCGACACCGGCCAGGTGGCCGAACAGACCTTCCCCGCGGACCACACCGTGACCATGGCCGCGGTCAAGTTGGGTATGGTGCAACTCCCGGCCCTCACCTATTTGGGGGAACTGCACGTGGTGGACATCGGCCTGCCCGACGACCTGCCCGCATGGGAAGACATTCGCCGTGAAGTACCCGATGAAGCGCGCGTAGCGAGCATCTTACCGCCGCGGCCGCCCGATGCCCACAAGGGCACCTTCGGCACGGTGTTGGTGGTGGCCGGCTCACTGAACTTCACCGGTGCCGCCTACCTGGCCGGGAAGGCTGCCTATCGGGTGGGTGCCGGCCTGGTGACCCTGGCGGTGCCCCACCCCCTCCACGCGGCCCTGGCCGGGATGCTTCCCGAGGCCACCTGGCTGCTCCTGACCCACGAAATGGGCGTCATCGCCGAAGACGCGGCCCGGCTGGTACGCGAGCACCTGACCAAAGGCCGGGTGACCGCGATGGTCGTCGGGCCGGGCTTCGGGCTGGAACGAACCACCCGGGGCTTTCTGGAAGCCCTGCTGGACCCCAACGCCCCGGGCAAAGCCCCACGCCCCGCAGGCTTTTTGAGCGCGGTGAATCCCCCAAAGAAGACCCGCCGCAGAACCAAAGCGACCGACCTTCCGCCCATGGTGGTAGATGCCGATGGCCTGAAATTGCTGGCCGAAATCCCCCGATGGTGGAAACGCCTGCCCGACCTCGCGGTGCTCACCCCCCATCCCGGCGAAATGGCCGTGCTCACCGGTTTGAGCACCCAGGACATCCAGGCCCGCCGGGTGGAAGTGGCCGAAACCTACGCGCAGAAATGGGGACACGTGGTGGTGCTCAAGGGCGCGGGCACCGTGGTTGCCGCGCCGGATGGCCGCACCGGGGTGGTGCCGGTGGCATCCCCCGCGCTGGCCCGGGCCGGCACTGGCGACGTGCTGGCCGGCACCATTGGCGGTCTGATGGCCCAGGGGGTGCCCCCCTACGAAGCCGCCCTGGCCGGCGTCTGGCTTCACGCCCACGCGGGCCTGACGGCCGCAGACGCCCTGGGCAGCACCGCGGCGGTGCTGGCCGGAGACGTGCTGGACGCCCTGGTGGACGTGCTCGCGGACTTGGAAGGCGCATGAAGGCCTCCCTTGGCCTTCATGCGCCTCGTCAGGCGAGGTTGTCTTTCACGCTGCATGGAGCCGCCAGAGGGAGGAAGGAGTTTAAGGTAGTGCAACCGTGTCCATTTTTCTTGCTATAATGAAACCAAATCCTGGGACGAGGTGAAGCATGTCCAAAATCCCGTTGCGCGTGTACATTCGGAACATTGACGACCTCATCGCCCAAGAAGCCTACCAAAAAGCCTTCATCCAAGCCCGCCATGTGCTGTATCACTTCCCCAAATACCTGGAAGCCTACCGAGTGTTGGGCAAGGCCTACCTGGAAGCGCGCCAGTACGGCGACGCCCTGGAAGTGTTTCAACGTCTTCTGTCTGCCGTGCCGGAAGATTTTTTGGCCCATGCCGCGATGAGCATCATCCGAGAGGAAGAAGGCGACCTGGACAGCGCCATCTGGCACATGGAACGGGCTTTTGAAGCGCAACCCGCCAACCTGCTGATTCAAGAGGAACTGCAACGCCTCTACCGGGAACGGGACGGTATTGCCCCGCCGCGCATCCGCCTCACGCGAGCCGCGTTGGCCCGCATCTACCTGCGCAGCGGCATGTATCCCCAGGCCATCCTGGAACTGGAAGCCCTGCTGCAGGCCCAGCCCCGCCGCTACGATTTGCGAGGCTTTTTGGCCGAAGCCTATGAAAAGGCCGGGCAGGACACCAAAGCCCTGGAAGTCGCGGCCCGCCTGTTACGGATATTGCCCTACCACTGGCGAGCCAATTGGGGCATGGTGCGGGTGTTGCGCCGCCAGGGCCGGGGAGACGAAGCCGAGCGCTATTGGGAGCGCATCGTGGCCATGGAACCGTACGCCGCTTATGTTTCGGACAAATGGCCTACACCGGAACAGGTTCCCGACGAAATGGTCACCCTTGGTGAACTGGCCTGGGACGAAGAAGACATCCTCTTGGAACTGGAAGACCAGATGCCCGGCCTTCTGCTGACCGATTCGGGACTTGAACCGGAACTGCTGGCCCTCCCCGGCGACCTGGAAGCCCTGGGAATGAGCGAAGACCTGGACCTGGACTCCGAACTGATTCCGCCATGGATCGAAGCCGAGACCGAGGAAGCCCAAGTCGCTCCGCAACCTTCCCAAGCCGAAGAACCCGAGAGCGAAAAACCCGCGTTGGAACAGGGCGATATACCGGAGTGGTTGCAAGCCCTGGCTCCCGAACCCAAAGTCGGCCTTCCCGAAGGCGACCTCCCCGAAGAGGACCTTTCCTGGCTGGAAGAGGCCTTGGCCCAAACGGAGGAAGCGGAAAGCCTGGTCGCACCGGTGTTGAAACCCAAATCGGAAGAAACCCTTGAAACGGAAGAGACTCCAGCCGAGGAGCCCACCTGGCTCCAGGAAGAAACCCAAGCCGTTCCGATGGAAATGGAAGAGGAAGCGCCGACATGGCTGCAAGAAGTGGTCGCGGCCCCCGAAGAAACGGTCGAAACCGAAGCGGTGGACGTCGGGGAAATGCCCGAATGGCTGAAAGAGATGGCGCCAGAAGCCGAAACCGAAGAAGCCGGTGAAAGGATCGAGGCAACCGAGATTCCCGACTGGTTGAAAGAAGCGATGCCGGAACCTGAAACCGAAACCACCGCCGAAGGGATCGAGGAGGACGAAATTCCCGACTGGCTGAAAGAGGTGGCACCGGAAACAGAAGGTGAAGCCTTCGTAACACAGGAAGAGGCCCAGGTCCCCGAATGGCTCCAAGAGGCCGCACCCGAGGCGGTGGCCGAGACCCCCGAAGCCGAGGTCGAGGCCCTGGAAGAGGCCCAGGTCCCCGAATGGCTCCAGGAAGCCG
Organism: Anaerolineales bacterium; assembly: GCA_026996855.1. Lineage (GTDB taxonomy): Bacteria > Chloroflexota > Anaerolineae > Anaerolineales > DRMV01 > S139-71. The sequence goes on from JALWJZ010000031.1 coordinate 58,636, forward strand.
CACCCGAGGCGGTGGCCGAGACCCCCGAAGCCGAGGCCGAGGCCCTGGAAGAGGCCCAGGTCCCCGAG